>NZ_JBBCBT010000003.1:0-382931 GCF_037203985.1 Pseudarthrobacter sp. CCNWLW217
TCTTCCGGATCACGATCAGGCAGCTGGTTAGTCAACCCGCTGAGGATATGGGAGGTATCTTCTCCTGCAGCCACGTCAGCCTCGTTTCATCTTTGAATGTAGGGCTTATGTTTTCGTATTGTGAGAAAACAATTTTACGATTCGAGATTATCGAGGGAACCGCGCCATGGTCAACACGACCAGGCCGGGCCCGCTCGCCTTGGGGCGATGGCTGCGCTGCGGACCGATTGTGACCGCTGGCCAAGCCTCCCAGCCTTGACCCGGGGTGATGCAGCTCATACTCTTATTTCACTATTCAATAACTTCATTTCGCGATGTGGAATAACAGCAGAGATCGTCAGATCAGGGGCTCACCACCGCGGAAATCCCAGAACTGGAGATCCAGATGCAGACGACCCCACCAGTCGGCGTCGAACCGGCTCCCGCCCCGACAGCGTTGTCGGGCCAGCCGATCCACCCGGCCACCGGCATCGACGCCCTGTGCGAAACCGCAAGTGCCGCCTCCGGCCAGGCCATCAGCCCGAGCCTGTACAACGTGGACCTGGCCCCGACGAAGCGGCAGGGCCGCCGTTGGACCGGCTACAGCATCTTCACCCTGTGGGCGAATGACGTACACAGCCTCGGCAACTACGCGTTCGCCGTCGGACTTTTCTCGCTGGGCCTTGGCGGCTGGCAGATCCTCGCTGCCCTGGCCATCGGCGCCGTCCTGCTCTTCGCGCTGCTGAGCTTCTCAGGATTCATGGGCCAGAAGACCGGCGTGCCCTTCCCCGTCATGAGTCGGATCAGCTTCGGCATCCGCGGCGCCCAGCTCGCCAGCCTGCTGCGCGGGGCGGTGGCCGTCGCCTGGTTCGGCATCCAGACCTTCCTGGCCTCAGTGGTGCTGCGGGTCATGCTCGTGGCCATGGTTCCGTCGCTGCACGAGCTGGACACCAATTCCATCCTCGGCCTGTCCACGCTGGGCTGGATCGCTTTCGTAGCACTGTGGATCGTGCAGCTCGTGATTGTCAGCTTCGGCATGGAGATGATCCGCAAATATGAGGCATTCGCCGGACCCGTCATCCTCTTGACCATGGTGCTCCTCGCGGCCTGGGTCTTCATCGAAGCGAAGGGCGCCATCCAGTGGACGGGTATCCGCGGGCTCGAAGGCGGCGAGATGTGGCGGACCATCTTCGCCGGCGGCGCGCTGTGGGTGGCCATCTACGGCACGTTCGTCCTGAACTTCTGCGACTTCACCCGCTCGGCTGTCTCCAGGAAGTCGATCGTCCGCGGCAACTTCTGGGGTATCCCCATCAACATGCTGCTGTTCGGCGCCATCGTGGTGGTCCTTGCCGGCGGGCAGTACAAAATCAACGGCACCATCATCGAAACGCCGTCGGACATCGTGGAGAGCATCCCCAACACGCTATTCCTGGTGCTGGCGTGCCTCGCCATCCTGATCCTGACCATCGCCGTGAACCTGATGGCCAACTTTGTGGCGCCCGTCTACGCCCTCACCAACCTGTTCCCCAAGCGACTCGACTTCCGGAAGGCCGCCTGGGTGAGCGGCACCATTGGCCTGGTGATCCTGCCGTGGAACCTTTACAACAACCCGCTGGTGATCGTGTACTTCCTGGGCGGGCTCGGTGCACTGCTGGGGCCGCTGTTCGGCGTTGTCATGGCCGACTACTGGCTGCTCCGCCGCGGAAAGGTCAATGTGCCAGAGCTCTACAGCGAAAGCCCGGCAGGAGCGTACTTCTACACGAAGGGCGTCAATCCCAAGGCGATCATCGCGCTGCTCCCGGCGTCCGCCGTCGCGATCCTTATTGCCTTTGTACCAGCGCTGGAAGCCGCGGCGCCGTTTGCCTGGTTCTTCGGCGCGGGCCTGGGCGCCCTGACGTACTACCTGATCACTGACCGCAAGCAGCAGTTCGACGACGTCGACGGCGAACCCATCGCCGTGGCCAGCACGCACTGACACGCGTTCCACGCTATGAACCATGGAGAGACATGCGCATCCTCGTTGCCAACGTAAACACCACGCAGTCCATGACCGATTCCATCGCAGCCCAGGCCAGAAGCATCGCCGCGCCCGGCACGGAAATCGTGGGGCTCACGCCCAGGTTCGGTGCGGATTCGTGCGAGGGGAACTTTGAAAGCTACCTTGCTGCGATCGCCGTGATGGACCGGGTCCTCAGCTACCCGGAACCGTTCGACGCCGTCATCCAGGCAGGCTACGGCGAGCACGGCCGGGAGGGCCTTCAGGAACTCCTGGACGTGCCCGTCGTCGACATCACCGAGGCGGCTGCCAGCACTGCAATGTTCCTGGGCCATAAATACTCCGTCATCACTACCCTGGACCGGGCGGTGCCGCTGATCGAGGACCGGCTGAAGCTGGCTGGCCTCGACGCGAGGTGCGCGTCCGTGCGTGCCAGCGGAATGGCCGTCCTGGAACTGGAGGAGGAGCCGGAACGGGCTGTCGAAGCGATCATCGAGCAGGCACTGATCGCGGTCCGGGAAGACAAGGCCGAGGTCATTGTCCTGGGCTGCGGCGGGATGGCCGGGCTGGACGAGGCGATCCGGCTGCGCGCCGGCGTTCCGGTGGTGGACGGTGTGGCCTCGGCGGTCACCATCGCCGAAGGCCTGGTCCGGATGAGGCTGTCCACGTCCAAGGTCCGCACTTATGCGGCGCCGCGGCCGAAGACTGTCATAGGCTGGCCCTTGTTGTCCGAGGCACCCGAGGCTGTGCGCTGACGGCAATTCCCTATGAAAGGCCCCAACATGACTGACTACAGCCCGCCAGTAGAATCCCGGGTCGCCGTCGTCACCGGTGCCGGGTCGGGCATCGGCCGGGCAGTGGCCCGGCTGATGCTCGCCGATGGCTACCGCGTGGCGCTGGCAGGGCGCCGGGAAGCCCAGCTTCGCGAAACGGCGGATGGGCACCGGAACGCGCTTGCGGTGCCCTGCGATGTCACGGTTGCCGACGACGTCGAACGGCTTTTTGAAGCCACCCGCCGGCAGTGGGGGAGAGTGGATGTGCTCTTCAACAATGCCGGTGTGTTCGGACCCGCGGCCTCCGTTGACGAGATCAGCCTGGCCGACTGGAATGCCACGGTGGCGGTTAACCTTACGGGTTCCATGCTGTGCGCCGCCGCTGCTGTCCGCGCTATGAAGGCGCAGCAGCCGCAGGGTGGGCGGATCATCAACAACGGCTCTATTTCGGCGCATTCGCCCCGGCCAAGGACCGTTGCCTACGCCGTGACCAAACATGCCATGACGGGACTGACCAAGAGCATTGAGCTTGACGGCCGCGCTTTTGGCATCACCTGCGGCCAGATCGACATTGGCAATACCGCCACCGAGATCATGGACACCATAGGGGTGGGCTCGGGCGCGCTCCAAGCCGACGGCAGCCGACGGGTTGAGCCCATGTTCCCCGTGGAGGATGCCGCACGCGCGGTGCTGCTTATGGCCAACATGCCGGCGTCGGCCAGCGTGGGCTCCGTGGTCATCACCGCCGCGGGCATGCCTTTCATCGGCCGGGGCTGAGCGCACCCTTCTTCTTCTCACCGCTGCGTTTTCGGACATCCGCCGCCGGGCTCCCGGGGGCAGATGCCGGAATTCATGGCGGCTTTATTCGTGCCCGCCCGCCTTCCAAAGTTTTCGCAATGTGGAAATTGATTCTCCTCTTGCGGAATTATGTGACCGGGGTTACGTTTGAAACAGACCCCGATTTCCGGGGCTGTTCCCGATTGATAGGTACAGATCAATGAAGATCCCAGATTCCGCGGCGCTGAAGGCGAGTTCGGCGCCGTCGAAGAAGAAGCCCCTGTATAGGTCGCTCTTCTTCCAAATTCTGATCGCCGTCGTGGCAGGTGTTCTTATCGGACATTTCTGGCCGAACCTCGGCTCACAGCTGAGGCCTCTCGGTGATGGCTTCATCCAGCTCATCAAAATGATCATCGCGCCGCTGATTTTCCTGGTGATCGTCACGGGCATCTCAGCCGTAGGCGACGTCAAGGCGGTCGGAAGGGTCGGAGTCAAAGCCCTTCTCTACTTCACAGCAGCCACGCTTTTCGCACTGGTTTTCGGCCTGGTGGTAGGAAATATCGTCCAGCCCGGTGCCGGGCTGAACATCGATCCCAGCACCCTCTCCCAGGAAGCGCTGAATGCAAAGACCGGCAACGCCCCGCCGAAGGATGCGGCAGCCTTCATCCTGGATGTCATTCCCACCAGCGTCATCGGCGCCTTCGCCAATAACAGCCTCCTGCAGGTCCTCTTCTTCTCGGTGTTCTTCGGCGCGGCCATCGTGGTCATCGGACGTGAACGCTGCATGCCGGTCATCAGCCTGATGGAGACCGTCCTGGAGCTCATCTTCAAGATCATGTCCTGGATCATGAAGGTGGCACCGATCGGCGCCTTCGGTGCCATGGCGTTCATCATCGGACAGTACGGCCTCGACACCCTCAGCACGTACGCGCTGCTCATCGCCGCCTGCTACGGTGCGGCCATCGTCTTCATTGGACTCCTGTTCCTGGTGGCATGGGGCTTCGCCCGCGTTCCCCTCTGGCAGTTCCTGAAGTACACCCGCGAAGAGTTCCTGCTGGCCCTGGGCACCGCTTCCACCGAGGCCGTGATGCCGCGCATCATGACCAAGCTGACCAACGCCGGCTGTTCCCGCGCCACCACCGGGCTGGTGGTCCCCACCGGTTACTCCTTCAACCTCGACGGCGCCGCGATCTACCTTTCCATCTCCCTGCTCTTCCTGGCGCAGGCGTTCGGGCACAACCTGGACCTCGGCCAGCAGTTGGCCGCACTTGGCGTGCTGCTGCTGACGTCCAAGGGTATGGCAGGCGTCCCCGGGTCATCCTTCCTGGCGCTGTCCGCCACCGCCGCCGCCCTGGGTATCTTCCCCGTGGCCGGCGTCGCCCTCCTTCTCGGCGCTGACCGGCTGATGGACTCCATGCGCGTGGTTGTCAACCTGCTGGGCAACTGCGTGGCCACTTTCGTGGTCTCCAAGTGGGAAGGCCAATTTGACCGCAGCGTGATGGTCCGCGCGTTCCGTGGCGAGATCACCAACCACGACTCCGCGATCATGCTCGGGGTGGAGGAAGTCTTCGAGGACCAGGAGCTTGAGCGGATCAGCGGCGGCCAGGAGCCGTCCCCCAAGTTCCGCGGCGGCCCGAACCCTGGTGACATCCCGGGCTTCCAGATGAGCCGGCCCGGCGCCCACGCCGCCCCGGCCAAGGAGAGCCCAACACCCGCAGTCCACGAATAGCGGCCAACGCCGCCCAGTTCGCAGGCCCCGTCCCGGAAGACCCGGAGCGGGGCCTGCGCTTTAACGGGTTACAGGCCCTGGGCCGACTGGCTACAGCGGCAGGAGGGCGGAGAGGTCCGCCCGCAGCCCGGAGGCCGCCACCCGGCCCGCCGCGACCGCGTCTGCCCAGCTCAACTGGCCAGTGACCATGCCCAGCCACGTGGCGGCGTCGCACTCTATGACGTTGGGCGGGGTGCCTCGGGTGTGCCGCGGACCCTCTACGCACTGGGTGACGCCGAATGGTGGCACCCGCACCTCCACCGAGTTGCCCGGGGCCCGGGCCGTTACTTCCTCCAGCGTGTATCGCACCGCGGTGGCGGTCACAGCGCGGGGGACAGGAACGTCCGACGCCGACGCGGAACCTTCCCGCCACGCGGCCAGCGCCGCTGTGCCTTCTTCAATGCCAATACGACGGCGCGCTACAGCCATGCGGCCGGCCTCCTTAATGCAGGTGGGGAAGGGAAAACGTCAGTCGAGGAGGGCCGACACGGCCGGTCCCAGCCGAATCCGGCCCACGGGCCGACCGCCGCCCATCACGGGCTCAACCACCTTTTCCAGGACACTGGAGACGCCCGGGATGTCCACTGCCCCGGCGGCGGCGAGCATGGTCAGGCCCACCAGGGACGTGGCACGCAGGTTGCCGTCCAGCATCTTGATGGCCACGGCGACGCCCTGCGGGGTGGCCATCACCAGCACTCCCTCGGCGCCGATCTTGGCGATGATTTCGAGTTCGTCCATCACGATCGTGTTGGCCTCGCCGCGGCCCTGTACAGCCCACGGGTAGTCCAGCATGGAGGTGGTGATGGTGGCGGCCCGGGCATTGGAGTTCTTGTCCCCCGGAGCCTTGGCCAGCAGGGAAAAGGCGCGGGCCAGGCCGGTCAGCGAGACCGCGGCCACCGGAGCCCCACAGCCGTCGATCCCCAAGTGGGCGATCTGTTCCCCGGTATACTCCTCGATCACGCTGCGGACACCCTGCTGGAGCGGATGGTTGGGTTCGAGGTAGCTGTGCGTGTCCCAGCCGTTTTCCGTGCAGGCCCAGAGGAACGCAGCGTGTTTGCCGGAGCAATTGAAGGCTAGCTTGGACTTGCCGCGCTCGGAGCGGACCAGCCAGTTGCGGGCAGTCTCGTCTTGGGGCCACGCGGCCGGACACTGGAGCTGTTCTTCCTTGACTCCGGCAGCCTTGAGCATTCCTTCGACCACGTCCATGTGATCGAGGGATCCCACGTGGCTGGCGCAGGCCAGGGCCACCTGGGCGCCGCGCAAAGGCACACCTGCCTGCATGGACGCCAGGGCTTGCAGCGGCTTGAGCGCGGACCGGGCATAGATGGGGGTGGTGATGTCGCCGAGTTCAGTCACCACGGTGCCGTCGGTGGCCAGGAGTACCGCGGAGCCGATGTGCCGGGATTCCACGAAGCCGCTGCGCTCAACGACGGCCAGTTCGACGGCGGAGTCCACAGTGAAGGTGGCATGCGGGTTGTGCGGCATGTTGCCAGTCTAGGGCCCCTGAAGGGAATGTCCGGGGAAGCCCATGGACGCCCGGGGAATGCCGGCTACTCCACGGTGACCATCACGGACTGCCAGCCGGAGGCGCCGTCAGGTACAGGCTCGGCGCGCTGGTCTGTCTGCATCTCGCCAGTTCCATCCGTGGCGCGGACCTTGATGTAGTGCGGTCCCGGGGTGGCTTCCCATGCGTAGGACCACTGGCGCCACGTAATCACGGACGCCTCCGCTGAGAGTGTGGCCTCGGCCCAGGCCCCGTTGTCGATCTGGACCTCAACCTTGGTGATGCCACGGGTCTGCGCCCAGGCGGTGCCTCCGATGGCCACGCGGCCGGCCGGCACCTTGGCGAAGGATTTGGGCACCTCCACCCGGGCCATCGTCTTAATGGGGCCGCGCTCGGACCAGCCGCGCTCCGTCCAGTAGGCCTTGCTGTCCGCAAATCGGGTGACCTCAAGATCCACCACCCACTTTGTGGCCGAGACGAAGCCGTACAGCCCGGGCACCACCATGCGCACCGGATAACCGTGCTCCAGCGGCAGGGGCTCACCGTTCATGCCGATAGCCAGCATGGCGTCGCGGTCGTCCTGCAGCACTTCCAGTGGCGTGGAGGCACTAAAACCGTCGATCGAGGTGGACAGCACCATGTCCGCCCCGTCGGTGGGGCGCGCCCGCTTGAGGACCTCGCGGATGGGCAGCCCCAGCCATTTCGCGTTGCCGGCGAGGTTGCCGCCCACGGGATTGGAGACACAGGTGAGGGTGACGTGCGATTCGATCAGGTCGGCGTCGAGCAGGTCCTGGAAGGTGAGCCGCACCTCTTCCTCCACGAGGCCGTGGACGCGGAGTTCCCAGTCGTCGGCGTTGATCTCCGGAACGCTCAGTGCGGTATCAATCCGGTAGAAGTCCCCGTTCGGGGTGATCCAGGGGGTCACGCCGGCCACAGGGGACTGCACCCCGGCAGGTATGGCCGCTGCCGCCTTCACCGGCGCGGGCAGCTGAAGGGCGTTGCGTGCCTGGGCGATGTTGCTGCGTGCCGCGCCCAGGAGCCTGCCGCCGGTGGCGGCGATGCCGGCGGCTGCTGCCGTGATGCCCGCGGCGGCGAAGAACCTGCGGCGGCTCGTCCCCGGTTCCGCCGTCGGGGTTTCCGACGGCGGAACCGGGGGCCCGGTCCTGACCCGCCACGCCAGTACGATCAGCAGCCGCAGGACCACCAAACCGGCCAGTGTTCCCAGGACGGCGGGGATGGCATCCAGGGGTTTGACGCCGGCGCGGGTCACCACGCTGGCAACGATCACGGTGCCCATCAGCACAACTCCGGCCACACCCAGTGCCCATTTGCGGTAGGCCACCACGCCCAGCACGCAGGCGAGCAGGAAGATGGTCAGGCCCATCCCCACAAACAGTGCCGCCTTGTCGTTGGTGCCGAACGTGGCGATGGCGAAGTCCTTCATCCAAGGCGGCGTGAAGTCGATGAACGTGGAACCCAGGGCAATCACCGGGGTGGCCCGCGCCGTAAAGGACGCACCAATCAGTTCGGCGACGGCAAGTACGACGGCGGCTGCCACGGCACCGGCAAGCGCAGCCATGGCGGTTGGACCCTTGAGCCACTTCAGGAGCTTCTTCATGCCGTTGGTTCGTAGCGGACGGCGTTGGGGATTGTTCCACCGAGGCCCTCGCAGCTGACACAGCTTAGGAGCCTTCCGGGTTCACGAAGTACCCTTGGAGACTGTGAAGGTACTCGTCATCGGCCCCGGAGGCCGCGAACACGCCATTGTCCGCTCCCTGCTCGCCGACCCCAACGTGTCCGAGGTCCATGCAGCTCCGGGCAATGCCGGCATCAGCAAACTGGTCCCCACCCACAACATTGACGGAAATGATCCCGACGCCGTCGCGGCCCTGGCAACCAAGCTGGCCGTCGACCTCGTAGTGGTGGGCCCGGAGGCGCCGCTGGCCGCCGGTGTTTCCGACGCCGTCCGCGAAGCCGGCATTCCGGTGTTCGGACCCAGCAAGGCCGCCGCCCAGCTCGAGGCGTCCAAGGCGTTCGCCAAGGAGATCATGGCTGAGGCCGGTGTGCCCACGGCTATGGCCCTGGTGGCCACCAATGCCGAGGAAGCCGCCTCCGCCCTGGACACCTTCGGCGCGCCCTACGTGGTGAAGGACGACGGCCTCGCCGCAGGCAAAGGCGTGGTGGTCACCAAGAACCGCGAAGAGGCCCTCGCGCACGCGCAGACCTGCTTCGATGCCGGCGGCACCGTGGTGATCGAGGAATTCCTGGACGGCCCCGAAGTGTCGCTCTTCGTCCTGTGCGATGGCCGCAACACCGTAGCCCTGTCCCCGGCGCAGGACTTCAAGCGCATCTTCGATAACGACGAAGGCCCCAACACCGGCGGCATGGGTGCATACACGCCCCTGGAATGGGCACCCGAAGGCCTGGTGCAGGAAGTCATCGACCGCGTAGCCCAGCCCACGGTCAACGAGATGGCGCACCGCGGCACACCCTTTGTGGGCGTGCTGTTCGTGGGCCTCGCCCTGACATCGCGCGGGACCCGGGTCATCGAATTCAACGTCCGCTTCGGCGATCCCGAGACACAGGCCGTCCTGGCCCGCCTCAAGACCCCCCTCGGTGCGCTGCTGCTGGCAGCCGCCAAGGGCGAACTGGACAAAGCCGAAGAGCTGCGCTGGTCCAAGGACACCGCCGTCGCCGTCGTCGTTGCTTCCGAGAACTACCCGGACACGCCACGCACCGGTGACCGCATCCGGGGGCTCAAGAAGGTGGACGAGCTCGAAGGCGTGCACGTGATCCATGCCGGCACCAAGCTCGACGACGAAGGCAAGGTGATTTCCGCAGGCGGCCGCGTGCTCGCCGTAGTTGCCCTTGGCAGCGACCTCGTGGAGGCCCGCGAAAGGGCGTACGACGGCGTGGAGCTTGTTCAGCTGGAAGGCTCCCAGTTCCGGACGGACATCGGACGCAAGGCAGCCCGCGGCGAGATCAAGGTGTCCTCCAGCGCCACCGGATCCCTGCCCGTGACGAAAGCGAAGGCTTAGCATGACCGAGAACTCCCCGCAGGAACCAGAACAGAAGCGCGGCCTCAGCACCGCCACCCTGAACCTTCCCGGCTGGACGCACGTCTACTCGGGCAAGGTCCGTGACCTGTATGAGCCCGCGGACGACTCCATCCGCGAACAGGTGGGCCAGGACTGTGTCCTGGTGGTGGCCAGCGACCGCATCAGCGCCTACGATCACGTCCTGACGAGCGAGATCCCGGACAAGGGCCGGATCCTTACCCAGCTCAGCCTGTGGTGGTTCGACCAGCTCGGCGTGGAGCACCACGTCCTGGCCTCCACCGTGGAAGGCGGGGTTCCCGCTGCGGTGGAAGGCCGCGCCATGATCTGCAAAAAGCTGGATATGTTCCCCGTGGAATGCATCGCCCGTGGATACCTCACCGGTTCCGGCCTGCTGGAGTACCAGGCGTCCGGCACAGTCTGCGCCATCCCCCTGCCCCCGGGCCTGGTGGACGGGTCCCGGCTGGAGCGCGCTATCTTCACGCCGTCAGCGAAGGCCGAGGTGGGCCACCATGACGAGAACATCACCTACGACGCCATGGTGGGCATGGTGGGCGACGACATCGCGGGGCGGCTGAGCGAACTGACCCTGAAGATCTACACCACCGCGGAGAAGATCGCCCGCGAACGGGGCATCATCCTGGCTGATACGAAGGTGGAGTTCGGCTACGACGCCGTGTCCGGCACCATCACCCTGGGCGATGAGGTGCTCACCCCGGATTCCTCCCGGTTCTGGGATGCAGCCACGTACCAGCCCGGCCAGGCGCAGCCATCCTACGACAAGCAGTACGTGCGGGACTGGCTCACGTCAGCCGAATCAGGCTGGGACCGGTCCTCGGACGTTCCCCCGCCCGCGCTGCCGGCAGATGTCGTTGCCCGTACACGCAGCCGCTACGTTGAGGCGTACGAAAAGCTCACGGGCCAGGCCTTCGCCTAGGTTTGTTCACTGGCCCGTTCCAGGTGGGCCCGGCTACCGGCTGGGCCCGCTGGGAGCGGGCCTTGCCGGTATTGCCTGCGTTGCTGGACTAGCCGGCTAGCTTGCCTTGCTGGCCTTGGCCGCCTTCGCGGCACGCTGCTGCGCCAGCCGGATCTCCAGGACGGCGTCGAGTGCCTGCTGGACGCGGTCCGATGCGCCAGCCGCGCTGAATGCCTTCTGTGCTTCCTCCAGGTAAACCAAGGCCTCCTCCGACTCGCCGGCGGCTTTCAGCGACTTGCCCAGCAGGAGCGAAACTTCGCCGGCGGTGTGCTTGGCCAGTGCGTCTGATTCGGCGTGGATTTCCCGGAGCTTGCTGATCGCAGCCATGATGTCGCCGGTGAGGTAAAGCCACCGCGCGCGGATGAAGGCCACTTCCAGCTGGTCCGTCTTGTTGCCGCCCACGATGGACAGCGCCAGTTCGGCACGCTCGATGGAGGACAGCGTTTCCGGCTCCACGATTCCCGAGGACAGGCGCACTGCTGCGGATGCCTTGTTGAACCGCGCCCAGAGTTCGATGTCGTTGGCGGGGGAGAGCATCCGGGCAGCGCGTTCGTGGTACTTGATGCCCTCCGCGTAGTCATGCCGCATGAACGCCACATTGCCGATCACCCAGGCCACCTCGCCGGCGAGCTGGGACATGGAGTGCTCGTCCACTTGGTCGTTCATGTCCTGGCAGAACTTCCAGGCCTCGTCCAGCCGGCCGCTCTCGGCCAGCGCCCCGATCAGGGCCCGGTGGGCGCCGATAATCAGTGTGGAACCTTTGGGCAGCTTCGCGCAAAGTTTCACGGCCTCCATGGCGTGATCGACGGCGGTACTCAGCTGGCCCTGTCCCTGGCAGATACCTGCGAGCATCTGCCGGGCACGCACACCCAGACCCACTGACTCGGTGGCCATGGGGTGCTCGAGCAGGTGCTGCATGATCTTCTGGCACTCCTGCCAGTTGCCCTGCTTGATCAGGCACTCGGCCTGCATGTAGGTCATGTTCCACCAGGCGCTGGTGTTCTTGCCTTCCAGCGCTATTTGTGCCGCGGTGGCGGCGTGCGTGGCGGCCAGGGGGTAGTCCCTGAGGTCCCAGGCCTGGCGTGCGTAGAGCCCGGCGAGGACGTATTCGGCGTCGCTGACCGAGATGGGTTGGCTCCAGGCCTCCAGCGCCTTGGGCGCCAGTTCCAGCCTGCGGGCCAGTTCCTCGATAACTTCGGCCGTCGGTTCCCTCCGGCCGGTCTCGAGGAGGGAAATATAGCTGGGGGAATACAGGTCCTTGCCCAGTTCAGCCTGTGTCAGCCCACGTTCGAGACGCTCCGCCCGGAGCTTCTCCCCGAATCCGTTGCCCACGGGATTTCCTCCTAATTCCGGACAGTCTTTGTACTCAATGCTTGACAGTCCCTGTGGAAAACATTTTACAATGTATGTCAACAAGGACAGTGCTGACTTTGTAACGAATCCGACTCGTATTGAGGAACTTATATGTTGAAGAAGATTGCAGCCGCAGCCGTTCTGGCCGGGGCCCTGGCGTTTTCTGCGGCGGCTCCGGCCGTCCTGTCGGCTGGTTCCATTGCTGACACCACGGGGGTATCCGTTGCCGTAGGTAACTGGCCGGATCCCATGTCCAAGAAGACCAAGGACACCAAGGACAGCGACACCACGTACACCACGAACGTGGGCAACTGGCCTGACCCGATGTAATCACTCCTCACCAAAGGGAGGCGAGGCCCCGGACCATGCGAACCATGGTCCGGGGCCATTCCTTTGCCCGCATCACACCCCGACCTCGATGACACCCCGGCGTGGATGACACAACGCGACTAATGCTTATGACAGAAGGTAACAAATTGGCATCATGCGGGAACAAAAAAGAGGGCCTCCCCGGGGGAGACCCTCTTTGTTTTGGTCGGGATGACAGGATTTGAACCTGCGACCTCTTCGTCCCGAACGAAGCGCGCTACCAAGCTGCGCTACATCCCGATCCGCTGCAAAAGCAACTTTACAAGGATAGCCGATCCGGGGTCCGGATGCGAAATCCGGTCGCTGGCCCGCCGCCTCAGCGCGCGCGGCGACGGCTGCGCCCTGCGGGGGCGTCCGGGCTGGCCGGAAGGCGTTCGGCCAGGACGGGAAGTGAATCGTGACGCCCGCGCTCTACGTGGGCGGACGCCAGGGCGGCGGCCAGCGCCGGCTGGCCCTCGACGATGGCCTGGACCAGTTCGGCGTGCTCCTGCCACATCTTGGGAGTGTCACGCTCCGGCGTCAGGCGGAAGAGCCACCGCACACGACCGTTCATCAGGCCTGTCATGCGCCGGAGAAGGTGGTGGTCGGCGAGCTTCACGATCTCCTCATGCAGGTCCGAGTTACGTCCGGACGCCTGGACGCCGTTGACCCCGGTGCGGGCAGATTCCAGGGCGTCCAGCAGCGCCGCAGGGCTGGCGCCCTCGGAAACCCTCCGTGCAGCGCATGACGCGGCCAGTGGTTCCAGCTGCAGTCGCAGGTCAAAGACCTCCTGCGCGTCACGGTAGGTGAAGGAATGGACGACGGCGCCGCGGCGGGGTTCGGTGGAAATGAAGCCTTCAGCCTCCAGCAGGGGCAGTGCCTCACGCAGGGGAATCCGGGACACTTCAAGGTCTGCGGCCAGTTCCCGTTCGTTCAGTTTTCCGCCGGCCGGCAGTTGGCCGGAGATGATCCTCTCGCGCAGCACCTCGGCAACGCGCTCGGACAATGGCTCCGCGAGGAGTTCAGCCGCGCCGTTTTCCATCTCATCTCCCATGGGGTTCAGGCTATCCCAGCCGGGTCCCCAGCCGGGATCCCCAGCCGGTCCCGGCGGCCCAGAGCCCGGCGTCCGGCACCGGCACCGGCCGGTCAGACCAGCGAGTCCTTCCAGGCGCCGTGGAGGTCGGCGAACCGCCCGCCGCCGCCGATCAGGTCCGCCGGTGTGCCGTCCTCCACCACGCGGCCGTCGTGGACCACCAGCACGCGGTCGGCGGTTTCGACGGTGGACAGCCGGTGCGCAATGATCAGCGCTGTGCGGCCCCCGCCCGCAGCAGCGGAACCGGGGGCACCTGCGGCAGTGCCGGCGTCGGCCGTTGCCTTCAGGAGGCGCGCCAAACCGGTCTGGACGAGCCGCTCCGAAGGGATGTCCAGCGAGGAGGTTGCCTCGTCCAGGATGAGTACCGCCGGCCGGGCCAGGAATGCACGGGCGAAGCTGATGAGCTGGCGCTGGCCTGAGGAGACGCGCCCGCCACGCTTGTTGACGTCGGTGTCGTAGCCCTCGGGCAATTCGGTGATGAACTCGTGGGCTCCGACGGCCCGGGCGGCCTCTTCGATCTCCTCGCGGGAGGCCTCCGGCCGGCCCAGGGCGATGTTGTCCGCCACGGAGCCGCTGAACAGGAACGCCTCCTGGGTCACCATCACAATGTTCCGGCGCAGGTCCGTGGTGCTGAGGTTGCGGAGGTCCACGCCGTCCAGCGTGAGTGAGCCGGCGGAGACGTCGTAGAAACGGGCGATCAGCTTGGCCAGGGTGGACTTGCCGGCGCCCGTCTGGCCCACCAGCGCTACGGTCTGGCCGGCCGGAATGTGCAGGTCCATGGTGGGGATGACCACCGGGCCCTCGCCATAGCGGAACTCCACGCCCTTGAAGTCGACCGTGCCCTTGGCATCCCGCAGCGCCACCGCGTTCTTGGGCGGGCGGACTGTGGGGACCTCCTCCAGCAGGCCGGACACCTTCTCCAGGGCGGCCTGGGCACTCTGGAAGGAGTTGTAGAACATGGCCATCTGGTCCACTGGCTGGAAGAAGCGCTTGGTGGACAGGATAAGGGCCAGAAGCACCCCCACGGCGAGGTCCCCGCCAAGGACCCGGAATCCGCCGAACAACAGGACCGCTGCCACGCAGATGTTGCCGATCAGCACCAGGCCGGGCTGGAAGATCCCGTTGAGGTTGATGGAGCGGACGGTGACCCGCCGGTAGTCCTCGGCCAGCTGGCCGTACTGCTCGGCGTTTTCGCGTTCCTTGCGGAAGGCCTTCACGGCGCGGATCCCGGTCATGGTCTCCACGAAGTGCACGATCAGCCGGGCGGACACCACCCGGGATTCACGGAAGGCGATCTGGGAATGCTTCTGGTACCACCGCGAGAGGAAGTACATGGGCACGCCCGCGGCCAGGACAATCAGCCCGCTCCGCCAGTCCAGGGCGAACACCGTAACGGCGGTGAAGACCATGAACAGCATGCCCGAGGCGAGGGAACTCACGCCCGAATCGAGGAGTTCGCGCAGCGCCTCAAGGTCCGAGGTCTGCCGGGCGATGATCCGGCCCGAGGTGTACTTTTCGTGGAATTCCAGGCTGAGGCGCTGCGTGTGCCGGAAGACCCGCACCCTGAGGTCCAGGAGCATCGCCTGGCTGAGCCGCGCGGTGGAGGTGACGTAAAGGGCCGTCAGCGCGGCGGTTGCTACCGCGGCGGCCAGGTAGCCGACGCCGGTGAGCACCAAGGGGAAGTTGTCGCCTGCCTGCAGGGCGGGCAAAGCGTGGTCGATGCCAAAAGCGATCAGCGCCGGCCCCGCCACGCGGGCGGCCTGGGACAGCACTACCGTGGCGATGGTCAGCCAGAACCTGAGCCGCACCGGACGGATCAGTGACCGCAGCAAGGCGAGCGACCGCCGTCGTACGGCTTTGCTGTCGCTTTTGCTGAGGTGGGCGTTGTCCTCGTTGGCTGTGCCGAACGTTGCAGTGCTCATCGGATGATTTTCCCGGCTTCGACGTTGGCCTCTTCCTCAAGTTCGGACAGTTCCGAATCCAGGTCCCGGGGTTCCTGGTCCAGGCTGGCGATGACATAGCGGTAGTGCGGGTTCTCCGCCAGCAGTTCCGTGTGCGTTCCGACGGCGGCAATGCGACCGTCCTCCAGCAGGGCCACCCGGTCCGCCAACGCCACCGTGGAAGGCCGGTGGGCGACGATCAGCGTGGTGGTGTCCTTCAGCACCGAACGCAGCCGGGCCTCTACCAGCTCTTCGGTGTGCACGTCGAGCGCGGAGAGTGGATCGTCGAGCACCAGGACGCGTGGCCGGGCGGCGATGGCCCGGGCGAGGGCAATCCGCTGACGCTGCCCTCCGGAGAGGCTCAGGCCCTCTTCGCCGATGAGCGTGTCCACGCCTTCCGGGAGGGAGTACGCGAAGTGTGCCTGGGCCACGTCGAGGGCCTCATCCAGTGCTTCCTCGCTTCGGTCCTGCGCGCCGAGCAGCACGTTGTCGCGGACGGAATTTGAGAACAGAGTGGTGTCCTCGAACGCGACACCCACCACGCGGCGGAGCTCCTCGACGTCGAACTCGCGCAGGTCTACGCCGTCAATGCTGATGGAGCCGTCCGTGACGTCGTACAGCCGGGGGACCAGCTGGATCAGGGCGCTCTTACCACTGCCCGTGATACCCACCACGGCCATGGTTTCCCCTGGCAGGACCTCCAGGTTGATGTCCTTGAGGATGGGCCGGTCCGGCGCGTCCTCAAAGGCGAAGGTGGCGTGGTTGAACCGCAAGGCCCCTCGGAGCTCGGAGGGCCGGCGTGGCTCCGGGGGACTGGTGATGGTGTTGGCCGAATCCATCACTTCGAAGTGGCGGTCGACGGCGGTCTTGGCAGTGAGTGCCATGGCGAGCAGCATGCCGGAGAACTCCACCGGGGACGCGATGACGGCGGCAGTGGCGAAGAAGGCCACGAGGGCGCCGATGCTTAGTTGGCCGCTGGCGCACAGCATGACGCCCACCACCAGCCCGGTGCCCAGCGCGAGTTCGGGCAGCAGGGTGACCACCATGGTGAAGGTGGCCTGGTGCCGGGCCTTGGAGATCTCGGTCTGGCGGAGTTCCTCGGCCTGCTCGTTGAAGTTCTCCAGGGCCTCCCGGCTCCGGCCGAACGCCTTGAGGACGCGAATGCCATGAACGGATTCCTCCACCGTGGTGGCGAGGTCGCCGGCCTGGTCCTGGCTGCGCCGCGCCACCTTGCTGAAGCGGGTCCGGAACCGGAAGCCGTAGGCCATGATGGGCACCGCGGCAGCGAGGAAAATGAGGGCCAGTTGCCAGCTCATCGAAAACATGACTGCAATGCCGATGACGACGGTGAGGGTAGTCACCACCAGCATGATGGCGCCGAAGGCCATCCAGCGGCGCAGGAAGTTCAGATCGGTCATGGCACGGGAAAGCAACTGCCCGGAGCCCCACCGGTCATGGAAGGACACGGTCAGGTCCTGCAGGTGCCCGTAAAGGGAGACGCGCATCCTGGTTTCAACGGTAGTTGCCGGGTTGATGACAAACTGCCGGCGCAGGGCCACGAGCACAGCCTCGGCAATGCCCAGGACCAGGATAATGACTGCGGCAATCCAGACGGCGTCCGTGGCGCCGCCGGCCTGGAGCGAGTCGTTGATCAGGACCCGGAGTACCTGGGGGATGGTCAGGGCGACCACACTGGCCAGGAGTGCACAGAGGAGCCCCATGATGAGCCGGGGGATGATCGGCCTGACGTGAGGATAAAGACGGCTAATGGATCTGAAAAATGAAGTCTGCTTGGCCATGCCCGCTTCTCAAGCTCTAAATCGAATGTAGTTTCCCGTAGCAACTACCTTATGCCATGGCGTGATTCGATTCACAGGATTCGTGCGGGCTGGGAACGATTGTCCAGTTATCACGTTCCGCAATGCCGCCCTGAGGCTGGAGAGCTACTCTGGAGCCGTCAGGGTCAGCAGGACGGCCTCGGGCCGGCAGGCGATCCTGATCGGCGCGAAACGCGAGGTGCCGATGCCGCCGGAGACGTTTACCGGCGTCGTGGATCCGTTGCTCTCCCAGTTGTTGAGTCCCTTGGCCCGCCACGTGGGGAGATCGCAGTTGGAGACCAACGCGCCATAGCCGGGGATACAGAGCTGTCCGCCATGCGTGTGGCCGGCAAGGAGCAGGTCCGCCCCGTCCTGGGTGAAGTGGTCCAGGACGCGCTGGTAGGGGGCGTGGATAACGGCCACCCGGAGGTGCGCGTTATCGTCCTGGTTCTTGGTTCCGCGGGGCCAGCCGGCGTAGCGTTCGCGATTCAGGTGGGGGTCGTCCACGCCGGAGAAGTCGAACCGCATCCCCCGCAGGACCACGGACTGGTTCCGGTTGGTCAGGTCAATCCAGCCGCCCATGCCGAACCCGGCCCGAAGCCGCGGCCAGTCCAGTTCGATGTTTTCGCGCTTCACCTTGGACGGACCCAGCAGGTACGACGCCGGGTTCCGCAGGCTCGGAGCGTAGTAGTCGTTCGAGCCGGGGACAAAGACACCGGGGAACTCGAGCAGCGGCCGGAGCGCCTTAAGCAGCGGGTCTACGGCCTTCACATGGCTGAGGTTGTCTCCCGTGTTCACCACGAGGTCCGGCTCCAGCGATGCCAGCGATTGGAGCCATGCAGCCTTGGTGTCCTGGCCCGGGACAAAATGGATGTCGCTCAGGTGCAGGATGGTGAAGGGCTGATGGCCGGCAGGGAGGATCGGAAGGGTTTCCTCGCGGAGGACGAACTGGTTCTTCTCCCACAATCCGTAGCCGACGGCGGCCAGCCCGGCCGCTGCTCCGGCAGCAGTGGAGACGGCAAAGCCGCGCCCAATGTTCCGGACGCGGCTGGCCAAAGCAGGGCTGACTGCCATAGGTAGCTAGTCCTTCTTTTCGCTGTTTCCCGGACCCGGTGCAGGGGTCGGCGGGGTGGTTGGCTGTGGCGCCGTGGTGGCCGGTGCACTCGGCGTAGTGGTCCGGGCCGGTGTGCCGCTCACCATGTTGGTCGGCGGGGCATTGAACGGGGCGGTGCCGTAGGCAGGGGCTATCTGGAGCATGTACTTGGAGAACATCGGGCCGGCGATCATGTAACCGTCCACTGCCGGGTAGAACTTGCCGTTTACCGTCAGGTTCCGGCCCGGGCGGCTCTGGTCGCCAAAGGGGTCGCCGAACCACGCGGCGGTGGCCAGGCCGGTGGTGTAGCCCACCACCCAAGTGGAGCCGTTGGTGTCGTTGGTGCCGGTCTTGGCTGCCACGGGGAAGTTGGTCCTGGTGGACAGCCGGGGCTGGATCAGCGAACCGGAGCCGCCGTTCAGCACTTCCTGCATGGCGTAGGCGACGCCACGGGCCACCTCGGGTTTGACGGCGTCCTTGCAGTTGGAGGACTGGGCGGGAAGCTGTGCGCCGGTCTGGTCCGTGACGGAGGTGATGGCAATGGGCTCGCAGTACTTACCGTCGTTGGCGAACGTGGCAAACGCGGCGGCCATGGTCAGCGGGGCCGTCTGGGTGGAACCGATGAGGTTGGCCAGCGTGGTCATCTTGACCTGCGGGTTGGGGTCCTCAGCCGTGGGCAGGCCGCCGTGGATGCCCACGGCGTCCACGATCTTCTGGATGCCGCACAGGTCAACCTGGGCCGCGGACGCGAACGTTGCCGTGTTGATGGAGTTCATCAGACCGTAGAGGACGGTCATGTTCCGGTAGTAGCCCTCGTCCGAGTTCTGCAGGTCGAAGCTGCCGGGAATCCCGGCGTCATACCAGCCGACCGTGGGGTCCGGGCAGGTGTTCCTCCAGGGGAAGTTCTGCGGATACTTCCGAACCGCCGCGTTGATGTTCGTGTTCATGGACTTGCCCTCGTTGAGCCATTCAGCGAAGGTGAATGGCTTCATGGTGGAACCAGGCTGGGCGCCACCCATGCCGTTGAGGTCGTTGCCGTCCTTGTCCAGTTTGTCCACGTTGAAGTTGATTTGGGTATCGAACTTGCCGTCAGCGGGCAGGAACGAGGTGTTCTGGGCCATGTTGATGATCTTGCCGGTGTTGGGCTGCACCGAGACGATCGCCGAGCCCCACTTGTCCGGGTTGGCGCCGGCCGCCGCGTCGGACTCGGCCTGCGCCGCGTTCTGTGCGTTGGGATCAAGGGTGGTGGTAATGGTCAGGCCGCCGCGGAAGACACTGTTGATGCGCTCCTCGGAGGTGGCGCCGTAGGCAGGGTTGTTCAGCAGCAGGTGCAGGACGTAATCGCAGAAGTAGGGCGCGGTGGCGGCGTAGGCACAGCCCTGGCGGGCGGGGGTGACCTTCGGCTCCACTGGCGTGGCCACGGCGGCGTCGTGGTCGGCCTGGGTGATCTTGCCCTGGCTCAGCATGAGGCCGAGCACCAGGTCGCGGCGCTGCTTGGCGTTGTCCGGGTTGGAGATCGGGTCAAAGGCGGAGGGGCTGTTGACCAGGCCTGCCAGCAGGGCGGCCTGGGGGAGGGTCAGGTCTTTGGCAGTGGTGCTGAAGAAGAATTTGGAGGCGGCTTCAATGCCGTAGGCGTCCCGGTTGAAGAAGACGATGTTGAGGTAGCCCTCAAGGATCTGCTCCTTCGAGAACTCCTTCTCCAGGGCGATGGCCAGCTTCATTTCGCGGAGCTTGTCGCCCACGCCTTTGTTGACGCCGTTGAGCTTGATCTGCTCCTCGTTGCCCTCAGCGGCGAGGTTCGCGTTGAGGACGTTGTTGACATACTGCTGGGTGATGGTGGAGGCACCCTGCTTGTTGCCGCGGGCGGTGCTCACCAGGGCTCGGAGGATACCGGTGGTGTCCACGCCGCCGTGATCGTAGAACCGGCTGTCCTCAACGGCGATGACCGCTTCCTTCATGAAGGGGGAGATCTGGTCCAGGGAGACCTTGGTCCGGTTCTCTTCATAGAGGTTGGCGATGAGGCTGCCGTCCGCGGCCAGGATCTTGGTGGACTGGCTGGGCGGGTCTACTTTCAGCTCCGCCGGGAGGGTGTCGAAGAACTCGATCGAACCGCTTGCTGCGCTGCCCGAGACGGCGGCAGCGGGAACCAGCAGGCCAGCCACCAGGACACCGCAAATAGCGCTCACGCCAAGGAAACCTAAAATCTTTCCGAGGGTAGTGGCTGTGTCGAAAATGGGGTTCTTACGAGTCACCATGTTTTCCACTTTACCGGCAAGGACTAGTCTTTCTCTCATGACCAAATGGGAGTACGCGACGATTCCGCTCATTATTCACGCCACCAAGCAGATCCTGGACCAGTGGGGAGAGGACGGCTGGGAGCTCGTCCAGGTCGTCACAGGTCCCGACGGCAACGGCCTTGTTGCCTACCTCAAGAGGGAGAAGCAGTAACGTGAGCACCCCCGCAAACACCACGTCCGGTGCGGAAACTGCGCCGATTTCCGCCGTTGAACAGCGCCTCTCCGAGCTCGGGCTGACGCTTCCAGAGGTGGCCGCTCCCGTGGCCAGCTACGTGCCGGCAGTGATCTCCGGCAACTACGTTTACACCTCCGGTCAGCTGCCGTTTATTAACGGCAAACTCGAAGCTACCGGCAAGGTGTCCACCGGCACCGAAGGATACGCCGACGAAGCCACGGTGTCCCCCGAGGACGCCCAGCGCTTTGCGGCCATTTGCGCCGTCAACGCCCTGGCCGCCGTCAAGAGTGTCATTGGCGATCTTGACCGCATTACCCGGATCGTGAAAGTAGTGGGCTTCGTGTCCTCGGACCCCTCCTTCACCGGCCAGCCGGGTGTCATCAATGGTGCCTCGGACCTGCTGGGACGCGTCCTGGGCGACGCCGGCAAGCACGCCCGTTCCGCCGTCGGCGTTTCAGTGCTGCCGCTCGACTCGCCCGTCGAGGTCGAACTGATCGCTGAATTCAGCTAAGGACCGGTCACCTCTTTTGCCTCAACTCGCCCGACGCCTGTTTGTCCTTCCCCCTGATCTCGAAGGGGCGGCACGAAGCTGGCTCGATCACGGCGAGCGGACGCCACGTGCTGCCCGCTTCGCCTCATCCGTGGTTCTGCTGCGCGATTCACCCACCGGCCTGGAGACCTGGCTCGGCTACCGTCCGGGCTCCTCGCCGCTGGGGGTCCTCGCCTTCCCGGGAGGTTCCCTGGACGCGTCCGACGACGACGCCCTGGGTTGGCTGGGCCCCTCACCCCAGCATTGGGCTGAGCAATTGGGGACGGACGACGTCGGGCTGGCGCGGCGCCACGTGGTGGGCGCCATCCGCGAGCTTTTTGAGGAGACCGGTGTGCTTCTGGCCGGACCCGACCCCACCAGCACGGTGGAGGCCACGTCCACGCCGGAGTGGATGCGGGCACGGGAACTGGTGGCGAACCAGGAGAAGTCGTTCGGCGACGTCCTGGCCAAGCGGGGACTCTCGCTCCGAACGGACCTCCTGAAGCCGCTGGTGAACTGGCGCAGTCCGGACTTCGCGCACCATCGGTTCGACACCCGCTACTTTGCGGCGACCGTACCGATGAACCAGCAGCCCACCCTGCTGGAAAGCAAGGGGGTCTGGGGCCGATGGGTCAATGCAGCCACAGTTATCGCTGATCGGGACACCACTGCACTGGGCGATGAAGTGGGGGTGGAGAACACTGTGGGCCTCACCCTCGGCCAGCTCCTCGTTCCCGGTTCCGAGATCATGCTTGAAAAGATGGCCGCCGCCAACGGCTGCATCGCGTACCTCAGCTATAAGCGCAAGGCCCACGTGTACCAGCCCCGGCTTGTTGAAGAGGACGGCAAGCTCATGCTCGAAGTCGAGGCCGCGAAGACGGTGGCGGGCGACCCCCAGCGGGAGCGCTAGGGTGTTTTAGCGCCGGCCCTGCAACCGGATGGTGGCGTACGGGCGGCTGGGGAGATTACCCGCCGTCCAGGACTCGTCCGAGGGCTCCAGCGGTATCTGGCCACGGCCGTCACGGATCACCAAGGCGACCGTACCGATCACGGCCCCCACACAAGCCCAGCCCAGCAGGATCAACACAACAGCCGTAGCCACAGACATCGCCATGCACCTCGCCACTTAATTTTACCGCCGTGGCTTGGGCGCGGCGTTGGCTGTGAGAGTGGGTGGGCAACGCCCTGCAGCCCCCGCAAAAAGGCCCGAGGTCCGGCATCCGGAAGCGTGCGTCAGAGCGACGAAGGAGCAGCACGCGTGGACCCACGCCGTCAGAGGTCCCCGCGGCCGAGCTTGCGAGGATGGGGTGACGGTGGGGAGGATGCCGGCCTCGGGCCGGACGCTTCTTGGGACTTTGCGGGGTTAGCGGGAGCGCTGGCGGAGGCGCTGCATGTCCAGAATCACCACGGCGCGGGCCTCCAGGCGGAGCCAGCCGCGCTGGACGAACTCGGCCAGGGCCTTGTTAACCGTTTCGCGGGATGCGCCCACCAGCTGGGCCAGTTCTTCCTGGGTGAGTTCGTGCGCTACCAGGACGCCGTCCGTGGCCGGGCGGCCAAAGCGGTCGGCGAGGTCCAGCAGGGCCTTGGCGACGCGGCCGGGAACGTCGGAGAAGACCAGGTCCGAGAGGGAGTCGTTGGTGCGGCGCAGGCGGCGGGCCAGTGCCTGCAGCAGCTGGGCCGAAACCTCGGGGCGGGTGCGGAGCAGTGTGTTCAGGCTCTCGTTCTTCAGTCCGGCCAGGCGGGTTTCGGAGACTGCCGTGGCTGTCGCGGTTCGCGGGCTCGGATCAAAGAGGGCCATTTCGCCGAAGAGTTCGCCCGGGCCAAGGATGGCCAGGAGGGATTCCCTGCCGTCCGGAGACGTGCGGCCCAGCTTCACCTTGCCGGAGACGATGAAGTAGAGCTGGTCACCCTGGTCGCCTTCGCGGAAAACCGAGGCTCCGCGGGAAAGGTCCACCTCGGTCAGCTCGTCCGTCAGCAGACGGAATGCTTCGTCGTCGAGCGTGGCGAAAAGGGGTGCTCGGCGCAGTACCTCGATGTCCATAAAATCTCCTGAATAAAAAGTGTCGGCTGTGGCGCTTGTGCCATTGTTTCAGAATTTTCAACGTTCTGTGACGTACTTGGCAGCCGAAACGCCCTGAAGCGCTGGGCCGGAAGCCCATTTGAGCCGTGCAAGGCAACTGAAGCCGCATTCCTCCGGAGCGTATCCGGAGGATCTGCGGATAATGCGCAAGCAGAATCCGGGCCGGTGGGAACGCACAGAATAATGTCAGCCGGCGCCACTAGAATTGGGTTTCAACTGTTTATAAGGAGCCTTAGTGTTTGGCCTGACTGTTCTGGACCTGGTACTGATCCTGGCCCTGCTGTCGTATCTGGGCTACGGCCTGCGCAACGGGTTCCTGGTGACATTGGGCGGAATCGCCGGGTTCGCCGCTGGCGCCGTGGCCGCCTTTTTCGCCGTACCCCTGGTCAGCGGCTTCGTTGATGATTCCGGGTGGAGGCTGACCGCCATCGTGGCCGCCGCCGTCGTCCTGATCGCCGTGGGGCACGGAGCGGGCACCATGATCGGCCGGAAAATCCGCGGCACCGTGCGGATCAGGCCGCTTCGTGCCGTGGACCGGCTGATCGGCGGGGCCGTGAACGTTGCGGTCTCAGCGCTGATCATGTCGATGCTCGCCTTTAGCGTCAGCTCCCTCGGCGTCCCATTGGTGTCCCAGCAGTTGGCTGAATCGAAAGTCATCCGGTTCATCGACGGCATGACGCCCACCCCGGTCAAAGCCACCATGGCGCAACTGCGTTCAACGGTGATCGGCAACGGCATCCCCACCCTCCTGGAAGGCCTCGATCAGGGCCAGCCGGTGGTAGTGCCCAACGCCAGCACGGACACGCCCGCCCTGAACCGCGCCGCAGAATCAGTCCTTAAAATCGCCGGGACCGCCTTCGAATGCGGCCAGAACCAGACCGGGACCGGATTTGTCGTCTCACCCGGAAGGGTTGTGACCAATGCCCACGTCGTGGCGGGCGTGTCGCAACCCGTTGTGGAGGTCCCTGGCGGCAGTGCCATGCCTGGACGGGTGGTCTATTTCGATACCAGGCACGACCTCGCTGTCCTGGCAGTTGATGGACTTCCCGCCGAGCCGCTGGCCCTGAGCCCGGACCTTCCCAACGGCAGCCCGGCGGCCTTCGCCGGCTATCCGCACGGCGGTCCATTCCTGTCCAAACCGGCCACGGTGCAGGACATCACCACGGTGCTGGTGCCGGACATTTATGGAAACAGCCCGGCACCCGAGGAGATCTACCGGCTCGCTGGGGACATCCAGCCCGGCAACTCCGGCGGGCCGCTGCTGACCACGGAGGGCTTGGTGGCCGGTGTGATCTTTGCCAAGGCGACATCAGACACAGAACTGGGTTTCGCCATCACTATGGATGACCTCAACCCGGTGGCGTCCCAGGCTCCCGGCCTCAGTGCGCCGGTATCCTCCGGGCAGTGCATCCAGAAGTAACAGTGCATCCGGTAGCTGCAAGGGTCAGAGCCACTCGAGGCTTTGGCCATGCGGGCCGGTGATGGCCACCGGGCTGCCGTTATGAGTCAGCAGGAACCTGCCAAGGATCCGCTGCGCGTCAATCTCGGGGACCACGTTTGAACCGTCCTCCTGGTAAATGACCATGTGCCCCTCGTTGCTGAGCCAATGGACGCCCCGGCTGGCGGCGAGGTGCTGCATGGTCCGCCGGAATTCGGTCCGGCCGGCGGCGGTCAGATAACCCATCACCGCGCTGTGGAAGACCACCAGTGCTGCATCGTCCGGCGCCTGGGTGGCGAGTTCCAGCAACCGCTCGTTCA
This sequence comes from Pseudarthrobacter sp. CCNWLW217, assembly GCF_037203985.1. Lineage (NCBI taxonomy): Bacteria > Bacillati > Actinomycetota > Actinomycetes > Micrococcales > Micrococcaceae > Pseudarthrobacter > Pseudarthrobacter sp. CCNWLW217. The sequence continues at coordinate 25,313 of NZ_JBBCBT010000003.1, forward strand.
GGTCGCCGGCAACGAGGTGTGGCGGATCCTGCCGGGCGATGGCGACGGCCTGCTGGAGTCGTGTGCGCCGAAACTCCTGTTCCGGCCACACCAGTGCCTCCAGCCACGCGACGTCCCCAGGATCCCCCACGTCCAAGGGATTCAGGTCGATGCCAGCCCGCCACACCACGGACGGGAGCGAGGCCGGCAAAGGTACCGGGCCGGTGGTGGCGCAGTTCAGGATGGGGACCCCGGCCGGGGCTCCAACGTCCGGGCGGGGAGATAACCGCGTGACTGTCGTGCCGTCGTCGTACTCGTAGCCGTACCGGTCCGGATACAGTACCAGGCCCGCTGAGGCGCCCACCTCCAGCAAAGCCAGCGGCTTACCCTCAGCCTCCGAGATGGCCGCCAGCGACGGCAGCAGCGTGGCGCAGCGGCCTGCCTCGTTGGTCTGCGTGGACCGTGAGAGCACAATCCTGCTGACATCGTCCCAGCGGGCGTTGAGGAAGTCGCGGAACTGTTCAAAGGGGCCCGGCACAGCTCCGAGGTACCGGGCGGCGGCAAGGAGCAGGTTGGGCTGGCGTTTGTCATGCGGCCACCGGTCAATGCGGGCGATGATCTGCGGGTCGTCGGCGATCCCCAGCGTCCATTCGGCGTAACAAGGGGAGGAACCGGGGGCTTCCACGCTGCCAAAATGCCGGTACCACGCGGCGGTATGCCCATCGGGCTCGGCCGGGACGCGCACACCGTCCGATTCGGGCTCCGGCCCGGCGGTCATGGCTACAGCGCTTCGGCCAGGTAGTCGATGGCGAGCTTGTAACCGAACACTCCGGCGCCCACGATGACAGCAGTGCAGACGGGGGACAAGAAGGAATGGTGCCGGAACTCCTCGCGCTGGTGCACGTTGGTGATGTGGACCTCGACTGCGGGAAGTTGAACCGCTGCGAGGGCGTCACGCAAGGCCAAAGACGTGTGGGTGAAGGCACCGGCGTTCAGCACAATGCCGACGGCGGTGCCGCGGGCTGCGTGGATGGCGTCAAGAAGCACGCCCTCATGGTTGGACTGGACGCATTCCACCGTGAATCCATGGGCCTCAGCGGTGGCACCGGCCAGCTTCTCGACGTCGGCGAGGGTGGAGGTGCCGTACTTTTCCGGCTCTCGGGTTCCCAACAGGTTGAGGTTGGGGCCGTTGATCACGAGGATGGTGCCACGCCCGGCGGTCTTGGTACTGCTGTCTGGGAGGCTCTGATCGGATTCGTTCATGCTGCCAACTTTAGGTGATGACGGCTGATGACCGATTGGCGCCAGCCTGAGCGCCGGATTCTGCACCATCATTCGTCCGGTGTGGTTCCACCGTGCCGCCATTCCAGGAGGCGTGGGACTCGGCCAGCAAATGATGGAGCAGAATCCGACACTATAGTGCGGTGAACCTCAGCACGAGGGCATGTTCCGGGTTCAGGATGGGCATCGGCAGGCCCACTTCGGCCAGGAAGCGGCCGCCGGCAACTGCTCCGTCGGCCAGCCATGACGGCGGCCTCACTTGCGTGTAGGTGTGGGCGTAGTCAGCGTCTCCAGGTGTCGGGAAGATGGCCTCCACCCGGTAGGTGCTTTCAGGTTCGAGCCCGGGGATGGTGATGCGGCCGGTCTGCTCAGCGAACGCGGTGCGCGTGCTGACCAGGGCGAACAGTGCCGCCGTTGTGCCCTGTGCGGGTCGGGCCGAATCGGTTCCGGAGGCCACTACGCCGTGCAGGAGCAGGGAGCCGTCGGCAACGTCCGCGCGCACCATGCGCCCGGAGTGGATGAGATCGCGGTGTTCTTTGTACAGCCCAATGAAGCGCTTGAGCTCGTCGCGCTGCGCACCCTGCACCTCCCGGACGTCCCACTCCATGCCGAAGTGGCCAAACAAGGCCGTGATGGCACGGAAGGACAGGTCGTGGGTGCGGGCTGTGGTGTGCGAGGTGGTGGGGCCGACGTGGCCACCCACCAGTTCGGGCGGGACCACCAGCCCGGTCCAGCGTTGGATGGTCTGCCGTTCCAGGGCGTCGTTGCAGTCCGAGGCCCAGATCCGGTCCGTGCGTTCCAGGATCCCCAGGTCAACGCGGGCGCCGCCGGAGGAACAGCTTTCAATCTCGACGCCGGGATGGGCCTTCTTGAGTTCGTCAAAGAGCCGGTAGGCCGCCAGGGTTTGCTCGTGGACGGAGGAGCGTCCGGCGTGGCCGTGCTCCAGCAGGTCCCGGTTCTGGTCCCATTTGAGGTAGCTGATCTTGTTCTCGCACAGGAGCGCATCCACGCGGTCGAAGATGTACTGCCACGCTTCGGGGTTCACGAGGTCGATCACATGCTGGTTCCGCCACTCGATCGGCAGGCGGCCGCCGTCCTTGTGCGAAATGGCGGCCGGGCCGACGATCCATTCGGGGCGGGCGCGGGCTATGTCGGAGTCGAGGTTGATCATTTCCGGTTCAACCCAGAGCCCAAATTCCATTCCGCGGGATGTCACGGCGTCGATCAGCGGCGTGAACCCGTCCGGCCACAGCGCCTCGTCCACGTACCAGTCGCCAAGCCCGGCGTTGTCGTGGCGTCGCCCGCGGAACCAGCCGTCGTCGAGGACAAATCGTTCCACCCCGAGCTCGGCGGCGGAATCGGCGAGCTCGATCAGGGTGGGCAGGTTGTGGTCGAAGTAGACAGCTTCCCAGGTGTTGAGCACTACGGGGCGGGGCTTGCCGCCGCCTGCGGCGGGGAGCACGTGGTGGGGGCGGGAGCGGAACCAGTTGTAGAACGCCTCGCTGATGCCGTCCAGGCCGCGGTCGGAGTAGGCGGCGAACAGTGCCGGAGTGGTGTAGCTGGCACCCGGCTCGAGGATCACTTCGGCAGGGCCGAGGAGCTCCGAGCCGCCGATCATGGTGCGGCCGTCGCCGATGCTGTCTGCGAACTGCTCGTGGTTGCCGCTCCAGGCAAGGTGCGTGGCCCAGACCTTCCCGTGGCGGTTGCCGAATCCAGCGGTGCCGGCGGCGAAGAGCAGCGAGGAGTCGTGTCCGGTGCGGCCATGCCGGCCGGTGCGGACCCAGGTGCCCTGCTGGATGGGACGGCGCTGCGGGTGGCGTTCCCGGCACCAGCGCCCGGTCAGGTCAAGGAGTTCGACGGCGTCCGGCGCCACCGGGAGGACGGTTGCCAGTTCGTCGAGCTGATAGGGCGTGGTGCCATCGTTGGTGACGGTGTGACGCAGCTCCAGCAGGCCGCCGTCGTGCAATGTCACCGAGGACAGGACGGTGAGGCCGGCGTCGGGATCGGACTGGACGATGGCAGCGGAGTTACCCTCGGCCGTCGCTGTGACGACGCGGAGGCGAGCTGAGAAGTCGAGGCCGGAGACGCCGTCGGCGACGCGGTGGCCGCGGAGGGCGGGACGGCCACGCCAGCTGGAGGACGCCTGCGGCAGGAGGCTGGCGGGTACGGTGGCGTCGATGGCGGAGTGCGGGATCGGCTCGCCGAGGATGGCGAGGTCCGGAAGTGGGGCGTCACCCAAATCGGCGCCCCAATGGATAATCTCGGCCTCCCCGCTGTCGAAGCTGATCACCAGGCTGGTGCCGGCGGTACGGAGGTGGAGCGAATCCATAGGTATATCTCTTTCGGTAATTATGGCGTGCGTTCACTGACGCAGGACGGTGGTGGTGCTGTGTTGGGGTGTGGTGTCCGGATGCCGCCGCCGCGAGGAGGAAACGGCGGCATCCGGAGCCGATGACTGCGGCCACACCCGCAGTCACGTTTTTTGGTGGACCAGGCCTACTTGAAGAGGGCGTTGACCTGTTCGTTGACCTGGGTCAGGGAGCTGGCGGGCGCCTTGCCGGACACCACGGCGTCCATGGCGGGCTCCATGATGCCCTTGACCTTGGCTGTGTTATCAGTGATCGGGTACAGGAAAGTGGTCTTGTTCTTGACGTGCTCGGTGAAGGCCGTCACGTCCACACCCTTGGCCTTGAAGGCTTCGGCGGCCTTGTCAGAGGAGGTCTTGAGCGCCGGGAAGACCACGGCCTTCGAGGCCACAACGTCCTGGCAGTCAGCGGAAGCGAGGTACTCCACCCACTTGATGGAGGCGTCCTTCTTCTTGGTGCCTGCCCAGATCGAGTCAGCCAGGCCGTTGAACATGGAGGCGCGCTCGCCTTCCGGACCAACGGGAGTCGGGGCGATGCCCACCTCGATGCCCTTGTAACTGATGTACTGGCCGGTCATCCACGAGCCGTGGGCGTTGATGGCAGACTTGCCGGCTGCGAAGGTGTCTGCCATCGCGGCGCCGACCGTGGTCTCCAGCTTGGGCATGTAGCCCTTCTGGGCCAGTCCGGCGAACCAGGCCATGCTTTCCTGGAACTTGGGGTCGTCGTAGTTGTAGTGCGTACCCCACGGGTTCTTGTCCGTGTGGGACCAGCCGGTGGTGTTGGTGAGGTAGCTCCACTCCGTCTGGCCGGAGGAATCTCCTCCGCCATTGAGGCCCAGGCCGTAGACGGCGACATTGTCCTTGTCGAAGCCGGCCTCGTCGCCGCGCTTGCCGTTCTTGTCAACGGTCAGGTGGGCGATGACCTTTTCGTAGCTTCCGCCATCTTCGGGGTTCCAGGCGAGGTCTTTCATCTGGTCTTCGGTGATGCCGGCGCTGGCGAGCATGGCCTTGTTGTAGAACAGGCCGATGGTGTCCCAGTCCTTCGGCAGGCCGTAGCGCTTGCCGTCCTGGCCGACCCAGAGGTCCGCGAGGCCCTCGTTGTAGGCGGTGAGGTCTACGTTGTCTTTCTCGACGGCGTCGTCGATGGGCAGCAGCTGCTTGTTTTCGGCGAGCTCACCATAGCGTCCGAGGTGGTTGGTGAAGACGTCCGGGGCAGTGCCGCCGACAAAGCCGTTGGTCAGGGTGCTCCAGTAGTCGTCCCAGCCGCGCTGGGTGATCTTGACCTTGATGTCCGGGTTGGCTTTGGTGAAGTCGTCTGCGCACTGCTGGTAGGCGGGCAGCTGGTTGGCGTCCCACAGCCAGTAGCTGATCTCGCCTTTGGCAGACTCTGCCGAGGACGATGAGCCGCCGCCACAGGCGGACAGGGACAGTGCCACAGTTGCGGCGACGGCAACGGCGCCGAGGGTTTTCTTCATGGTTCTACTTTCCGTTCGGGGGATGCGATGGGCTGTTACTGGTGGGGAAATTTACTTGATGCCGGAGAAGCCGATGGAGTTGACGATCTTCTTGCCGAAGGCGGCGAAGAGGATCAGGACGGGCAGGGCCGAAATGAGGGTGGCGGCCATCAGGCCGGACCAGTCCGGGGCTCCCTGCGGGGACTGTGATTTGAAGACACCGAGGCCCACCTGCAGGACCCGCACGTCATCCTGGGAACCGACCAGCAAAGGCCAGAAGTATTCGTTCCACTGGCCGATGAAGGTGAGCAGTGCGAGGGTGGCGATGGGGGCAGCGGCGTTGGGGAGAACGATCTGGAAGAAGATGCGCAGGTGCTTGGCGCCGTCGAGCATTGCCGCCTCTTCGACTTCCCGGGACATGTTCAGGAAGAACTGGCGCAGGAAGAAGATGGCGAACGGTGTCATAAAGACGTACGGCAGGACCATGCCGAGCATGGTGTTGAGCAGGTCCAGGTTCTTGATGAACAGGAAGTTCGGCAGGGCCGTGAAGATCGGCGGGACCAGCATGGTGCCGAGGAACAGGCTGAACACCAGGTTCCGTCCCTTCCAGCGCAGCCGGGCAAAGGCGTACGCAGCCATCGAACTGAAGAACACGGCTCCGGCGGTGGTGATGGAGGAGAAGATGATGGAGTTCCGCAGGTAGAGCCAGAAATCGATGGCGGCACCGGAACCGCCTTCCGCGACGGCGTCGGCTGGGCTTTGCAGGCCGAATACCCGCATAAAGGCGCCGAAAGTGAATTCCGCGGGAAGCAGGCTGGCCGAGTTGGAAGCCAGTGCCGAGTTGGTGGACAATGCCGTGCGCAGCACCCAGAGGAAGGGCAGGACTGAGACCGCGATGGCCAGGACCAGGAGGGCCCAGGCACCTGCCCGGCGGGGGTTGAACGGACGACGGCGGCGAGTTGAGGCCGGCAGCGGTGCGCGGCTGGTGGTGGTGGTCATGCGGGGCTCCTAGTCCAGGTCCGACTCGTTGCCCTTGAGGAACTTCATTTGGATGAAGGCCACGAAGGCGAGGATGAGGAAGAGAATGACGGCAATTGCAGATCCGTAGCCGAAGTCCGACTCGGTGAAGGCACGCTGGTAGATGTAGTACTGGATGACGCGGGTTGCGTTGACCGGCCCGCCGGCGGTGGTCACGGCAACGGTGTCAAATACCTGGAACGAGCCGATCACCGTGACAACCAGGACCAGGACCAGCACCGGCCGCAGCAGCGGAATGGTGATTTTGCTGAAGGTCTGGAACGGTGACGCGCCGTCGAGTTTGGCCACTTCGTAGACGTGGCCAGGGATGGCCTGGAGCCCGGCGAAGATCAGCAGGGCTGTGTAGCCCATGTGGCGCCACGTGTTGATCAGAGCCTGGGTGGGGATGGCCCACTCCTCGCTTCCGAAGAAGGCGACCCGGGGGAGGCCGGACCATTCGATGAACTGGTTGACCACACCGATCTGGTAGTCGAGCATCCAGAACCACAGCAGCGCCGCGATGACGTTTGACATCAGGTAGGGCAACAGCAGTGCGCCGCGGATGAGCGTGGACTTTGCCACCTGGTGCATCAGGAGGGCCAGGCCCAGGGCCAGGGCGGTCTGGAGGACGATGTTGAGGAAGACGTATTGGCCCGTGACCGCCAGGGAATTCCAGAACAGCGGGTCTTTGGCGATGGCCGTGTAATTGTCCATCCCCACCCATTCCGGGTCACCCAGGATGTTGTACTCCGTGAAGCTCAGGTACACACCGCGGATGGTCGGGACAACGTAGAAGAAGACGAACCCGATCATGGCCGGGGCGATGAAGAGGAGGGCGATCTTGAGGTCGCCCAGCTGGCGGTAGCCGCCGCGCGGCATGGGGGCTCCGGGCTTAGGCGGGGCGGATCTCGTGTGCTTGGCAAGGGTGGTCATCGTCGACCCTTTCCTGACTGTGATGTGGATAACAACTGGTGAGAAATCTACACGAGTAGATTGAATGTGGCAAGAAGAATTTCTAGGCTTATTTGACAGGGATTAATCCAGTCGCTAGCCCATTGACTCGAGTAGATTCCGGTGCAACACTGGGATTCCTGATGGACAGCGCTTGCCCGGCGCTCCTGCAAGCACCCGTGGAAAGAGGGACAATGGCGTTTTCAATCGGCGTAGTAGGAGCCGGCCAGTTCGGCGGCCAGTTCGCGCACCTCTTCAATCTCCACCCCGGCGTGAGCTCGGTGTATGTGGTGGATGAGCTTCCGGAGCGTGCCGCTGAGGCAGTGGAGCGCTACCACTTGGTGGGGGCAAAGGCGAGCTTCGAGGAACTTCTCGCCTCCGACGTCGATGCCGTGGCAATCTTCACCCAGCGCTGGACGCACGGTCCCCTGGTGGAGCAGGCCCTTCGTGCCGGCAAGCACGTCTACTCGGCCGTCCCCATGGCCATTTCCGAGGACGAAATCGCCCGGATCATCGACGCCGTCCGTGAAACCGGCCTGGTTTACATGATGGGGGAGACCAGTTACTACAACCCCGCCACCGTCTACGCACGCAAGCAGCTTGCCGCCGGCCGCTTCGGGCGGATCTTCTACGCCGAAGGGGACTACGTCCACGACATGGATCTAGGGTTCTACGACGCCTACCAGTACAGCGGCGGCGAGCGTTGGAAGGAAACCGCCAGCTACCCACCCATGCTGTACCCCACGCACGCAGTCGGCGGAGTACTCGGCGCCGTCCCCGCCCATGCGGTCAGCGTCAGCTGCGTAGGAGTGAAGGATGACCGCAATGACGGCGTCTTTGACAAGGAAGTCAGCATGTTCGGAAATGACTTCTCCAACGCCACGGCCCTCTTTGAACTCAACGACGGCGGCGTGATGCGCACCAACGAGATGCGCCGGGTGGGCTATCCCTCGCACATCAGGGAGTCCCGGTTCCGGTTCTTCGGTACGGAGGCCAGCTTCGAGCAGCTCGCCAAAGTCACAGTGTGGCAGGACAAGGAAAACGTCCACGATATTTCCGAGCAGTTCGAAACCCGTCCCAGCATGTCCCTGGACGACCCGTCCCTGGCGAACGTTGCCCCGGAACTGAGGGACGCGTTTGTCTCCGGGCTCTCGCCAGTCCACGACGCCGAACGGCTCCCTGAGGAGTTCCGCGGCGCGCCAAACGGCCACGAGGGCAGCCACCACTTCCTGGTGGACGACTTCGTGACAGCGGTCAACACCGGGACGCTGCCACCTGTCAATGCCTGGGTTGCCGCGCGGTTCACCCTTCCCGGCATTGTGGCCCACGAGTCAGCCCTCCGCGGTGGGGAACGGCTGCCCATCCGCGACTTTGGCGATGCCCCGGAAATTCGATAGCTAGCATTGACATCATGACGACTCCAGCAGTGCAGGCCCCGCGCGGCCCGGTGACCCGCAAGGACGTTGCCCGGTACGCCGGCGTCAGCACCGCCGTCGTCAGCTATGTGGTGAACGGCGGGCCAAAGAAGGTGGCCCCCGTCACCGAAGCGAAGGTCAAGGACGCCATCCGCGTCCTGGGCTACCGCCCCAACGCGGCGGCCCGCGCCCTCAAGCTGGGCTCCAGCGAGACCCTGGGGCTTGTGGTCCCGGACATTTCCAATCCTTTCTTCGCTCTGTTCTCCCACGCGGTGGAGGATGCAGCGGCCGACTTGGGCTATGCCCTGGTGCTGAGCAACTCAGACGGGAACCTCGCCAAGGAGCGGCGAAATATCCGCAACTTGGCTGCCCGGCAGGTGGACGGGGTGCTGTTGGCCAGCGTCCTCTTTGAACCCGATCTGGAGGTCCTGGAAACGGCAGACATCCCCTCCGTACTGCTGAACCAGGAACGGGATGCCCCCGGTTTCAACAGCATCGGTGTTGATCTCGCAGCCGGCGCCCGGATCGCAGTCCAGCATCTGATCAGCCACGGCCACACCAACATCGGCCTGGCAATGGGCACCAACGTTTCCGACAGCACAGATGGCCGTGAGGTCGGTTGGCGGGAGGCATTGCAGGAAGCGGGCCTGCCGGAGGGGCCCATCGTGTACAGCTCATTCACTCGGCCCGGCGGTTATGTTGCCGGGCAACGCCTTTTGGCGTCGATCAACCGGCCAACAGCCATCTTTGCCACCTCTGACATGCAGGGGATCGGTCTGTTGCGGGCGATCCATGAGGCCGGCCTCTCGGTGCCGGGCGATATCGCAGTCGCCTCGTTCGACGGTTCCATTGAGGCCGAATACTCGTGGCCACCGCTAACTACGGTCGAGCAGCCCGTGGCCGATATGGCAGAGGCCGCCGTGGCCGCCCTCGTGGCCGCCCGACGCGGCGAGAAGCCCCGGCACCGCATCTTCGCTACTAAATTGCACGTCCGCCAGTCCTGCGGCTGTCCCTAGGGAAGTCCGGCTAACCCGCGATCCGAAGCCTGCCGGTCCGCTCGCCCAGGATCCGACGAGCTTCGGGGCTGAGGCCAGCATCGCTGATGACCTCATCGGCCTCGTCCAGGGCCGCTATGGTGCTGATCCCCAGCATTCCCCACTTGGTGTGGTCAGCCAGTACGACGACGTTGCGCGCCGCGGCCACGAAGGCTCGGTCCGTCTCGGCTTCCAGCAGGTTGGGGGTGGTGAAGCCGGCGTCCGCGTCCATGCCGTGCACACCCAGGAACAGCACATCCAGGTGCAGCTGCTTCAGGGCCGCCGTCGCGATGGGCCCAACAAGCGCGTCCGACGGCGTGCGTTCGCCGCCGATGAGGATCACCGTGGAGCCGTAACGGGCAGAGCCGGCGGATGCGCCGTGATGGAACAGGTCCGCGATGCGCACGGAGTTTGTGACCACCGTGATGCGCGGACCGTTGACCAGTTCCTTGGCAAGCGCCCACGTGGTGGTCCCGGCGCTGAGGCCCACTGCCATGCCTTCGTGCACCAGGCTGGCTGCCTCCAGGGCGATGGCCTTCTTCTCGGCCGTCAGCTGGGTGGATTTGAGCTCAAAGCCGGGTTCGTGCGTGCTGACATCACCGGGGATCTTGGCGCCGCCGTGGATCCGCTCCAGCCGGCCGCCCTCCTCCAGCAGTTCAATATCCCGGCGCACGGTCATCAGCGAAACGCCCAACTGCTGCGCCAAGTCGGACACGCGAACAACCCGCTCACGCTGGACGGCGTCCACAATCGCCTGATGTCGAGCAGCGGGAAGCATCTAAAAACCATCCTTAAAGCCAGCGGACAGGGGCTGCACCAAGCATACGGCGACGGCGCCGCCCACAGTGGTGGGAAGCGCCGTCGACGAGGAGCGGGAGTTATCCGGCAGCGCGCGTCAGAGCGAGGAACGAGCAGCGCGCAGAGGATGACTGCCGCTCCTCGCCCTGCCACGCATTACTTCCGCAGGGATGCCGCGATCTGCTTCATGATGGTCGGGTCCGACAGGGTGGTGGCGTCGCCTACTTCGCGCCCTTCTGCGACGTCCTTGAGGAGGCGGCGCATGATTTTCCCGGAGCGGGTCTTGGGCAGTTCGGGTACCACGAGGATGGTTTTGGGTTTGGCGATGGGGCCGATTTCCTTGCCCACGTGGTTGCGGAGTTCGGCGATGATCTGGTCGCCTGAGTCCACCACGTCGCTACGGAGGATGACGAACGCGACGACGGCCTGGCCGGTTGTCTCGTCCGCAGCGCCCACCACGGCGGCTTCGGCGACGGACGGGTGCGAGACGAGGGCGGATTCGATTTCGGTGGTGGAGAGCCGGTGCCCGGAGACGTTCATGACGTCATCCACGCGGCCCAGGAGCCAGATGTCGCCTTCCTCATCCTTCTTGGCGCCGTCGCCTGCGAAGTACATGGTCTCGAAGCGGGACCAGTAAGTGTCCTTGAACCGTTCGGGGTCGCCCCAGATGCCGCGGAGCATGGCGGGCCAGGGCTCACGGATGACCAGGAACCCGCCATGGCCGTTCGGGACGGACTGGCCGAGTTCGTCCACGACGTCCACGGCGATGCCGGGCAGAGGCACCTGGGCCGAGCCGGGCTTGGTGGCAGTGACGCCGGGCAGCGGGGCGATCATCTGGGCGCCGGTTTCGGTCTGCCACCAGGTATCCACGATCGGTGCCTTGTTGGAGCCGATGACGTCGCGGTACCACATCCAGGCCTCGGGGTTGATGGATTCACCCACCGAACCGAGGACCCGGAGGGAGGAGAGGTCGTACTTGTCCGGGATATCCCGGCCCCACTTCATGAACGTGCGGATCGCTGTGGGCGCGGTGTAGAGGATGGACACCTTGTACTTCTCCACGATCTCCCACCACCGGCCCTGGTGCGGGGAGTCCGGGGTGCCTTCGTACATGACCTGGGTGGCGCCATTGATGAGCGGGGCGTAGGCGACGTACGAGTGCCCGGTGACCCAGCCGACGTCGGCCGTGCACCAGTAGACGTCCGTGTCGGGGTGCAGGTCGAAGACTGCCTTGTGGGTGTAGGCGCCCTGGGTAAGGTAGCCGCCGGTGGTGTGGAGGATGCCCTTGGGCTTTCCGGTAGTGCCGGAGGTGTACAGGATGAACAAAGGGTGTTCGGAGTCATGCCCGACGGCGGTGTGCTGGGCGGATGCCGCACCGACGGTGTCGTCCCACCAGTGGTCGCGGCCCTCGTGCCAGTCCACGTCCTGGCCGTTGCGCTTGACCACTACCACGTTCTGCACGCTGTGGCCGCTACCGTCACCAGGACGGGACAGGGCGTCGTCGACCGCCGGTTTGAGGGCGCTGGGCTTGCCGCGCCGGTAGGTGCCGTCGGCGGTGACCACCAGCTTGGCTTCGGCGTCGTCGATCCGGGACCGGAGTGCGTCGGCGGAGAACCCGCCGAACACCACAGAATGAACCGCACCGATGCGGGCGCAGGCCAGCAGGGTGATCACGGCTTCGGGGATCATGGGCAGGTAGACGGCCACCCGGTCGCCCTTGGCCACGCCGAGGGATTCGAACGCGTTCGCGGCCTTCTTTACTTCCTCGGTGAGCTGGGCGTAGGTGTAGGTGCGGGTATCGCCGGGTTCGCCCTCGAAATAGATGGCCACCCGGTCCCCGAGCCCGTTCTCCACGTGCCGGTCCAGGGCGTTATAGGCGGCGTTGACCTCCCCGCCTACGAACCACTTGGCGAAGGGCGGGTTGGACCAGTCCAGGGCCTCATCGAAGTCCTTGGACCAGGTGAGCAGTTCACGGGCCTTCTTGGCCCAAAACGCCGGCCGGTCGGCGTCGGCCTCGGCGTAATCGGCTGCGGTGACCACGGCGTCGGCAGCGAATTCCGGGGTTGGCGCAAACTTGCGGTTCTCGTGCAGCAGATTTTCGAAGGCATCGCCCTGCTGGTCGCTCTGCACGGAAGCTTCGGGAGCGGTGGCGGTGGAGCCGGGAGTGTCCTGGGACATGGTGAACCTCATCATTCATCGACCTTTGCTGCGCGGCATGTGCCGTGGCCGGGCGGCACCCCACCGCTTTGCGCGGCATTGGGCAACGGCCGGTCACGGACATTCCGCAAAGAGCTGTTCCGAAATCAAGACTAATGCTTGAGTCCGCAGCTGTGTGTGCCCTGTCACAGAGGTGCCCGTGAGCGGCGTTTATTAAGCGGTGAATGGTTTCGCCCACTCGCCGGGGACGCCACGCAGCCAACCCTTCGGCTAGTGATCGCCAAGGCTGTTGGCTAGGCTGAGATTGAATTGTGACTTTCGACGGAACCGTCCGGCCGGGTAACAGCGTTGCGGGTGACCCGGCCGGCAACACCGTTTCAGACGGCACGGTTTGTGGGACCGCAAGGTCCCGTGCCGCCACGCTAAGGAGAACAGAATGAACCAGCAGAGCTTCGGCCAGACAACCGGCCGTGCAACAGCGGCCGGACCTGACGGCTCGTCCGGGAGCAGCGCGGGGAAAGGCCAGCCGGAGCCAGCCATCGGGAAGGCCAGCTCCCGGCACCAGGCAGTTCTGGGGCACTTCACAGTCCGTGACCTCACCGTCTTCGCCGCCACCCTCATTCTTTTTGTCACCTCCCTGCTGCCGGTCTTCCTCACCAGGTTCAATCTCTGGAACGTGGGTAACCTGTTCTTCCTCGGGCTGGGAATCGTCCTGCCGCTGATCGTCAGCGCACTCTTTGCGGCCCGCAGGCTTGCGCCCGCCACGAAGGTCCGGATCGGATCGCTGTCCGTCGACCAGTTCGCGTCCGTGGTGGCGTCCTTCTCGGTTGCGTTCTTCTTCCTGTCCGTAGCCAGCGACTACCACCCCGCCCTGCTGGCAGGACTGATCGGCTCCGTCGTCCTGTTTGCGGCCACCGTGCTGGGCAGGTTCATTCCGTACTTCGCCAGCGACTTCGAAGGGCGTCAGGAGGTCCCGGCCCACGTGGTGGCCCGCGAGTCTGCCGTTCCGCTGCCTAAACCGCGCACGCCCAAGGCCCCGAAGGAACCCACTGCCCCGGAGGAAGCTAAGCCCGTGTCAGGCGCTTCACCGGACAAGGATCATGCCGCTGTTCCCGGTGCTGCCACTGGTGCAACAGGATTTTCCACGGGTCCGGCTGCTGCAGCCGGTTCTTCGGTTGTTTCCAGTTCCATTGGACACACAGGACCCCAGACGGTGACGACGCCGGGAACCTCGCCGTACGCGCCTGTACAGCCGTCCCCGCAGGAGGCGCAGCCAGCACAGCAGGTGCCGGCGCCCGCGCAGAAAGCACAGCCTGTGCAGTCCCGCGCCGCCGACACGGCAGCCGTCTCGTCGGCCCCCGAGGTATCCGAATGGCCTTCAGAAGGTGACTTTGGGCCCCCAACCCAGGCAGCCGACGTCGTACCTCCCGCAGTGGTTGCCGCAGCAGATGAGGCCCACGGGAACGATACCCCGGCGGTCACGCCGGCCCGCCAGGCGTCCGATCCCATTCCAGCCACGGCCGTCCACCCGCAGGTTCGCAAGGAAGAGCCCATTGGCGCCACGGTGGATCCGGCAAGCCGCCCCGAGGAATCCGAGGAGCACCCCGTCCACGAGGCCTTCTGGTTCGCCGTCGCACAGCACCGGACGGCCGTTGATCCCCGGACCGGTGCCCCCGCCTTCGTCATTGAGCCGGGCGGCTGGGTCCTGGCACTCGAGGATCGGGGCCACGAGTTCCTGGTCCAGCACACCGACGGCCGCGTGGGCGTGTTGCGCGACCTGAGCAACATCGAGCGCGGTTAGCCGGCCCGGTGGCCACTTCACGTACTTCAAGGAACGGCGCGGCCCGGGGGGCTGCGCCGGGGCCAACGGCGGCGGCGTCCGGACCCAAGGTCTCGAACGAGTCCCTCCTGGCCCTGAAGCGCCGCGCGCGGCGCATCAACAAGGCTCTGGCTGAGAAGTACCCCTACGCTCACGCGGAGCTCGATTTCCGGAGCCCCTTTGAGCTGCTTGTGGCCACTGTCCTGTCCGCGCAGACCACCGACGTCACCGTCAACCAGATCACCCCGGTGCTGTTCGCCAAGTACCCCGACGCCCGCGCAATGGCCGAGGCAGACCCGGCCGTCATGGAAGAAATCATCAAACCCACCGGGTTCTTCCGGGCAAAAACCCGGAGCCTGATTGCGCTGGGCACCCGCCTGGTGGATGAATACAACGGTGTGGTGCCGTCCAGGCTTGAGGACCTTGTGACCCTCCCGGGGGTGGGCCGCAAGACGGCGAACGTGGTGCTGGGCAATGCCTTTGGCGTCCCAGGCATCACTGTGGACACGCACTTCGGACGCCTGGCACGCCGCTTTGGCTGGACCGGCTCCGAGGATCCTGTCCAGATCGAATTCGACGTCGGCGAGCTGTTCGAACCCAGGGACTGGACTATGCTCTCGCACCGCGTGGTCTTCCACGGGCGGCGGGTCTGCCATTCGCGGAAGCCGGCCTGCGGGGCCTGCCCGGTGGCCAACTGGTGCCCCAGCTACGGCCTGGGCGAGACCGATCCCGCCAAAGCCGCCAAACTGCTGAAATACGAGCTTGCTCCCGGCAGCGAACAGCTGCTGGCCCAGTTGCTGGCTGAGACGCACCGCGCCGCGGAAATCCGGATGGAATCACAGAAACGGGTTCCGTGAGCGCACGTGAGGACCTGATCGACCTCGTACAGCGGACCGAAGCAGGCAACGCCCCCGAACCCGATGCCCTCTGGGCCGCGCTGACTGTGGACGAACGCATTGCGCGCAGGGCGGCCGTACTGATGCTCTTCGGTGTTTTGGACACCGTCCCCGCATCGTCCGGCAAGCCACTCGCCCCGGCCGACCTCGACGTCCTGCTGCTGGAACGCGCACACACCCTGGAGTCGCACCCCGGCCAGGTCGCGTTTCCAGGTGGCAGTATCGATCCGGGGGAAACGCCGGTGGAGGCGGCGCTGCGCGAAGCGGAGGAAGAAACCGGCTTGGACTCCGGAGGGGTGGAAGTCCTTGGCACGCTGCAGGAGCTCGGGCTGGCACGGAGCAACTTCCTCGTGACGCCGGTGCTGGCCTGGTGGGCCTCGCCATCGCCGGTGCGGGTGGTGGACTACGGGGAATCCGCACAGGTTTTCCGGATCCCGGTCCGGGACCTGCTGGACCCGGACAACCGGGTCATGTCCACCGTCAGCCGCGCCGGGCGCACGTTCAATAGCCCGGCCTTTACCGTCAACGGAGTGGTGGTGTGGGGCTTCACAGGCATTGTGCTCAACGGGCTCTTTGAGCAGTTGGGCTGGGCCGTCCCTTGGGACCAGTCCCGCCTGCACAACATCATGATCTGACCGGCGCCACCCTTGCCGCCGGTCAGTTCCATTAAGACTGGGGCTGCTGCCGGAGATCCACCACGATTCCGGTAGCTGCATTCTCGCGGACGGCCTTGATGCCCTCGAGCAATGCTCCAACGTGCCTGAAATTCGGCGAAACCGCCACAATGTTGCCGTCAGCGTCGGTGAGACGGAGCCTGTAGGCCTCGTCACCCACGCGGTGTATTTCGAATCTGCCCGCCATGTGCCGGACCTCCCCTGGGTATGCATCTTTGCATGTGTTGCTTGACCCGCCTGCTTGAGCCCGTTAATTGACTGTAACGCGGCTCACATGGGGTCGGCCAACTACTCCCGGGTAGGTTACTTCGCTGGGCGCCCTGTGACGGTTCTATGGCCTGTGACTGGAGGAGGACGCCACCGGACCGCTAGGGTGCCGGAATCCTGCGGGGCGGCCTATTTGGCGTTGTCGTACGAGTCCACCACGGCCACGCTGACCGGGAACTCCACCGGGATGGACCCGAACAAAAGCTCCTTGGCGGCGCTGGCCGCGTCTTCAATTGCCGCGATGCACGCGTTGACCTGAGCTTCAGGCGCATGGACCATCACCTCGTCGTGCAGGAAGAACACCAGCTCCGCGTGTCCGAAACCTTCCGCGCGCATGGCTCGCAGCCGCCGTCGTAATTCCGCGAGCCAGCAGGCTGCCCAGTCCGCCGCCGATCCCTGCACCACGAAGTTCCGGGTGAACCGGCCGCGGGAGCGCGCGATCGATTCGGCGCTGCGCTGTTCCTCGGCCGTGCTGGATTGCTGGCTCTGAAACCACTGCCGTGACGGTGGCGGACTGCTGCGGCCCAGCCTGGTGGTGACCGTCCCGCCGGCTTCACCGTCCCGCGCCGCCTGTTCCACGAAGCCCACGGCGCGCGGGTAGGTCTTCGCCAGCTGGGGCATCAGCCGCCCGGATTCGCCCGTGGTGGCACCGTAGATGGCGCCGAGGAGGGCCACCTTGGCTTTTGCACGGTCACCGCCGAATCCTTGGGCGGCGATGCCGGCGTACAGGTCCTTGTCCCGCGCAGCCTCGGCCATTTTGGCGTCCTGGGCCAGTGCGACCAGGACGCGGGGCTCCAGCTGGGAAGCATCCGCCACAATGAGCTTGTAGCCCGGATCGGCATGCACCGCGCCGCGGATCTGCCGCGGAATCTGGAGCGCCCCGCCGCCGCGCGATGCCCAGCGGCCCGAGACAACCCCGCCCACTACGTACTCGGGCCGGAACCGCCCCTTGTCCACCCATGCGTCCAGCCAGGTCCAGCCGTTAGCCGTGTGCAGGCGGGAGAGCTTCTTGTAGGCCAGCAGCGGTTCAATGGCGGGGTGGCTGGATTCCTTCAGCTCCCACTGCCGTGTGCTCTTGACTTCGATGCCGTTACGGTGCAGGGCACGCATCAGTTCCTGCGGCGAATCCGGATTCAGCCCGGGTGCGCTGAGCAGGCCCCGCAGCTCGGTGTTGAGGGCTTCGAGCTTGGCCGGACGGTGGCCGGATGGCGGGCGCGGCCCCAAGTAATCGGTGAGGATATTCTCGTGCAGGTCCTCCCGCCAAGGGACGCCGGCATGCTGCATTTCGGCGGCGATCATCGCGGCGGCGGATTCGGCAGCGAGGAGGAGCTGGAGCCGTTTGGGGCGGTTCTCGCCGGGGGTTGCTGCCGCCAGGGCTGCCTGCTGGGCGGCGTATTCGGCCCGGAGTTCTTCGGCTGTGTGCCTGGGCGCTGCGCCGTGGCCCAGGTCTTCGAACAACGCGCCCTGCTCTGCGGGCGGTGCGGGCGGCTGGAGGGCCCGGGGAGGCTGGAGGTCCTCATCCAGCGTGATTTTTTCGGCGTTTTGGGCGTAGCCCGTGTGCGCCGTGAACTCGGAACAGGCGAGGATGTTGCCACAAAGACTGAGGTCGTAACAGCGGTCCAGCTCGACGCCGGACGCCAACAGGGCGGGGTACCAGTCCTGGGTGCGGTGCCAGATCCAACGCGGCGGCGGACCGCCGTTCGGCCGGCTTTCGAGGTGGCGTACGACGGCGGCGAGCTCGGCCGTGCCGAGCACGCGCGGTTCCGGGGTGTTGGGGTGAGGGTCTCCCGCCTGGGTAAGTTCCTGGAGGGCTGCGCCTTGGGGGTGGGCGGCGAGCAGCAGGTACATACGACAATTCTGCCCTGTCTAGGGGCTGCCCTTTTGCCGGGTGTCCTGTTACCGTCCGCGGTTGTCCTCCACAGGAGTCGGCCGCGCGCGTTTGTCCACATAGGGCCGATCACTGGTTACGGTTTTGCGCGCGGCCCATGAGAGTTGCCCTATGAGCAGGCATCAGCAAACACCGCCACCGTCAGGTTCGGCCACTGCCGTCACGGCCGCACGGCGCAAGGCAGCGGGGGAGCGGGCCGGGTCGGACGGCCACGCGGCCCCTGTCCGCGGCCCCGATCCGGGCGCATGGCTGCCGGAGGAGGCTGCGGAGGTTCTGCTCGTGACTGGATTCGACTTTCTGCAAGGTGAGGTGGAGCGCATCGTCGCGGCCGCAGGCGCCCGGCTAAGGGTGGTGGCCGGTGTCGTAGAGGCTGCCAGGTACTGGGATTCCTCCTCTGCCGTACTCGTCGGCAGCGATGTCCGCGAACTGCCGCCCAGGCGCCGGGCTCCCGCCGTGTTGGTTGGCCTTAACGGGGAAGGCGACAGCCTGTGGCACTTGGCGGCGGCCCTCGGCGCGGAACGTGTAGCCGTCCTGCCCGATGCCGCGGCTTGGCTGGCCGAGTACCTCAGCAGGTCGCGTTCGCCGCAGGCCGGAGGCCTGGTGCTCGGCGTCACCGGCGGATGCGGCGGGGCGGGGGCAACCACAGCAGCCATCTGGATCGCCCAGGCGGCCGCCGGAATGGGCGTTCGCGTGCTTCTGGTGGACGGTGACCCGTGGGGCGGGGGCCTTGAGCTGGCACTGGCCGCTGAGGAAATGCCGGGACTCCGCTGGCCGGACTTGTCCGAGGCAAGCGGCAGCATCGATCCCGGTCAGCTGGCGGATTCCCTCCCCGTAACAGGTGGTTTCTCCTTCCTGTCCTGGCCCGGGAGCCGGGAGCGTCCCGCGCCAGTGGACGCCGCAGCCACCGGCGGAGTTCTCGATGCCGCCCGGCGCGGCTACGAGCTGGTGGTGGTGGACATCGGCCGCGGCGCCGAGCCGTTGCACACCTTCGCCTGGGACTGCGACCGCATCCTGGTGGTGCTCCCTGCCCAGCTGAAGGCTGCGGTGGCTTCAGCCCGCCTGCTTCAGGAGCTTCCGCCCGTGGAGGCTGCCCTCCTGGTCCGCGGGAAGCCCGGCGCGGCCCTGGACAGTGCACTGATCTCCGATGCCGTCGGGCTGCCCGTCCACGGCCGGGTCCCTGACCTCCGCGGCGTCACGGGCGCATCAGAGAGCGGACGCCTCCTTGAGCTGGGCAAACGCCGCAGCGTGAGGCACTTTGCTGCCGCTGTCCTGGACCTGCTCGACGGCGAACTCGCAGCAGGCGGTTTGCCGTGAGCGTGCCGTCTTCCTTTTTTGCTGCGTCCGCTGGGTCCGCGGCGTCCAGAGCATCCGCTGCAGCACCGGCGGGCGCCCGGCGCCAGGCACGCGTCCGTGATTCACGGGCCCTCGATTCACGGGCCGGCGGCTCCAGGGGACTGGACTCAGGCCTGCTGGAGTCGGTACGAGAATCAGTGATGGCGGAGTCGGGGCCGTTGACGGCTTCCCGGGTGGCCGCAGCTGTCCAGGCCACCGGGAAAATGCTGGGAACGGCAGGCGCCCTCGCCGCCGCGGAACGGATCAGCGCCGAGCTCAACGGCCTGGGCCCGCTTCAGGAGCTCACCCGGGATCCGGCCGTGACGGACATTTTCGTCAACGCACCCGACTCCGTGTGGCTGGACCGGGGAAACGGGCTGGAACGCTCTGCTGTGGCCTTCGCCAGTGAGGGCCAGGTGCGGGCATTGGCGTCCAGGCTGGTCGCGGCCGGCGGGCGGCGCCTTGACGACGGCTCGCCCTGTGTGGACGTCAGGCTCGACGGCGGCTACCGCGTCCACGCGGTCCTCCCGCCGATCTCCACAGGTGGCACCCTGTTGAGCGTCCGCATCCGGCGGGAGCAGGTGTTCACCATGGACGAGTTGCGGTCCGGTGGCATGTTCGACGAGACCGTCCAGGAAGTACTGGAACGCGTGGTGGAGCACCGGCTGAGCTTCCTCATCAGCGGCGCCACCGGCTCAGGCAAGACCACGCTGCTGTCCACGATGCTCGGCCTGTGCTCCCCCCACGAGCGCATGGTCCTGATCGAGGACGCCTCAGAGCTAAACCCAGTACACCCTCACATTGTTTCCCTGGAGTCCCGACACGGAAACCTCGAAGGCGGCGGGGAAGTGGACCTGGGCGAGCTGGTCCGCCAGGCGCTACGGATGCGGCCCGACAGGCTGGTGGTGGGCGAATGCCGCGGCGCCGAAGTGCGGGAACTGCTGACGGCGATGAACACCGGCCACTCCGGTGGCGGTGGAACAATTCACGCGAACACAGCTACAGCCGTCCCTGCCCGCCTGACTGCACTGGGGGCGCTGGCCGGGCTGGGGCAGGATGCGGTACGGCTTCAGGCATCCAGCGCCCTCGACGTTGTCATCCACGTGGACAGGCCGCCCCGGGGCCGTCGGGTGGCGTGCATCGGCCTGATGGCAGAGAACCAGGGCGTCCTAGCCGTCCTTCCTGCCCTGGAGATACGTCGCGGAGAAGCCACTCCGGGCCCGGCGTGGCGCCTGTTGGCCAGCCGGCTGGGGCTGGATGAACCCCTCACCGGAACCCCGGCGTGACTGCCCTCCTTGCCGGCTGCCTCTTCCTGGCTGTGTGGCTGTTCCTGCGGCCGGCCCGGACTGCAGCAGCCCGGTTCCACCGTGCCGTAGGCCGCGCATCCGGCGGGGCTGCGAGTGGCGCAGTTGTGTTCAGTCTCCGCAGCCGTGGAAGGTCAGCGAGCGATTTTTACGCCGGCCGCGGTGCGCTGGCAGGGCTCATGCGTCGGAAAAGCAAGACGCCGGGCAGTATCTCGTTGACCCTTCTGGTTCAACAGTTGGCGGCGCTGCTCACAGGCGGCAGGGTCCCGGCGCGGCTCTGGGACGAGCTGTGGTCCCTGTACTCGGCGCAGTCGGATCCTGCCAGTCTTGGTGGCAATGAAGCGGGTGCTTGTCCGGGCCCCGGCCTCAACCCATGCTCCGTTGCCGTGCTCGGTACGGCACGCGCAGCCGCCTTGCGCGGCGCGCCCGTGTCAAACGCCATCAGGAGTGCTGTCCCCGTGGCCTTTTGGCGCGCGGGAGGCAGGGAACCACAAATCTGGGTCCAGCTCGCCGCATGCTTTGACATGGCTGAGGCCAGTGGTTGCCCGCTCGCTGACGTGCTGACGCGGTTTGCCGCCCAGCTGGAGGTCGAGGACGACGCCGAAGCGGCCCGCCAGACGGCCCTGGCCGGTCCCAGGGCAACGGTGAGCCTGTTGACCTGGCTTCCACTGATGGGACTTGGGCTGGGCATCGCCTTGGGAGTGGACCCGGTGGCCATTCTGGTAGGGACACCTCTGGGCCTGGCCTCCTTGGCGGCCGGACTGGTCCTCACCGTCACCGGCCGGATCTGGTCCGCCAGGCTGGTCCGGGCGGCCGCCGGAGCGGGCGTGTCATGACCGATTTTTTGCCGGCCGCTGTGGTGCTGGGATGCCTGGCCGCCGCGGCGGTCCTGGCATTCGCCGGGCCGGGGCGTGCTGGGAAACGGCTCAGGAGCCTCGGCCCGGTGGCTGGAACGGGACCGCGCCCGGCGGCTTTGGACGGACGAGGAAGTGAACGCGTCGAGAACGGCGGCAATTCGGGTGGAATGACGGGCGGCGGCAGGCCCCGGGAAGGCTCCTTCAGCTCCGTTGGCGGCAGCGATGGCTTGCGGGATACTGCCATGATGCTGGAACTGGTGGCCGCCATGCTGGGCGCGGGCTCCGGAGTGGGACGTTCACTGGAACTCGTCGCCGCAGCAGCTTCCCCGGCGTACCGCCTTTCACTACAGCCTGTCGTCTCCGCACTGGCCATTGGGGCGGACTGGGGAACGGCCTGGCGCAGTTCGCAAGCCCACCTGCCGGAGATCCTGGAAATGCGGGATGCACTGGGATTCGCCGCACTGACAGGCGCTCCCTCCTCGGCCATCCTCTATGCCCAGGCGGCAAGGATCCGGCGTGAGCGCTTCCGCGCCGCAGAGAAACGCGCGGCGTCGCTCGGCGTGAAGCTGGTCATTCCCCTCGGCCTGTGCTCCCTGCCCGCTTTCATCTGCCTTGGAGTTGTTCCAGTCCTCCTCGCACTGGTGCCCTCCTGACCGCTCAGCCTTCCGGCCGTCCAACCTCCTGCCACGACCAGGGCTTCGTCCTATCCTGCGGGACGATCGTCTTTTGAACCGTCACTCATTGTGCCGTCCCGGCCTGGTGGCGCCACGTCGGAACCTTTCCTCCACAACAGGGACATTCTCTTGCTTATCCACTTAGGGCAGCCGGTCCCTTACCGGCGCCGTCCCGGCCCGGAAGAGTCGGAAGTGCCGGCAACCGGGCCGGACAACCTGAAGGGAAAAACACCATGTTGATGAACCAAAGCTCTGCCGTTGATGCCACGGAACACAGGGTCTCCGCCGACGAAATCACTGTCGAGGCGGGGCCCGCGGCACAGGAGCCGGGTACCGGGGCCGAAGTGACCAGCAACGTCGTTGAGCTTTTCCCGGGTGCCGGGAGGGGCAGGGGATACCGCCGCGGCCGCATGCGCCACCTCGGATCGGACGCGGGCATGGCTACCGCCGAGTACGCCATCGCCACACTCGCAGCCGTGGGATTCGCCGGTCTGCTGGTGTTCATCCTGCGGAGTGACGAAGTGCGTGGCTTCTTGCTGAACCTTATCCGTACGGCGCTGGCCTTGCCATGACCGGCGTGCGGCCCCCGTTCCGGCCCGATCCCTGGTTCGGCTGTTGCCTCCCTGGCCCGGGGGACTCCCGGGGTGCATTGACTGCGGAATTTGCCGTAGCGCTCCCGGCTGTGCTGCTGCTCTTGGCGCTCCTACTGGCGGGTGCAGCCGCGGGGGCCACCCAACTGCGGCTTGAAGAGGCAGCGCTTGCCGGCGCCAGGGCACTCGCCCGCGGCGAAAGTCCGGCAGCGGCCGAAGCGATCGTGAGACGGCTGGCCGGGGCTTCGGCCACAGCGGCCATTGTTGCCGACGGCGAATGGGTCAGCGTCACCGTCGCCGACAGAGTGGCTGGACCGCTGGGATCAATGGTGCCGTGGACATTAACTGCCGGTGCTTCGGCTCGGAACGAAACGACTGGCTCCCGTGGGTCGGATACGCCTGGTCCGGCTGCAAGGGGCGGGACTATTCGGGACGTGATTGCCGGAGGGTCGACTTCACGGGACGTGATCGCATCTGGGCCGCCGCTTACGGGGGATGTGATCTCAGGAGGGTCGACTTTACGGGACGTGATCGCACTTGGGCGGCCTGCAGGGGAGGCGATCGCACATGGGCAGCCTGCAGGGGAGGCGATCGCACCAGGGCCGCCTCCACGGGCCCCTGACAGGCCAAGGCCCCTCTGGCACAAGCCGCGTTGGTTGGCGGATATGGCATGAGCCGGAGCTTCCTGGACCAGCCTGAGCGCGGATCCGGAACGGTCCTGGCAGCCGGGCTGGCGCTGGTGGTGATCATGGCCATGGCATTGGTGCTATTGCTGGCCCAGTCCGCGGTGATGGCCAGCAGGGCCGCAGCAGCGGCGGACCTTTCCGCTTTGGCCGCGGCCGACGCCCTCCGCGGCCTCATGGTGGGGGAGCCGTGCGTAGTGGCCGAGCAAGTGGCCAGCCGGAACGCCGCCAGAGTGGTCAGCTGCAGCGAAGGCGCGGGCCAGACCATCGAAGTGAGGACCGAACTCATCGCAAGGACCATGCTCGGGACGGCCACCGGCCGCGCGAGGGCGGGGCCGCCGCCCTAGAACTGCCGGGAGGACCCAACGCTTGGAGTACTCACAGCCCCGAAAGCTCACGATCCCGAAAGATCGCGATCCCGAAAGCTCGCGATCCCGAAAGCTCGCGATCCCGAAAGCTCGCGATCCCGAAAGCTCACGCCCTTGAGGGCCCGGCGGTTGGGCGCTCCACGGCGAAGGGCTACGGCGAGAAGGGCTACACGGGGAGGGAAAGCGACTCGCTGGCGTCCTTGAGCAGGACATCGATGAGAGTGATCGCAGCCGTCTTGTCCAGCGGATTATTCTTGTTCCCGCACTTGGGAGACTGCACGCACGACGGGCAGCCGGCCTCGCATTCGCAGGCTTCGATGGCGTCCCGGGTAGCGGCGAGCCACACCTTGGCCTTGTCGAAGCCGCGTTCGGCGAACCCTGCACCGCCGGGGTGCCCGTCATACACAAAAATGGTGGGCACGCCGGTGTCGGCGTGGATGGCAGTGGAAACCCCGCCGATATCCCAGCGGTCGCTGGAAGCCACCAGCGGCAGAAGCCCGATGGCGGCGTGTTCGGCAGCGTGGAGGGCGCCAGGGAACTGCGCCTCGATGAGCCCGGCACCGGTCAGGGACCGGTTGTCCACAACGAACCAGACGGCCTTGGTGAACAGGTCCCGGGCTCCCAGCTCCAGGGGCTCCTCACCCAGGATTTCATTCGAGATCAGTGCTTTCCGCTGGAAGGAGACCACCTGCGTTGTCACTTTCACATCGCCGAAGTGCACGGCCACGTCGCCCCACTGAGCCGTGCGCAGCGTCTCCAGCACTTCGATTTGGGTCACGTCACGGGCGGTTGTGTAGTAATCGGGATTTGCACGCCGGACAATCACGCAGTGCTCATCCTCGTTCAGGTCCTCCACCACGTAACTGTCACCCTGATGGACGTACACGGCCCCGGTGTGTGCTTGGTAGTGCGTTTGCGGGGAGTCCATCGTTCCCAGAAGGGAGCCGGTGTCCGCGTCGACAATGCTCACTGGGCCGCCACCATCGGCTCGGAGGTTCACCATGGCGGCGGCGCTTTGCGAGTGCGTCCAGAACCAGCCTGCGGGCCGGCGCCGCAGGTAGCCCTGGGTCACTAGCTGACCCAGCAGTTTCTCCGCCGTGCCGCCGAAGAGGCCTAGCTCGGACACACCCAGTGGCAGCTCCGCCGCCGCAGCGCACAGGTGCGGCCCCAACACGTAAGGATTGGAAGGATCGAAAACCGTGGCTTCAACCGAAACATCAAAAATCGCCTCGGGATGGTTCACCAAGTAGGTGTCCAGCGGGTCGTCGCTTGCCACAAAAGCGGCAATGGCGTCCTGGCCCGCGCGGCCAGCCCGGCCGATCTGCTGGAACAGGGAGGCCCTGGTGCCCGGCCAGCCCGCCACCAGCACCGCATCCAGTCCCGAAATGTCGATCCCGAGCTCCAGCGCGGAGGTGCTCGAGACTCCCAGGAGTTCTCCGGAGCGGAGGGCCTTCTCCAGGGCACGCCGTTCTTCGGGCAGGTATCCGGAGCGGTACGCCGCCACACGCTGCGGCAGGCTGGGGTCCACCTCGTCCAGGAGGCGTTTCGTGATCGAGGAGATGGTCTCCGCACCACGCCGGGACTTGATGAAGGCGATGGTCCGGATCCGTGCCGAGACGAGGTTTGCCAGCAGGTCCGCCGTTTCGGCAACAGCGGTCCGCCGCTCCCTGGCGCCGTTCTCACCCTTGAGTTCCGTCAGCGCCGGCTCCCAGAATGCCACGGTGGTGGCGCCGTGCGGGGAACAGTCCTGGTCGACGGCTCGGACCGGGGCCCCGATCAACCGCCCGAAGGACGTCCCCGGCTCCGACGCGGTGGCGGAAGCGGCGATAAACACAGGCTCGGGCTGGGAGGTTCCAGCACCGTAGTACGCACAAACTCGGCGCAACCTCCGCATCAGGTTGGCCACGTGGGAGCCGAACACGCCCCGGTAACTGTGGGCTTCGTCCACGATCACGTACCGCAGCCGCCGGAAGAAGCTTGCCCACCAGGCATGGTTGGGCAGGATCCCGAAGTGGAGCATGTCCGGGTTCGCGAGAATCACGTTCGCATGGTCACGGATCCAGCGGCGGGACGCGGGGTCGGTGTCGCCGTCATAGGTTTCAGCCCTGACGGTGGGCAGCTTCAGGGAGCGGATGGCAGCCAATTGGTCGGCCGCCAGGGCCTTGGTGGGGGATAGGTAGAGCGTCACGGCGCCGTCGTCGTGGATTTTTCCGGGCTCGGACAGGACCCGGAGTTCGGAGCGGTGGATGGCATCCAGTGCCGGCAGCTGGTACGCCAGCGATTTCCCGGAGGCTGTGCCGGTGGCTATAACAACGTGTTCGCCGCCATGGGCAAGGTCGGCGGCCTCAACCTGGTGCCGGTATGGTTCATGAATCCCCAAGGAGCCATATGCTGCCACCAAGTCCGGATGAGCCCAGTCCGGCCACGGCGCATGGACAGCATTCCGGGCAGGAATCGTACGGACATGACGCAGCTGTTCCGGGTCTGGGCCGCGGCCCAGTAAGGGAATCAGGGAGTCATGGGGGATCACCCACAACATTCTGTCACTCGGGGAAAAATTACCCGACCGACAAGTCGGCCCCTTCATTCGACCTGGACAGCATCAGGACCCGGCACACGTTGGACCAGCCCAGGTGCGAATACAGTTTCTGCCCGTCACGCGAGGCGAGCAGCAGGCCATTCTCCACGTCATGCTCGAACGCCTGCGCCGCCAGCGCCTTCATGATGAAGCTGCCCAGGCCGCGCCGCTGGAAGGCCGGTTCGGTCACGATCTTGTCGAAAACCGCGGTGTCGCCCACTACGAATACCCTGCCGCTGGCGGCGACCCTCTCACCGGAACGGACCACGGCGTGGTGCACGCGATCCAGTTCGGACGTTGACAGGGAGAGATCGTCATCTGAGAGCCAGGGATCCTCGGCGTCCTGGGTTTCCATGTCCACGATCATCATGGTTTGGGAGTCGGAGGTCACGTTCAGGCCGTGTTTTTGCGCCAGGTTTGTGTAGCGCGCGACGTCGTTCGTCAGGACGGTCAGGATCCTCGCCGGAGCTTCGGCCGTCTTGGCCACCAAAGCCGCAAACTCATCGTCCGACGGATCGTGGGCGAAGTATTCCCAGTCCCCGGTGGTGTCTTTTCTCAGGGCCGCAGGAAACCTCCCTTCGGTGGCAGTCTGGTAGCCCCGGCAGCCGGCCCAGCCGGCAACCCAGACTTCAAGAAGGTGTGTGATGTCTTCAACCAAGGCGTCCGGACTCATGTGATGAGAGTATTCCAGCGCTGTCACAAGCAACAGGGGGTGCAGTACCCCGATATGACTTGCTTATGCAATTGTGATGAGACGAGACTGACCGGATGCTGCCGGAAAATGACCACCCCACCTCGTCAAGGCTTCCACTGTCCGTGCTCGTGTGCATCGGCGCGACCATCGCAATTGTGGGGAGCGCCCGGTACTGGGAAGCAGCCACCGGCCTCAGCTACTGGGCCTGGCTTGCCTGCGGGATCATGCCGCTGGTCGCTGGCGCCCTTATCCACCGGAAACTGAAGCGGCCCGTGGACTTCCTGGGATCCCGCCCGGATCCGGAAGGCGTGGAACGGCCAGGACTGGGCGGACTGCTGGCCGCGCTGGTCCTTTTCCTGGTGCCGTATCTTGTGGGAGGCGGGGCCGCAGCCGTCGCAGCCAGCAGCGGCGACACCTTCGCCGTCTCTGCGTCGGCAACCGCGGTGAGCTTCGGCGTCGTCGTTCTGTGTTACCGGGTGGCCGAAACCGCACTGAACAGGCGTGATGCCGCATTGGCAGCCTGGCAAAGCAAACCCTAAGCGCCGGAACGGCCTGGCGCGGTGAAGCCAGTACCCTTAAATACGTGGCTTTGAACCGAATTGTGCTCTTTTATGGCTTTACCCCGCTCGCTGATCCGGACGCAGTGCGGCTCTGGCAGCGCGCCCTCTGCGAGAAGCTGGGGCTGACCGGACGCATCCTGATCTCCAAAGACGGCATCAACGCCACCGTGGGTGGCGAGATCGGCGCGGTCAAGCAGTATGTGAAGACCACCCGCGAGTACAAAGGCTTCCACGACATCGACGTTAAGTGGTCCGACGGCGGTGCGGACGATTTCCCCCGCCTGAGCGTGAAAGTCAGGGACGAGATCGTCTCCTTCGGCGCCCCCGGCGAGCTAAAAGTGGATGAAAAGGGCGTAGTGGGCGGCGGCACCCACCTAAAGCCGGAGGAACTGCACGAACTTGTCGAAGCCAGGAAGCAGGCAGGGGACGACGTCGTGTTCTTCGATGGCCGGAACGCCTTCGAAGCCCAGATTGGCCGTTTCAAGGACGCGATTGTTCCTGACGTAGCAACCACCCACGACTTCATCAAGGAACTCGACTCCGGCAAGTATGACGAACTTAAGGACAAGCCAGTGGTCACTTACTGCACCGGCGGCATCCGGTGCGAGGTGCTCTCCAGCCTGATGGTGAACCGCGGCTTCAAAGAGGTGTACCAGCTCGACGGCGGCATCGTCCGCTATGGCGAAACGTTCAAGGACCAGGGCCTCTGGGAAGGCTCGCTTTACGTCTTCGACAAGCGCATGCACCTGGAGTTCAGCGAGGACGCCAAGACCATCGGTGAATGCGTCCGCTGCGCCGCCCCCACCAGCAAGTTCGAGAACTGCTCCAACCCGAGCTGCCGCACGCTGACCCTGTATTGCGCCGAATGTGCCGCCAGCCCGGAGACCCTCCGCTGCCCCGAGGGCTGCACTGCCTGAAACTCACTGCCTGAAGCTGCACCGCCCGAAGATGCTCAGCCCGGGGCGCCAAGCCGGGTCAGCCGATACGCATAGTTGGCCAGTGACCTGGGCTCGACCCGGAAACTGAGGGCTGAATCCTTGGACAGGTAGATCACGTTCTCCCGGGTGGAACCGCAGCGCAGGCTGAGCTCCACCAGGGTGAACTCGTCGCTGCGCACGGTAAAGGTAACCCGCCGTTGGCTCCGGCACACCAAAGCCAGGGCATACGTTCCGGCAGGGAGCCCCGCCGCAGTATCGGACTTGATTTCGCCTCCGGTGAGGATGCCGAAATCCGTGTGGACTACTGGCCGCTCGGTGTAGGGAAGTTCCTCCTCCACCCAGTCCTCCAGTTCGGCTTCGGTGACCGGCTCATTGCGCAGCGGATCCCTTGGGAAGCGCTGGTCCGTGATGGCCGGAGCGGGGACGGTATCGGGCGGCCGCCAGCCTTCGTCGTAGGTGTATTCGCAGCCGGTCAGTGAAGCGGCCGCCATCAGAGCGGCTGAAGCCCACAGCACGACGGCGGCCCTCGCCCGGGTGCGCAGTGGCGCCTTCCGGGGCGGGTTGGGGCCCGGAAGAGATTCCGCATTTTGGCGAGGCGGCGCCCCCTGCATCGCGGGCATACTCTGACTCTAGGCCCAGCCCAACCGGTAAGCCAGAGGCCCCATCGGGCCAAGCCGGGACAAGCTGCGGCGGCGATGCCCAGCCGGTTCCTGGACGTCAGTTCCGCGGCACGCCTGGGGACAGTTTACGTTCCAGGGGAGCCTCCAATCGGGCGGCGCCGCCAACGAGGCCGTCGCCAATCGGCTCAAGTGCCGCCGAAACCTCGCCGGCCTGGAGCTGAACCACGGCGTTGTAGGGCGTTCCGCATTCCAGGGTCTGCGTGAGGAGCACCGCCCCGTCCTGGCGGATGGTAAGTGTAGCCCCCGGCCCTTCCACGCAGGCGGCGTGGACCGGGTAATTGCCAGCGTCCGGTACAAGGCCCATGCTGCTGATGCCGGATCCTCCCCGCATCCCACCTGCAAAGCCAAAGAAATGCGTGTCTGGTTGGGGACCCATGAGGGCATCAACTTCCGCCATCAGCTCCGACTGGCGTGCGGCTTCCTCCTCGCTGATGCCTGTCAGCGGAGGAACGGACGGCGCCGCAGATGAGCTGGCCTCCGGCAGGGGGTCAGTACCGGCGTACTCGCACCCGCCAAGCATGGCCATGGCCAACAGCGCTCCCATGGCCACGTTGACGCCCCGCAGGGCGGGCCCTTGCGCCTTACCTCGCCGCAACGTGGATCTGTTACCAACGGACGTTCCCCCAAGAAGTGCCATGGCCCGAGCCTACTGATGCACGCGGCCGCCGCAAGTCACACGGACGCCGGCTCCCCAAAACTAGCCGGCGGACACCAGCTGGTAGGCGTAGAGCAGAGGTGCGTCAACGCTCGAGGCGCTCAGTTCCAACGGACCGTCTTGGGCAAGTGTGAGCTTCACGGACTCCCGCGTGCCGTAACAGGCCGCTCCGAGGTCGGCCAGTTCCTTGCCCCCGGACCGCACCGCGAGGAAGGCCTTGCCGCCGCCCTCGCAGACCAGCGTCAGGGTGTAACTGCCGGCAGGAACTTTCTCGGTACGGTCCACCGGCTGGGCGTTGAGGATCTTTCCGGCGTCCTCAGCCACAACGCGGCTGGCCGACGGGAGGGCAGTGGCCTTCCAGGCCGGCACATCCGCGTTCTCCACCGAAAGCTGCTGAGCGCAGCCGGAAGCGCCCAGCACGACGGCGGCGGCGGCCGCCGCGGAAAGGGCACGCGGAAAGGATGGAGGAAGAACAGCCATACCTCCAACTTACCCGGCGGGCCGAGGCCATCCTTACCCCGCAATCAGCTCCAGGGCCTCGCCGCGGTGCAACGCCAGGTAGACCCTGTCCCGCAGCACGTTGGCCTCCCGGTCAGTCAGCGTCCGGTCCAGTGGCTGCAGCACCAGCCGCAGCAGTACGTTGACTTGCCCGGCACCCATCCTGAGGCGTTCGACGGCGGCCGGCGGCAGCTCCGCCGTCGTGGTCACCGCCACCACCTCCAGGGCCGCCAGGACGTCGGCGTCTGACCCCAGGGCGGTACGGGCGAGGTCGCCCAGGAGTTCGACGTCGGCATCGGCTCCGGAGTCCAACACGAGGGAGAGGTCGCGCCGGATTTCGGGCAGGGCAGAGACGGGACGGTACGGAGATAGGTCCAGCATTTGAGACTGGACCTCCGGCTCCCCGGACCGCAGCAGCCGGATGTCCGTGATCCCCTTCCGCAGCATCAGTGCCCGGTCCAGCCCCATGCCCAGGGCCAGGCCTGCCCAGCGCCGTGGGTCCAGGCCGGAACCGCGGAGCACCGGAGCGGCCACCAGCCCGCACTCCGCGAGTTCGAGCCATTCCCGGCGGCCATCGGGCTGGGTCACGAGCACGTCCAACTGCCGGCCCGCCGCCGTATAGCTGTGCCTTGCCGGCGTGGCGCGCCACTGCACGTCAGGGTGCAGGGGCGCCGGAAGGACCGCCTCCACCACTGCGGCCATCATCGCCTCGAGGTCTGAAGTCCCCAGTAGCCCGCGCGCCTTGAGCCGCCACAGGTCCAGTTGGTGCGGGGCGCCCACGTGCGTGCGGTCGATCGCATCACGGCGGTAGACGAGTCCGGGCAGGACGTGGAGTTCGTCGTAGTGCCCCAGCTCGCCCCGGAGCGAATCCAGCAGTGCCGGAATGCCCGCTGAAGTGTGGCTTCGGAGCATCACCGTAGGGCTGACGTGGCGGGAATAGCGCGAATTCCGGGTGACGTCGTCAGGCGAGTATGCCAGCCGGTCGTAATTGTCAGCGGTGGCCACGAGGGGGTTGAGCCGGTGGGTCCGGGACGGCACGGCCCACAGCCGCTCCAGCGCCGCGACGACGTCGGCCAGGAGCAGTTGCATGGCGTGCGGGCCGGCCGCGGGATCGGACAGGTCACGCAGGGAAAGGGCAGAGTTGAGTTGGGCCAGGGAAAGGTATTTCTTCATGTCGGGGGTCCTTGATGCATCAGATACGGGAGGGGGAGTACACCCTCAGCCGCTGCGCCGGACGGACCCCGGCAGCGTCAGGCGCGCGATGGGAAGCCCGTGCGGCCAGTGAACGGCCGAGGGCTGATAAATCGCTGCTGCGTTTGCATGGGTCCATGATACGCCGCACGCCCAAAAGCCCTTGACCTTGACGCTACGTCAACCTTTATCGTCGAAGTATCAGCCACGGAGGCGCACGGAAGCCCACGGAAGTCACGGAAAGGAGGACGCCATGGACTGGTCCATCCAGGACATCGCCCGGATCGCCGGCACCACCAGCAGGACACTTCGGCACTATGACGACATCGGCCTGCTCAAGCCCAGCCGCACCGGGCACAACGGCTACCGCTACTACAACCAGGATGCGCTCGTGCAGCTCCAGCGCATCCTGCTCCTGCGCGGACTGGGGCTGGGCCTTCCGGTCATCAGCCAAGTGCTCGACGACGAAGCAGACGCAGCCAAGGCGCTCACCGGGCACCTCGACTGGCTGAAGCAGGAACAGGACAGGCTGGCGCGGCAGATCGCGTCGGTCACCCAAACCATCGAAGCAGTGAAAGGAGGTGGCGAAATCATGGCAGAGGACATGTTCAACGGTTTCGACCACACGCAGTACAAGGACGAAGTCGAAGAACGCTGGGGCAAGGACGCCTATGCCAAGGGGGACTCCTGGTGGCGCGGCATGAGTACCAGCGAGAAGGCCGCATGGAAGCAGCGCTCGCAGAAACTGGGCGAGGACTGGATTGCTGCCGCACAGGCCGGCGTAGCCCCGGACAGTACAGAGGCGCAGGCGATCGCGAAGCGGCACGTCGAATGGCTGACCGGTATCCCGGGCACCCCCGCGGCGGACGCCCGCGGCAAGGGAGATGCGGGCAAGGACGACGTCAAGGCCTACGTCGCCGGTCTCGGTGAGATGTACGTGGCCGACCCCCGGTTTGCCAAGAATTACGGCGGGACGGAGGGGGCCACCTTCGTCCGTGACACGCTGAAGATCTACGCGGAGCGGAACCTGTAAACGTCAGCGTGGGGGCCCGCCAATAGACTTGACCGGTGACTGATTCCACCCTTTTCCTAGCCGGCAACACCCCCGACGCCCCGCGCAGCGACCTCCCCGGCCTGTTGACCACTCTCGCCGCGGATCTCCGCAGCGTGGGGTACACGCTCGACGGCGTGGCCGGGCTGATGGGCGAGTCGGCCTACCTCGCGCTGAACCGGGACCAGCTCATCCCGGCGCTGCTGGCGACCGAAACTGCCGCGCAAGGTGACCCCGCCGGTGGCGGATCAACAGACGCGGCCCTTGCCGCCGTCGTACGCCTTTGGCTGCTGGCGGAGCCGCAGACACGGGCAACGCTCGACGCCGCCCTGCCGGGAATCCGTGCCGAGGGCCTGGTGGAGCTGGGGCTGGCTGAGCCCGTGCCCGGCTCTGGCCAGTCCGGCTCTGGGGAGCCAGCTGCGGACCTGCTCCAGGCCAAGGCCGACCTGCGCCCGTACGGCTGGGAAGGCGCCGAGCTCTGGGTGGCCAGCGACCTCGCCGCGCACCAGCAGGCCGGCGTGCTGCGGCACGACCACGTACTGGGGATCGGGCAGGCCTCCACCACGTTGGTGCAGACCACCATCCGCCGCCAGGTCGCCAAGGCCCTGGACCTGGGAACTGGCTGCGGCATCCAGTCCTTCCACCTACTGCACCATGCCGAGCACGTCACGGCCACGGACATCTCAGAGCGGGCACTGGCCTTCACCCGCTTCAACCTGCTCCTGAACGCCGAGGCGCTGCGCTTGGACCCGGACCGGCTCGAGGACCGCGTCAGCCTGCGGCGGGGGTCGTTGCTGGAGCCGGTGGCCGGGGAGGAGTTCGAGTTGGTGGTGTCCAACCCGCCGTTTGTCATCACGCCCCGGACTCTTGGCGAGGACGCATCCGGACAGTTCACATACCGGGACGGCGGGCTACCGGGCGACGACATTGTAGCCTCGCTCGTCAGGGCACTTCCTTCGGTCCTCGCCCCGGGCGGAACAGCCCAGCTTTTAGGCAATTGGGAAGTCCCGACGGGCTCGCAGTGGCAGGAAAGGCCGCAAAGCTGGGCTGGTTCGGACGTGGACGCCTGGTTCATCCAGCGGGAGCTGGTGGCGCCGGTGCAGTATGCCGAAACCTGGCTGCAGGACGCTTCCGAATCCCGCGACCGGCAGCACTACCGGGACGCCTACGCCGCCTACCTTGCAGACTTCGCGTCCCGGAACGTGGCTGGCATCGGCTTCGGCATGGTCTGGCTGCGCCGGCCCCTCAACTCGGAACCGCAGTCCGCGGTCATCAGCCGGTTCGAGGAAATCACGTACCCCATCGAACAACCCATCGGCCCCCACCTGGGCGCCGCCGTCGAACGTGCAGACTGGCTGGCTGCCAACAGCTTGGAGGACGCGCACCTGCTGGTCGCGGACGATGTCACGGAGGAACGCCACCAGCGCCCCGGAGCCGAGCACCCGGGCGTGATCCTGCTCCGCCAAGGCGCCGGGCTGCGCCGGACCAACCTGCTAAGTACGGAACTTGCCGGATTCGTGTCCGCGTGCGACGGCGACCTGACCGTGGGGCAGATCGCGGGCGCCTTGGAGGCCCTCCTGGGCGGCAGCCTGTCAGGAGAGGACGGGTTCGACGCCGGCGCGTTCCACAGGGGGCTCCTCGCCGATGTGGCGAACCTGGTGCGGGACGGCTTCCTGCTGCCCGCCTGACCTTCGCCTGGACGAGTGAAGTCATCGGCGCCGATATCAAAGGGTTCCTTCACAGCTGGAGGGCGCTGGATACACTGGAGCCGTGAATACGGAACCTGCAGGCCGCCGCGCCCGCCTGGAGAAAAAGGTGGAAATCACCGATCCAAGGGCTATCCGGGCCCTGGCCCATGCCGCCCGGCTGGAGGTCATTTCCGAGCTGTATTCCACCCAGGTCAGCCGGACGGCCACCGAACTGGCCGCGCAGACAGGCCTGACTCCCAGCGCCATGAGCTACCACCTGCGCGCCCTGCAGAAATGGGGCATCGTGGTCCCGGCGCCCACCGAGGGGGATGCCCGGGAACGGCGCTGGAAGGCTGCGGGCACAGACTTCGCCATCAACTCGGGCGGGGGAGTGGCCAGCCCGGTCGTTGACCTTGAGCTGGATGCGTTCCGCCGCCGCGCTGCCGCGTATGCCAGGACGCGGGATGAGCACCGCCGCGCCGGCGCACCTGCCGAGGCCCCCACTGCCGTCGTGCTTGCCAGCGAACTGCTTTACCTCACCCGCGAGCAGCAGGCCGATCTGACCCGGCGCCTGTTCGCCCTGCTCGGTGAATACGAACTGGACGATCCACACCGGATCCCCGAAGGAGCCGAGCGGATGGCCGCTATGTGGTCGCTGATCCCGGACGACCGGACGGTAGCTCGGATGGCCCCTGAAGTTGCATCCGGACCTGCGGAAACGTAGGAAAGCCGAGGCTCGGGACCGCACTTGGAGGGCGCACGTTTTTCACGCCGAATGCGCACGATTGTCCAAAATATGGTGAACTAGGCCAATATGGGCTCATCTGCCCGAGCAACCTTTTTCTGTAGGAGCACCGTGCCAAGCAAGGCCAAAACCGGCAAGAAACTCGTGATTGTGGAGTCTCCGGCCAAGAGCAAGACCATCGCCAAGTACCTCGGCGAGGGCTTCATCGTAGAGGCCTCCATCGGTCACATCCGCGACCTGCCGCAGCCGTCTGAGCTCCCCGCAGAATTGAAGAAGACCTCGGTTGGCAAGTTTGCCGTCGACATCGAAAACGACTTCAAGCCGTACTACGTGGTGTCGGCCGACAAGAAGAAAAAGGTCGCCGAGCTCAAGGCCCAACTCAAAGATGCTGACGCTCTTTATCTCGCAACCGATGGGGACCGCGAGGGCGAGGCCATCGCGTGGCACCTGCTGGAAGTGCTCAAGCCCAAGGTCCCCGTGTACCGGATGACCTTCGGAGAAATCACCAAGGAAGCCATCCACCGCGCCATGGACAACCTGCGCGATGTTGACGCCGCCCTGGTGGACGCCCAGGAAACCCGACGCGTGCTGGACCGCCTCTATGGCTACGAGATTTCCCCGGTCCTCTGGCGCAAGGTGGCCCGCGGCCTGTCCGCCGGCCGTGTGCAGTCCGTAGTCACCCGGATGGTGGTGGACCGCGAACGCGAACGCATGGCGTTCAAAGCGGCTTCCTACTGGGACCTGACCGGCCAGTTCGGCGCCGGGTCCGCCTCGTTCAAGGCGAAACTTGCCGCTGTAGACGGCGCCAAGGTGGCCAGCGGCCGGGACTTCAACGACGACGGCGTGCTCACCGCCCGCAACGCCGTTCACCTTAACGAGGAACTCGCTACGTCGTTGGCAGCGGGCCTGCAGGACGCGGACTTCCTGGTCCGCTCCGTCGAAACCAAGCCGTACACCCGCCGTCCGGCCGCGCCGTTCACCACTTCCACGCTGCAGCAGGAGGCTGGCCGTAAGCTGCGTTTCTCCTCCAAGAGCACCATGCAGATCGCCCAGCGCCTGTATGAAAACGGCTACATCACCTATATGCGTACCGACTCCTCGGCGCTGAGCGATGAAGCCGTAACGGCCGCCCGCCGGCAGGCCTCCGAACTGTACGGCCCGGAATACATCCCGGCGTCACCCCGCGTCTACTCCAGCAAGGCCGCGAACGCGCAGGAAGCCCACGAGGCCATCCGCCCCGCCGGTGACTCCTTCCGCACCCCGGCGCAGGTGGCCAAGCAGCTTTCCGGCGACGAATTCCGCCTGTACGAACTGATCTGGAAGCGTACCGTCGCATCCCAGATGGGCGACGCCAAGGGCTCGACGGCGACCATCCGCTTGGGCGCCGTTGCCTCTGACGGGCGGGACGCAGAATTCTCCGCCTCCGGCACCGTCATCACCTTCCCCGGCTTCCTGGCCGCGTACGAGGAAGGCAAGGACGAAAGCCGCGGCGACGACGACACCGAAGAAGCCCGCCGGCTGCCCAATGTGGCCAAGGGCGACTCTCTCTCGGCGTCAGAAATCGTCGCCGTGGGCCACGAAACCTCGCCGCCGCCGCGCTTCACTGAAGCATCGTTGACGGCCGAGCTGGAGAAGAAGGGTATCGGCCGCCCGTCCACCTATGCCTCCACCATCTCCACCATCCAGGACCGCGGCTACGTCCGGAAGCAGGGCTCGGCCCTGGTGCCCAGCTGGATCGCCTTCTCGGTGATCCGCCTGCTGGAACAGCACTTCACCGACTACGTTGACTACGAATTCACCGCAGACATGGAAGGCGACCTGGACAAGATCGCCAATGGCCAGGCTGTTGGGTCCGCCTGGCTCAAGCACTTCTACTACGGTGAAGACGCCGACCCGGGCCTGCTGAGCATCGTCAACAACCTTGGCGAGATCGATGCCCGCGAGATCAACTCCATTCCCATCACGGACCAGATCACGCTGCGAGTTGGCAAGTTCGGCCCCTACCTGGAGAGCACCACCCCCACCGTGGACGCCAAGACCGGCGAAATCGTGGAGTCTTCCCGCGCCAACGTCCCCGAGGACCTGGCTCCTGACGAACTGACCGCAGCCAAGGCCATCGAGCTGATGGAGACGGCCGCGCCGGAAGAACGCGTGCTGGGTGCGGACCCGCACACCGGGCACACCGTGGTGGCCAAGAACGGCCGGTATGGCGCCTACGTCACCGAAATTATCCCGGAGATGACCGACGAACAGTTGGCCAACCAGCCTGTGGAGTACTACAAGAACGGCAAGCCCAAGCCACCGAAGAAGCCCGTCAAGGCTAAGCCGCGCACCGGTTCCCTGTTCGCGTCGATGACCGTGGACTCCGTCACCCTGGACGAAGCGCTCCAGCTGATGAGCCTGCCCCGGGTCCTGGGCGAGGACGCCGAAGGAAACCTTATTACGGTGCAGAACGGCCGCTTTGGCCCGTACCTGAAGAAGGGCACTGACTCCCGTTCCATCGGGTCGGAAGAGGAAATCTTCACCATCACGCTGGAGCAGGCTTTGGAGATCTACTCCCAGCCCAAGCAGCGCGGTGCCCGTGCCGCTGTGCCGCCGCTGGCCGAGTTCGGTCCGGACCCGGTATCGGAAAAGAACATTGTGGTGAAG
The DNA here is from genome assembly GCF_037203985.1 of Pseudarthrobacter sp. CCNWLW217. Taxonomy (NCBI): domain Bacteria; kingdom Bacillati; phylum Actinomycetota; class Actinomycetes; order Micrococcales; family Micrococcaceae; genus Pseudarthrobacter; species Pseudarthrobacter sp. CCNWLW217. The sequence continues at coordinate 63,043 of NZ_JBBCBT010000003.1, forward strand.
GAAGGCCGGTTCGGCCCGTACATCACCGACGGCATCACCAACATCACCGTTCCGCGCGCCACGTCCTTGGAGGAGCTGACGCGGGAACAGGCTGTGGAACTGCTCGCCGAGAAGCGCGCCAAGGGTCCGGTTAAGCGCACGACGACTGCCCGCAAGGCCCCGGCGAAGAAGAAGGCCGCCGCCAAGAAGTAGCAATCGGTGGTTTGCGGTGCCGGGCACAACGTGGTCGAGTAGATACATGACTGAACAGCCCGGCACCGCCGACACCACGCCCCTGAACGACCTCGAAGAGAAGCTCGCCCAGGGCGGACAGCCCGAGGCCAGCCCGGTGGACGTTATCCTGTCGTTCCTCAACAGCGAGGTCTACGTTGTCAGCACCGAGGGCATCGAAGGAGAGGACTCCCAGGTGGAGCCCCTTGTGCTGGCCAATGCCGACGGCGACCCCGTCCTGGCGGTCTTCTCCCACCCCAGCAGGGTAGATGAGCAGTACCTGGCCGCGGCCCCGAATATCCTCGGAACCCAGGGCGCGGCCATCATCGCCAACATCGGGGAGGAACTGGGAATGGTCATCAACCCCGGCGCTGCATTCGGCTTCGAGATCAACCCCGAGGGTGTGGCCAACATCAAGCGCGACTTCAAGCGGGCCGATGAGCTCCCGGACGGCGCCCCGGCGGATCCCAGCGCCAACTGACATGTTCCCGCTCCGTTTATAACCGACGGCAGTGCGGGTGAATAATGGCAGGATGCGGCTAGGCGTCCTCGATATCGGGTCCAACACTGTCCACCTCCTTTTGGTCGACGCCCACCCTGGCGCGCGCCCCGTACCTTTTGCTTCGCACAAGCGGCCGCTCTCCCTGGTCCAGTACCTGGATGCCGATGGCAACATCACCGATGCCGGGCAGCACGAACTGACCGAGTTTGTTCTGGAAGCCTGGGAGTTTGCGGCCAAGCACAAGGCCGAGGACCTGCTGGCCTTTTGTACGTCGGCCATCCGCGAAGCCACCAACGGCCCGGAAGTACTGGCCCGGGTCAAGCACGAAACCACCGTGACCCTGGAGGAGCTGACGGGCAGTGAAGAGGCGTCCATGACGTTCTTCGCTGTCCGCCGCTGGTACGGCTGGGGAGCCGGACCAATCCTGAACCTGGACATCGGCGGTGGCTCCTTCGAAATGGCCTTCGGTCAGGACGAGCTGCCGGAGATGGCCACCTCCGTACCCTTGGGGGCCAGCAGGCTTACGCGGGATTGGCTGGCTGAGGATCCGCCGTCGGCCAAGAGCGTGAAGGAACTGCGCCGGTACATCCGTGCAACCCTCAAGCCCGCGGTCCGCCAGTTCGACGGACTGGGGCGTGCCAACCTCGTCGCGGGGACATCCAAGACCTTCCGGTCACTGGCCAGGATTGCCGGTGCGGCGCCCAGCATCGCCGGCCCCTACGTCAAACGCGAACTCAACGGGACGGACCTCGGCGTCTGGGCGCAGCGCATCTCGGCCATGAAAACCGAGGACCGGCTGCACCTGCCTGGCGTCTCCGAGGCCCGGGCCAACCAGTTGCTCGCCGGGGCGCTCGTGGCGGAGGCCGCGCTGGAACTGTTCAAATTCAAGAAGATTCGGATCTGCCCGTGGGCCTTGCGTGAAGGCCTGATCCTGCGGCGGCTGGACCAGCTGGTGTTTGCCGGGCCGCTGGAGCCGGCTCCGCACGTCAGCGCGCCCCAGGTAGGCGCCCCGTACATCGGGGATCCGCAGGCAGCTGTGCCCCTCTGAGTGTGCTTTTGCGCCCCAATCGAAAAGACTTCCGGCTCGAACGCCCCTTAACGCGAAAGCACCGGCGCCCGCAGCAGGAAAATGGGGGAAAACCTGCTGCGGACCACCGGTGCCTCGGGCAAACATCCCCATGCTTGCCGCATCACTCGCACCCTCAATGAGGTAATAACTACGTTAGAGCGCCAACTTGTGAAGTTCCTGCGCCGAACATGGGAGCCGCCTGTGAATCGCCGAGGGCGAGTTCCGCCGTCGTCCGTTCACTTGCAGTTTCGGCAGCGCAGGGTTCGAACTGCAATGATGGATCCATGAGCAACCGAATCGCATTCCTTGGCTGTGGGTCCATGAACGAAGCCATCCTGGGTGGCCTGATTGACGGCGGCGCCGACCCCGCCGACATCGTGGCAACAGTCCGGCGGGCTGAACGGGCGGCCGAACTGGCGGCCCGCCACCATGGAATCACCGCCATCGCGGGCGAAGAGGAACCGGAGAACAACAAGCAGGCTGCGAAGAGGTCCGACGTCGTCATCCTGGGAACCAAGCCGGTGGGCATCGCGGACCTCGCACGGGAGATCAGCGGATCGCTGTCGCCACAGACCATCGTGATCAGCGTGGCAGCCGGCGTATCCCTGGCGCAGCTGGAAGCGGCGCTGCCGGCGGGGCAGCCGGTCATCCGGACCATGCCCAACGTTCCTGCCAAGTTGGGGCGCGGTGTGGTGTCGGTGTCCGCGGGAACCAATTGTTCACCAGAGCAGCTCCAGCTGGCTAAGGAGATCCTCAAACCGGCCGGCACCGTTGTAGAGGTGCCCGAGGAACAGGTGGATGCATTGTCGGCGATCAGCGGCTCCGGCCCTGCGTATGCTTTCTACCTGGCCGAAGCCATGGCCGCTGCCGGGGTGGAGCTGGGCCTGGATCCGGAGCTGTCCTTGCTGCTGGCCCGGGAGACCGTGGCAGGCGCCGGTTTCATGCTGGCCGAGCCTGGCGCTGATCCCTCAGCCCTGCGTAAGTCTGTGACCAGCCCCAACGGCACCACCGAACGTGCCATTGCCACTTTTGACGAGCGCGGCATACCGGAAATCATCGCCGCCGGTGCCCGCGCCGCCGCGGACCGCGCCGCGGAGATCACCAAACAACTCAGCTAGTCCCCACCCGCGCAGGGTTCCCTGGCCGAGCTTGCGAGGATAGGGAACGGTTGGGGATTACGGCCGCGCCGCGAACCGTTCCAGCAGGTCCACGTGGCCGGACACGATCAGCATGTCGCGGGCGGAAACCTTGGTCTCAGGCCGGGCATAGGTGAAGTCCTCGCCCGGTGACTTCACGCCAACGATCGTGACCCCGTATTTGGACCGGACCTTGGACTCATCCAGGGTGAAGCCGACGGTTTCGCGCGGCGGGTACATCTTGACGATGGCGAAGTCGTCGTCGAACTCGATGAAGTCCAGCATCCGGCCGGAGACCAGGTGTGCGGCGCGGACGCCGGCGTCAGCCTCGGGGTAGATCACGTGGTTGGCGCCGATCCTGGTGAGGATCTTGCCGTGCGACGGGGTGATCGCCTTGACCCATAGGTGTTCGATGCCCAGGTCCACCAGGTTCACCGTGATCAGCACCGAGGACTCGATGGACGTCCCTACACCCACCACGGCCGAGCTGAACTCCTGCGCGCCGAGCTGGCGCAGTGCATCAATGTTGGTGGCATCGGCTTCCACCACGTGCGTCAGGAGCGGCGCCCATTTCTGGACCAGGGTGCGGTCCCGTTCGATGGCCAGCACTTCGCGGCCCTGCTTGACCAGCTGCTCCGCCGTGGAGGAGCCGAAGCGGCCCAGGCCGATCACCAGGACCGGGGCGTTGTGGGCGGGCCGGTTGGGCGCGCCTGAGGAATTAGCCAATGATGGGCCTCTCTTCCGGGTAGTGGTACAGCTGGCTGCGCTGGCGCAGGGCCAGGCCAGCTGCAAGCGTAACGGTGCCTACGCGGCCTGCGAACATCAGGGCAGTCAGGACATAAACGCCCGACGGCGGCAGCTCGGCACTGAGGTTGGTGCTTAGTCCCACGGTGGCGAAGGCTGAAATGGTTTCGAAGAGCACACGGTCCAGGGACGCCCCGCTGATCTGCAGGAGCAGGAACGCGGAGACGGACACCAGGGTTGCGCCCGCCACGATCACCGAGATGGCCACCCGCATGGTGCCTTGGGGGATGGTTCGGCCGTAGACCTTGACGTCGGCGTCGCCGCGGGCCTCAGCAATGATGGCAAGGAACATCACGGCGATCGTGGTGACTTTGATGCCGCCCGCCGTGGAGGCCGAGCCGCCGCCGGCGAACATCAGCGCGTCCGTCAGCAGCATGGTGGTGGACTCCATGTGGTTCTGGTCCACGAGGTTGAAGCCGCCGGACCTGGTCATGACGGAAGCGAACAGCGCGTGCGTGATCTTGTCGCCGAGGTCCATGTGGCCGATGGTCCGGGCGTTGTCCCACTCCATCAGACCCCATAGAACGGTCCCGGCCGCGAGCAGGATGAAGGAGACCTGGATGGTCAGCTTGGTGTGCAGGTTCCATTTCTTCCAGTTGAGCCCGTTCTGCTGCAGGACCATTACCACGGGGAACCCCAGGCTGCCCAGGAAAACGCCGAGCATGAGGGGGACCAGGATCCACAGATCGGTCTCGTAGGGCACGATCCCGTCCGAATGCGGGGTGAAGCCGGCGTTGTTGAACGATGAGATGGCATAGAAGATGCCGTGCCACACCGACTGCCAGAACGGCTCGCCGAGTGTCATGAACCGGGGAATCAGCGCCAGGGCCAGGACCCCCTCGATCACCACCGAGGTGGTGATGACGATCCGCAGCAGCGTACCTACCTCGCCGAGGCGGCCGGCGTTGTTCATGGCTTCCTGGGCGATCAGCTTGCCGCGCACACCCAGTTTCTTGCTGACCATCAGGGCCAGCAGCGAGGCGAGGGTCAGTGTTCCCAGGCCGCCCACGAAGACGCCTACCAGGATGACCAGTTGGCCGAAGAACGACCAGTGCACCGCAGTCGAAACAACCGTCAGGCCGGTGACGCAGACGGCTGACACTGCCGTGAACATGGCCTGGTGCAACGGGGTGGCCGCACCGGCGGCTGAGGAGATGGGCAGTGACAGGAGGAACGTGAAGACCAGGCAGACAGCGGCGAACGCGCTCAGGGCAAGCCGGGCAGGGGAGGTGTTGGCGATGTCGTCAATGAAGTCGCGCAGCTGGGTGAAGATCCAGAGGCCTTCGCGCTCCGGTGCGGCGGGGTGCCAGCTGGCCGGGTTCCGGGGCCTCGACTGGCGTTGCGTCATGGGTGGCTTTTCCTCGGTTGAAACTGTTTCCTCCAGTAGTAAACCACTAAAGGTCGCGTAATGGCCGGGCTGGAGGGGCGGCATGCTCAGGTAGCCTGTGATTGATGACATACCTGCCCGGTCTCAGCCAGCCCGCGCCGCCAACGACGGTGGTGTGGAATTCCGCCATGACCGCCTACAATTTTGGCCCGGGGCACCCCATGGCGCCTGAACGGATGGACCTGACCGCCCGCCTGGCGCGGAGCCTGGGCCTGCTGGACCTCCCGCATGTTTCGGTGGCGGCCCCGGAGGTGGCGTCCGACGCCGAGCTGGAGACCGTGCACGCACCGGACTTCGTGGCGGCGGTGCACAAGGTCAGTGACGATCCATCCTCGCCGGACGAATCCCGGGGACTGGGCACCGAGGACGATCCCGCCTTTGCGGGCATGCACGAGGCCGCGGCGCGTTTGGCGGGCGGCTCGCTGCTCGCGGCCACGGCAATCCTGGACGGATCCTCGCTTCACGCGGTGAACTTCGGTGGCGGCCTGCACCACGCCGCCCGCGACCGGGCGAGCGGCTTCTGCATCTATAACGACTCAGCCCTTGCCGTCCAAAGACTGCTCGACGGCGGCATCCGGCGCGTGGCATATATCGACGTCGATGCCCACCATGGTGACGGGACGGAAAGCATCTTCTGGGACGACCCCCGGGTGCTCACCATCTCGCTTCACGAAAGCGGACTCACGCTGTTCCCGGGAACCGGCTTCGCGAACGAGGTCGGCGGCCCGCAAGCGGAAGGGAGCGCCGTCAACGTTGCGCTGCCCTCAGGCACCGGAGACGCCGGTTGGCTGCGGGCGTTCCATGCCGTTGTGCCACAACTGGTGGGAGCCTTCGAACCCGAAGTGATCGTAAGCCAGCACGGTTGCGATTCGCACCGCACGGATCCGCTGACCCACCTCAACCTCAGCGTGGACGGCCAGCGCGAGGCCGCGACCGCCGTCGGAAATCTCGCCGCACGCTACTGCGGCAACCGCTGGATCGCCACCGGCGGCGGCGGGTACAACGTCACGGATGTGGTGCCCCGGTCCTGGAGCCACCTGATCGCCATCGCAGCCGGCCGTCCGGTACCGCTGCGGACGCCCGTGCCGGAGGACTGGCGCACGTATGTTGATGAGAAGTTCGGCGCGGCAACGCCGGGACTCATGGGTGATGACGTGGAAGTCTGGTGGCGTTCCTGGGAAGTGGGCTTCGACCCCAACGACGCCGTGGACCGCTCGGTCATGGCCACCCGCAAGGCCGTTTTCCCGCTGCACGGCCTGGACCCCTGGTTCGACTGACGCCGGCTTTGGTCAGGTAGTTGGCTTCTCCGTCTGGAAAACCACGCCGGCGGCGCCGATCAGCCAGCCGAGCAGCGACAGCGCGAATGCCCCGATCAGGTCCGTGGACGCCGTTCCCTTGATCAGCCAGAGCAACAGGACCAGCAGTCCCACCGCGAGGTAGACCACTACGGCTGCGACGATCCGTCCGGAGAGTCGGGCCGTGACTTCGGACGGATTGAAGCCCATGGCGCCGCCGGGAGCCCCGGGTCCCGAAGGCCGTCGGGCTTCCTGCTCGCGCTCGTCGCGGCGGACTTCGGCGATGGTGAACCCCAGCGCCGACGCCGTCAGCGAACTCAGCGACGTGGCCAGCACTCCGGCCGCCGTGACCAGCGCTCCATTCAGGGGCGGTGCCACGGTCCTGCCGTCCGGTACCCAGAACCCGACGCGCAGTAAAACGGAGCCCCAAACCGCCACAAAGAGGCCCAGAAAAACAAACGCGATGATGTTGAACAGCTGCTGGCGAAGGAAATCCATAGCCACCCACTCCTCATCCCTGAGCGGATGCCCCTGTTTGGTCCGGGGCAACCGTGGAACCGTTCTAGCACCACGCGGGAACTTGGGCAATGGCGTTCGGATACGGGCCGAAATAGTTGATGCCTTCCGGCGTATATGTCGCTAGGGTGGGAGGCATGGTGACAGACGACGTATTTGCCGTCATTGCGGAAGCAACCCGGCGCGACATCCTCGTATCCTTGCGTGCCGGGGATAAGGCCGTAGGGGAGTTGGTGGAGGAACTGGACGCGAGCCAGCCCACTATTTCGAAGCACCTGAAGGTCCTCCGTGAGGCCCAGCTCGTCAGCATGCGCGCGCAGGGCCAGAAGCGTTACTACGCGCTGAACCCAAAGCCCCTGGAGGGGATCGTCAGCTGGCTGGAAACGTTCAACGTCGGTCCGGCAGCCGCCGCTTCAAAATCGCCTGAGGCGCCCGCTTCGGAAGCCGGCAAACAGCATGCCGCCGCTACACCGGTGCCGGACAATGAAGCCGTGGCGGCTGTCCTGGCGCGCGAGGACGCCGAGCTGAGCCCCGCCGTCGTCATTCCGGGCGGTACTGCAGCCCCGCTCAGCGACGACACCGTCCCGCAGCAGATCGGCCGGACCGTGGGCCGCGCCGCCACCAAGGCCGCCGACCTGCTGGCGAACCTGCCGAACCTCCCGAAGTTCGGCCGCAAAAAGTAGCCCCTAATTACCCCGTTGGGCGGGCGGGCTACTTGTTGAGCAGGCGCACGTGGTCAGGGGTCAGCTCCGAGATCTTGCTGACACCCAGCAGGGCCATGGTGCGGGCCATGTCCTTCTCCAGGATCTGGAGGGCACGGTCCACGCCGGTCCGGCCGCCGGCCATCAGGCCGTAAAGGTAGGCCCGGCCGATCAACGTGAAGTCCGCGCCCAGGGCCAGGGCCGCGATGATGTCCGCGCCGCTCATGATGCCGGTGTCCAGCATGATGGCCGCATCCGAGTTGTCCTTCGTGAAAGCTTCCTTCACGCCGGGCAGCAGGTGGAACGGGATGGGCGCGCGGTCCAGCTGGCGGCCGCCGTGGTTGGAGAGCACTACGCCGTCGGCGCCGTGGTCCACCACCTTGCGGGCGTCCTCCACGGTCTGGATGCCCTTGACCACGAGCTTGCCCTTCCAGGTCTCACGCAGCCAGTCCAGGTCCTCGAATGTCAGGGTGGGGTCGAACATCGAGTTGATGAGGTCCGCCACAGTGCCGGTGTAGCGGGACAGTGAGGCGAAGGTCAGCGGCTCATGCGTGAGGAAGTTGAACCACCAGGCGGGGCGGTAGGACGCGTCCAGGACCGTCTTGATCGTCAGGGCCGGCGGGATGGTCATGCCGTTGCGTACGTCGCGCAGGCGGGCGCCGGCGACGGCGGTATCCACGGTGACCATGAGGGTGTCGTTGCCCGCCTTGGCGGCGCGCTCGATCAGTTCCAGCGAGCGGTCACGGTCCGTCCACAGGTACAGCTGGAACCAGTTGCGGCCGTTCGGGGCGGCGGCGGCCACATCCTCGATGGAGGCGGTGCCCATGGTGGAAAGAGTGTAGGGGATACCTGCGGCTTCTGCTGCCTGGGAGCCCGCGTATTCGCCTTCGGACTGCATCATGCGGGTGAACCCGGTGGGGGCGATGCCTACCGGAAGCCGGGAGGACTTGCCCAGGATTTCAGTGCCCAGGTCGATCTGGGAGACGTTCCGCAGGATGCCGGGCCGGAACTCGATGTCCAGGAAAGCTTCGCGGGCGCGGCGCAGGGTGATCTCGGCTTCGGCGGCACCGTCGGTGTAGTCGAACGGCGCCTGCGGGGTGCGGCGTTTGGCGATATCGCGCAGTTCCCAGATGGTGCTGGCGCGCTTGAGCCGGGCTTCCTTGCTGAACTCGGGCTTCTTGAACTGCATCAGCGGCGCCAGGTCCGAGTATTTCGGAATGCGGCGCTTCAGTGCTGCCGGTACAGCCGACGGTGCTGCGGGACGAGGTGTGGATGCAGCCGGGGTATCGGTGGCGTCCGGGGCGGGGGTGGTCTCGGGATTGTTCGGCTGGATCGTGTGGGTCATGGCTTCCTCCGTTGGTGGGCCGGACAGCTCGCGGACATGCATTGATGGTCACGCTCGTGTGGTCTAACCACACTCTAGGGCATGTGGTCCAACCACATCAAGTAGGATGGCGGTATGCGTACCCACCAGCTTGTCCTGCACTGGATCGAGGGCCAGCTCTCCGAAGGCAAACTGGCCGTGGGCGGACGGCTGCCCGCCGAACGGACCCTCGCAGAGCAGTTGCAGGTCTCCCGCACCTCAGTGCGCGAGGCGATCCGCATTCTCGAGGCCATGGGGGTAGTCCGGGCCGGCGTCGGTTCCGGTCCGGAGGCCGGCACCGTGGTGATCTCGGATCCGACGGCGGCACTCGGCTCGGCCCTTCGGCTTCACGTGGCCACGCAGCACCTGCCGGTATCCGACATTGTCCAGACGCGTGTCTTGCTGGAATCCTGGGCTGCATCACATGCCCACCCCGACTCTCCGGAGCTCACCGGGGCGGCCCGTCTCCTGGAGGAAATGGATGTCGACGGGATGGCCGTGGATGACTTCCTCGCCCTGGACGTCCGCTTCCACCTTGCCCTGGCCGACGCCGCAGGTAACGCAGTGGTCAGTGCCATGATGGGTTCCCTGCGCGAATCCATTACTGGCTACGCGTCACAGCTCACGGGCAACCTGCCTGACTGGGATGCCACTGCGAAGCGGCTGCGGACGGAGCACCGCGAAATCCTGGAGGCCATCCGGAATAACGACGGCGAACGGGCGGCCAAGCTTGTGGCTGCCCATATCGAGGGCTACTACCGCGAAGCCGGCGTCAGGCGCTCCTGAAACTGCCTCAGCCGTGCGCTGCGGTGCGTGGAGCTTTGGCCGGCCCGCTGCTGGCCCGGATTTCAAGCCGTGGCTGGTAGCGGCTGCCCGGCGCGTCGTTTTCTTCCTTGCGGATGAGCGCACGCATCTGCTGCCAGGCGTGCTGGCCAAGCTCGGTGATGGGCACGGCGGCGGTGGTGAGGGTGGGCGTGGTGTACCGGGCGAACGGGATGTCGTCGAAGCCCGTGACCGAGATGTCGCCGGGCACGTCCACTCCGCGCTCGTGGAGTCCGCTCATCAGGCCCATGGCAACGAGGTCGTTGAACGCCAGAATGCCCGTGGCGCCGCTGTCCAGCACGGCGTCAACTGCTCCGTGCCCGGTATCGAAGTCGGAGCCGCCTTCGAGCATCAGGACCTCCACCTGGGGATGGGCGGCCTTAAAGGCTTCCAGGCCCTGGAGCCTGAGCCCGTTGGATGCGCTGCGCGGCGGACCCGCAAGGAACGCCAGGCGCGTATGGCCGAGTTCCACAAGGTGCCCTGCGAGGTCCTGGACCCCCTGCCCGTAGTCCACCACCAGGCTGGGAACGCCTGAGGCGGCCGTAGTCCTGTTGATCAGCACCAGTGGGTGCAGCGAAGGCACTAGCTCCTCCAGTTCGGCGTCGCTCATGCGCGGCGCGCACAGCACCAGGCCGTCACACCGACGTCGGGCCTCTCCGGCCAGGATTGCTTCCTCGCTGGAGACTTCGAAGGAATCAGCGATCAGGACGCGGTATCCGTCCTGTGCCGCGGCTCGGCTGAGCCCGCGCAGGATGGCCTGGAAGGTGGGGTTGGCGAGGTCCGGGACCACAATGCCAATGGTGTCCGTCTTTCCCAGGGCAAGACTGCGGCCGACCGGGTTCGGCTGGTACTTCAGTTCCGCTGCCGCGGCCCGCACGCGGGCTGCAATCTCCGGGTCGACGGTGAAGTTGCCGTTCATCACCCGCGAAACCGTGGCATGCGAAACGCCGGCCTTGACGGCAACATCCGCGATGCCGATCCTGCCGGTTGCCGATCTCCTGACCATGGTCTGCCTTTCGTAGGTCCCTCGGCCATTCTGCCGCCCGAGGGCTGGCGATGTTTCCGGCAGATGGCGGTGTCGTGAGAAAAAGCATATAACGCCTTCGGAAAGCGATTTCTATGCTGAGCCGGACGATCCGGAAAACCCGCGGAGATGCCGAACGGGGCAGCCACCTAGAAAACGCTTTCCCACAGGGAGGATAATGGTTGACGTGAGCAGGTTGCTCTTGATACAAATCATATAACGCTTCTGAGAAAACGCTTTCTCAGTACTGTCCAGCAACCGGCACATTGCGTCACACGAACGGCCGTCCTCCGGCCGGGTATTAAGCCTTTGAAAGGGACCCTCATGGTCAACACAGCCGAATCGAGTTCTGCTACCGCCGCTCCGCTGACCGGCACCGCCGCCGTTGGCGCCCAGGAATCACTCGCCCGTGAGCCACTTGCCCAGGAGCCCGGTGCGGGAACCAAGGCGCGCATTGCCCTGATCGGTACCGGTGGCCGCTCCGAGATGTATATCCGCGCGATCTTTGGCAAGCACTCTGACACCGCGGAACTCGTAGCGTTCTCCGACGTCAACCCCGGCCGGGTGGAGTTCTACCAGAAGCTCATCCAGGAACTCGGGGCCCCGGGGCCGGTTGCCTCGTTCGACCCCGCGGGGCTGAGCGCTTTCATCCAGGCCAACAACATTGACCGGGTTGTGGTGACCACGCCGGACTACACCCACGCGGACTACATCGTGGAGGCCCTCGAGGCGGGCGCCGACGTCGTCGTCGAAAAGCCACTGACCATCGACGCCGAAGGCTGCCGCCGCATCACCAAAGCCGTGGAAGAGACGGGCCGCAACGTGGTGGTCACGTTCAACTACCGTTACTCACCGCGCAACAGCGCCCTGAAGGAGATCATCCAGAGCGGCGTGATCGGCAAGGTCACCTCCATTGACTTCAGCTGGGTCCTGGACACGGTCCACGGAGCGGACTACTTCCGCCGCTGGCACCGCGAGAAGAAGAATTCCGGCGGCCTGCTGATCCACAAGGCATCGCACCACTTCGACCTCGTTAACTGGTGGATCAATGACGTGCCCGAGCGCGTGTTCGCCTCCGGCGGGCTGAAGTTCTACGGCGACAAGAACGCCGCGGAGCGCGGCTTGGGTCCCCGTCCGGAGCGTGGAACGCCCGACGTCGACAGCCCCGGCTTCGGGGACAAAACAGTCGAAAAGGATCCGTTTGCGCTGGACCTGCGCGACGATGAGCGCCTCAAGGCACTCTTCCTCGACAACGAGCACTACGACGGCTACCGCCGCGACCAGGACGTCTTCACCGGCGGCATCACCATCGAGGACAACCTGGCACTGGTGGTGGAGTACCAGGGCGGGCCACGGCTGAGCTACTCCCTGAACGCCCACAGCCCGTGGGAAGGCTACCGCGTTGCCGTCAACGGCACCGAAGGCCGGGCCGAACTCGAAGTAGTGGAGCGCGCCGCCGTACTCAGCAGCACCGACAAGAAGACCGTGGTTGACCCCAGCGCCACCCCTGTCGAGGAAGAGGACGCCATCCGGCGCAACGGTGAACGCCTGGTGGTCCAGCGCCACTGGGAAGCTGCCTACGAGGTGCCCATTGTCAACGGTGAAGGCGGCCACGGCGGCGGCGACGAGCTCCTCCTTTCAGACCTTTTCAACGGTCCCGGCGAGGACCCGCTGGGCCGTCCCTCCGGCTACCTTGACGGCCTCCGCTCCGTCTCCGTCGGCATCGCCGGCAACCGGTCACTGGAGTCTTCCCTTCCCGTCCGCATCGAGGACCTGGATCTCGGCGCCGACCTCCGCCGCGGCGCCTAGTCCGCTGCCCTGAAATCCTCAAGGAAACGATCATGAGCAGGATCTTTGTCACCGGCGGCTCCGGCCGGCTGGGACGCAGCGTGGTGGCCGGGCTGGCGCAAGCCGGGTACGAGGTCATCTCCGTGGACCGCGACGCCATCCCGTTGGACCAGCTGCCGGCCGGCGTCGTACAGGCAACCGGCGACCTCCTGGTCCCGGGAGAGGCCTTGCGCCTCCTGAAGGAAACCAAGCCCGACGCCGTCATCCACCTCGCGGCGATCGCCGTGCCGTTCAGTGCCCCGGAAGAGGTCATCTTCGCCACCAATACCCGGTTGGCGTTCGCAGTGATCAGCGCCGCCACGGAACTTGGTATCGGCAAGATCATCACGGCCAGCAGCCCCACCGCGCTGGGTTACGGCTGCCCGGCGGGCTGGCTGCCGGACAGTTTCCCGTTGGATGAGCGCACCACGCCCAAGCCGTGGAACGCGTACGCGCTGTCCAAGCTGATCGCCGAGCAGACCGTTCAGATGTTCGCCGCGGCCCAGGGGGAGAAGATCCGCTATGCCGCGTTCCGGCCCTGCTACGTAATCTCCCCGGAGGAGTGGGAAGGTGCGCCCACGCAGCAGGGCCATACCGTGGCCGAGCGCCTGGCGGACCCTGCCCTGTCGGCTCCGGCACTGTTCAACTACGTGGACGCCCGCGACGTCGCCGACTTCCTGGACGTGCTCCTGCAGAAGATGGACTCCATCCCGAACGGGGAAACCTTCTTCGTCGGAGCAGCTGACGCCCTCGCAACGGCGCCACTGGCAGAGCTGATGCCGCGCTTCCTGCCCGGAAGCGAAGCCCTGGCCGCCGGCCTGACCGGCACCAGCCCCGCCTTCTCCATCACCAAAGCCCGCGACCTGCTCGGCTGGGAACCCCAACGCAGCTGGCGGACCGAACTGAAAACCACCACCAACCTCAACGACGAGACAGCCGCCTCGCTGGTCACAGCCGGAGCCGGATCCAAGGAGACACCATGAAACTCGACGGCGTATTGTTTTTTCCCGTCACCCCGTTCACGCCGGAAGGTTTTATCGATGTGGAGCTCCTCAAGGAGCACATCGGCTCGCGGCTTCCCTTCGGGCCCGGCGGCGTTTTTCCCGCTTGCGGGACCGGTGAATTCCATGCCTTGAGCATCGATGAGGTGCGCACCGTGGTGACTGCCGCCGTCGAAGTTGTGGCAGGGAAGGTGCCGGTGGTCGCCGGAGCCGGCGGACCGCTGGGCCACGCCCTGGCCGCTGCCCGCGTGGCGGAGGAAGCCGGTGCCGACGCACTCCTGGTCCTGCCGCCGTACCTTGTCACCGGCCCCACCGACGGCCTGGTGGCGTACATCGAAGCAATTGCTGACGCCAGCAGCCTGCCAGTGATCGTCTACCACCGCGGCAACGCCAAGTTCACTGCTGCCTCCATGGCACACCTCGCAGCCAACCCTAAGGTGATCGGCTTCAAGGACGGCTTGGGAGACGTGGGCCTGGCCCAGGAGATCGTCTCCGCGGTCCGCGCCACCGGACGCGAGGACTTCGCCTTCTTCAACGGCCTGCTGACCGCCGAACTGACCCAGGGCGCTTACCGTGGCCTGGGCATCCCGCTCTACTCTTCGGCCGCGTTCGCCATGGCACCGGAGATCGCCAAGGCGTACTACGACGCCTACATGTCCGGTGACGAGGAGCGCCGCAACGCCCTTCTCGAGGGTTTCTACGCTCCACTGGTGCGGCTCCGTGACCAGACCCCGGGTTTCGGCGTCTCGCTGATCAAGGCGGGCCTGCGCCTGGGCGGCCTGGCTGTTGGGGGCGTCCGCCCGCCGCTGGTGGACCCCACCGAGGAGCAACTGGTCCAGCTGAAGTCCATCCTGGCCAAGGGCTACGAGCTGGCCGGCCGCTGATGAGCGCGCCCGCCGTCGAAAGCGTCCGGACCGCACCGCTCATCACCGGTCTGTCCACGCGGCTCCTGACCGTCCCGCTGCGCCGCAGCTGGGGAGTGGAAGCCCCGGAAAACCACGTGATCGTTACGGAAATCCAGACGGACGACGGCGGTGCGGGGCATGGTTTTTCCTGGACGCCCACCATTGGCCCGCAGGCCGTCAAAGCACTCCTCGACTACGACATCGCACCTTTCGTGACAGGTCTGCCCGCCAACCCCGAGACGGTGTGGGACGCACTGTGGAAGCGGCTGCATGAGGCCGGCGGCGGGGGACTGACCACCATCGCGATGGCCGGCGTCGACCTTGCCCTCTGGGACCTCCAGGCCCGCCGCGCACAGACCTCAGTCACCGGGCTTCTGGGCCAGCGGCAGGAGTCCGCGGAGGTGTACGGCTCCGGGGTGAACCTGCACTACACGCTGGAGGAGCTGGTGGCCCAGGCCGAACGCTGGGTCGCGGCCGGACACCGGGCCGTCAAGATCAAGGTGGGCAAACCCGATATCTGTGAGGACGCCGAACGCGTGGCCGCGGTCCGGACCGTGCTCGGTCCGGACCGCAAGCTCATGATTGACGCCAACCAGCGCTGGGACCTGCCCACAACCTTCAAAGCGTTGGACGTCCTCGCGGAGTTCGGCCTGGAATGGCTCGAGGAACCCATCCGCGCGGACGACCTCTGGGCCTACCGGAGGCTGCGGAAGCACTCGCCCGTCCCCATTGCCCTCGGCGAAAACCTGCACACCATCTACCGGTTCCGCGATTTCATTGAGGCGGAAGCGGTGGACATCATCCAGCCCAACATCATCCGGGTTGGTGGCATCACACCGTTCCGCCGGATCGTGGAACTGGCCCGGACCAACAGCATCCGCGTGATGCCCCACCTGCTGCCGGAACTTTCCGGCCAGCTGGCCCTCACCCTGGCGGAGCCCACGCTGGTGGAAGACGTGGAGGATGCTTCCTTCGAACGGCTGGGCATCCTGGCGGGGCCCTCACCGGTCCGCTTCAGCAACAGCCGCCTGACCCTGACGGATCAGCCGGGCCTTGGCTTCCGCTTCAAGGACACGCCCTCGCCCTGATGCAGATCCTATGACCGCCGATACGACACTTCCCGACGAAATACAGGTACCCCAGTGACTACTGCAACCCTTTCACTTTCCGAACTCACCGCTGCCGCCGCCCGGGCAGCCTCTGTCGCCGCTGCGGCGACGGACAAGGAGCGGGCAGGCTGGCTCAACGCCGTCGCCGACGCGGTTGACGCCAACGTGGCCGAACTGGTGGAGATCGCCGACTCGGAGACCCGGCTCGGCACGGTCCGGCTCACCGGCGAGGTGGCCCGCACGTCCGGACAACTTCGGCTTTTCGCCCGCGTGATCACCGAAGGCTCCTATCTTGAGGCGATCATTGACCATGCGGACCCGTCCGCCACCCCGCCCAAGCCGGACCTGCGCCGAATCCTGCGCCCCATCGGTCCGGTGGCCGTCTTCTCAGCCTCCAACTTTCCGTTCGCGTTCTCCGTTGCCGGCGGCGACACCGCTTCCGCCCTGGCCGTGGGTTGCCCGGTCATCGTCAAGGCCCACTCGGGGCACCTGAAGCTTTCCGAGCGGACGGCCGAGGTGGTCACGGAAGCCCTGCGTTCCGCCGGTGCCCCGGATGGCCTGTTCGCCCTGGTCAGCGGCCGAGAGGTGGGCACCGCGCTGGTGCAGGATCCCGCCATCAAGGCGGTGGGCTTCACGGGCTCCATCCCGGGTGGCCGGGCGCTCTTTGACCTCGCCGTCTCCAGGCCCGATCCCATCCCCTTCTACGGCGAGCTTGGCAGCCTGAACCCGGTGGTCATCACCGCTGCGGCGCTGGCCGAGCGCTCCAGCCAGCTCGCGGCGGGCCTCGCATCCTCGTTCACCATGGGTGCCGGCCAATTCTGCACCAAGCCGGGCCTGGTGTTCATTCCGTCGGGTTCGGGCTTCGCCGCAGAACTCGCAGAGGCCAGCAAGGACAAGCCGACGGCGGCCATGCTCACCACCCGCATCTCCGACGCCTACCCGGATGGCCTGCGCAGCGTGGCCTCGCTGCCCGACGTGACCATCGTCAGCGGCACAGCAGACCAGGACGCCACCCGCGACGGCGCCGCACCAGTGGTCTTCTCCACCTCCGCCGCCAACGTCCTGGAGCGCCCGGACGAACTGCTGGAGGAATGCTTCGGCCCCACCACGCTGCTGATCGAATACGCGAGCCAGGAAGAGCTGTCCGCTGTCCTGGCCAAGGTTCCCGGCAGCCTGACCGCCACGGTCCACGCCCAGCCGGGCGAGGATGTCGCAGAACTCGTGGAGCAGCTGTCCGGCCTCGCTGGCCGTGTCCTTTTCGACGGCTGGCCCACCGGGGTCGCAGTGAACTGGGCCCAGCAGCACGGCGGCCCGTACCCCGCCACCACATCGCTTTTCACCTCGGTAGGCGCGACGGCGGTCCGTCGTTTCCAGCGGCCCGTGGCCTACCAGGATGCTCCGGAAACGGTCCTGCACCCGGCGCTCCGCGAAAGCAACCCGCTGGGAATTCCGCGCCGCGTGGACGGTGAGCTGGTTCTTCCGTAAGAACGCTCTCGCAGATAACGTCGGTTTAAACGAAACGCTCTCTCCGTTGTGAACTGCTCCCCGGAAGTTGGACTGAGAAATTCAGTTCCGACTTCCGGGGAGCAGTTCTATGTGAGAGAGCGTTTTGCCTAGAGCTGCAGCGTGAGGGGGCGCTTGAGCCCGTTGACGGTGGTGGTGGGCCAGCGGTCATCAACGGTCAGGACCTTCATCCCCGACTCGGTGAGCTGGACCGTATCCTCGATCTTCACACCGGGCCCTGACGGGTTCCAGGTGAACGGCTGGTTGAGCACCACGGCGTCGGTGGCGGCGGCGGTGACGCGCGGGTCCCGCCCGGCATAGCCGGCCGGTCCGCCCTGGTGGTGCTGCTCCCACTGCTCCGAGCCGAAGCCGTGGCGGAAGTACGAGGCCTTAATCTCTCCGAAGATGCGGTCAAGCCGGGTGCCGGGGACGGTCGCGTCAAAGATGTCCGCCTCAACGGCAGCGATCCGGGACTCGGCGTCGAGCTCCGCGGGCGTGCCGCCGTCGAACCTTACCCAGCGGGTGATGTTGGCAACCAAGCCATCCCGTCGTGCGCACACCACTGCCATGGCCCGGCGGCCAAGCGGCGCGTGGGTAGCTAGCGGGTGGCGGAAATCGCTTCGCGAACTGCCGTTGCACAAGAGGACCAGCGGCTCCGCGCCGGCGGCCACCACACGGCCGGCGAGGGCGGACGCGAGCTCGAATTCAGTGGTTTCCGGCCGGGCGGTGGACAGCACGTCAGTCATGATGCCCGCCAGTTCCGCGCTGAGGTGGGCGTAGCGGGCGCTCTCGCCGGGGAGCAGCTGCTGCCGGGCAGCCCTCAGCTCGGTAGCCACCGCTGCCTCGGCGAGCGGAGTGCCCGCGCTGCTGCCAGCAGAACGTCCGACGGCGGCAGCGGCCTCGTGCAGGTTCCCGTACCAGGGGACGGTGTGTAGGGAAACTCCCGCCGGGAGTTCCTCGGCAGCTATGCGTCCGGCCTCATTGTTGAACGTGACCAGGTGGTCGCCTGCGCGGTCCACCAGCAGGGCGGCGATGGGATCTCCCGCCAGGCTGATATGCACGCGGCTGCCATCGAGGTACCAGGTCAGCGCGGTGTGGGTGGTCAGCAGGAGCGAGTCCTGGCCCTTCGCGTCGAGGATATCCAGCACGCGCCGTCGTTTGACCTCGCGGTCGGCTGTGGAGGCGGGTGCTGTCCGTTTGCCGGCGGGCGGCGAATGGTGTGGCGCGGGTGTGGCGGTGGTCTGGCTCATGAATTGTCCCCCTGCGTTTTGATCAATGTCTCAATGTCTTCCGTGCCCAAAATTCCGTCGGCGATGAACACGGTGACGCTGCGGCGCACCGGCGTGCCGGGCTGGGCAATCACCGGGGCGTCCCAGGCCAGTGACTGGCCAACACCCGGATAGCCGTCCACCCGGACAAACCACGGATCCGTGGAATCCGCCGCGGCGACGAACACGAGAGTGGCGGTACCGCCGCCCGCAGGTTCGGCCAGCGTGCCGCCGTCGTCAGTTCCCGAACTGAACCTGCCGGACCAGGCGAGCCACGGCGTGACGCTTCCGTGCACGGCGGCCTCACCGGTGCCCGATGGCGTCCAGACCGTTGCCCCGGAGCATTCCGGAAGGCGCCAGAAGAACCCGCCGTAGCCGCCCTGGTGGCGGCCGTTGGAGCCGGGGCTGCCCAGGCTCACCGGGTTATCGCCCGCGGGGGAGAGCGCAAAGTCGAGGCTGAGCTGCCAGGCGGAGGAGCCTGCCAAGGCCCACGTCCAGGTGCGCTGCTCGGTCAGGACGGGAGCGCCGTCGGGCCCGTTCCAGGACAGGGATTCGGCCAGCCGGCCGCCCGCCGGGGACTGTTCGACGGCGGTTCCGCCTTGCGTCTGGTCCGTGCGGACGATGGTGCCATGGTCCGGCCGCCAGACGTATTCGCCGGCTGCCCGGGTGTAGGTACGGCCGCCCCAGAAGTTGACGCCGTCCACGTCCTGCAAAGCCACGCCCACACCCAGGTGCCACACATGGTCCAGCGGCTGATGATCGGTGACGACGGTCCCGCTGAGGGTGCGGACCGGGTGGAGGTAGGGGCGGGGCGAGGAAACGGCGCGGATGTGGCTGCCGTCCTGGTACTCGGCCACAGGCCCACCGGCGAGGTCGAAGGTCTGCACCGGAGGCACACTGCGGGCCCAGGGGACGCCGAGTTCGGCGAACGTCGCCTGGGCCTTGGCCGCGCGCTCGATGAGTTCAGGGATGCCGGTTACTACGGGGTGTGCGTCCTCGCCGGCGCCTTCCCACGTGAGATGCGCGGCGGGAATCTCCTGCGGGTCGGGAGCCGTGCGGATGGCTTCGAGCACGGACGTGAAAGCACCGGTGTCCGGCAGGCTGCACAGCAGGGGAGCGCCGGTGCTGCGGGCATCGAGCAGGTTCTCCAGCAGGTCAGTCCGCCCGAAGGTCTCGCGGCGCTCGCCGGCTGCCGTGGTGGTGACTACCTCGTCCTCCGTGTAGAAGAACATGATGTCCCCCTGAGTGCCGTGGACCGTTACGGAAGGGTTCTGCTGCTCCGGGGCGCAGAGCGTCAGGCCGCACAGCAGGGTCTGCCCGGCCGCGGTGCGGACGCGGATCACGGAGGTGTCGTCGCTCTGGGTGTCATTGGCCCGGTAAAGGTCAGTCTCCACTGATGCGACGTCGGCAACGGTATGCGCGCCGGCCAGATGCAGCCCGGTTGCTACGGCATGCGCCAGGGCATTTGTGGCCACGCCGTCCACAACGTCGGTGCCATCGAGGCTGCGTTTCCCGGCCCAGCGGGACCGCTGGAAGTAGCCCTTGGTCCGCAGCCACATGCCCTGGGCGCTCAAACCGAGGACATCCCCGATCTCGCCGGAAGCGATCGACTCGCGGATCGCGGGCAGGGCCAGGGACCCCAGGCTCTGGAAGCCCACTTGGACCAGCTTTCCCGACGCATTGGCCGCATCCAAAACCTCCTGGAATTGCGCCATGGAAGCGACGGGGGGCTTTTCCACGTATACGTCCGCGCCTGCCGCCAGTGCAGTCAACGCCAGTGGAGCGTGGGTCTGGATCGGCGTGGCCAGGATGACCACATCCGGGGCCGTTCCCGACGCCAGCAACTGCTCCAGGGTGGTGAAGACCGCCACGGAAGCCCCCAGTGTCCCCTCCTGCGGCGGATGCGGATCAGCCACTGCCACCAGTTCGACGGCGTCGGCCGCCTCCAGCCGGGCCAGGTTGGCCAGGTGCCGCTCACCAAAGCCATGGACGCCCACCAGGGCTATCCGCGGACGGTCAGTTGGAGCTGAGTCGGTGCCGGGTTTCGCGGCAGAGTGCGGCGTTGTAGTGCCAGGTGCCGCGAAGGCGGATTGTTGAGTCATCGATGGTCCTCGGTGCCGATGGGAGTGGAAAGGGTTAGATGGTGCTGGGTGGCGGGGCTTTCGGCGCCTAGAGTTCTGGCTAAGTACCTGATGGCTTCATTCTGCATCCCGGCGGTGAAGACGTGACCGCCCGGCCAGAAACTTCCTGTGTAGGCGCCGGGCGGGTGCAGTGACTCCAGTATTAGGTGGGCCTCGCGCATGCCGCTTTCGGGGAAAAGCTGGTCCGTCAGGGCAAACTGCACCAGGAAACCCTCCGCTTCGGATCTTGCGGTGAGTTCCGGCCAGTCGCCCAGTTTCCAGAGCCCCGGCGTCTGGAGCAGCCAGGAGTGGGCGTCCAGGTAGGCGGGCAGGAGTGACTCGAACGTGGCCATCATGCAGGTCACCACGTAGTTCTTGATCCGCGGGCTCAGCGCAGCCAGCGCGAGCGACCGGCCGCCGCCGCCGGAGAAGCCAATGCAGCCCAGCCGCTCCGGATCAACCCCAGGCAGGGAGGCCAGGATCTCCAGTGCCGCGAGGTCGTCATGGGCAACCATTCCTGCCAGGCTGGTGCCCAGCAGGCCAGCGGCCTTGGCCACGGTGTCTTCATGGATGCCTGCGGCGGCGTTGTACAGGTCCGCATCGGTTGGTACGACGCCGTCCTCCCGCCATTGCGACTTCCTCGCGTCCAGCGCTGCGGCCGTTCGCCACGGCGGTACGGAGAGGTCGAACCGGCGGCTGCCCCACGCAAACGTGTCATGGGCCAGCACGGCAAAGCCGGCGCGGGCCACCTCCGTAGCCAGTGCCTGGCCGTCGTAGTGGCCCGCCCGCGCCGCCGCGGCGGAAGGATGGGACTGCGGAAGTTCCACCAGCCGGTCCGCTCCGCCGAACTTGTTTCCGCCGTGGCAATGCAGGGCGAGCACACCCGGCAGGGCACCGGAAGCCCCGTCCGGGCGCACGAGCCAGCCCGTACTGCGGGGGCCGAAGCCCAACTGCCAGCTGAGCTGGGAGGTGGTGACGCCGTCGTACGTTTCCTCCCAGTGGACGGTGACATCGGCCGGAGGGGCGGCGGCGGGGACGCCCAGGGCATCCGCGAGCTCCTGGGCTTCCGGGGTGGCGGCCTGGTGGCGGGGCTGGTGCCGGACATAGCCGGGCCAGTCCTCATAGCCCCCAATGGCGCTGGGCCGCGTGGGCTCCTCTGGTGTAGTCACTGGCCTGCCTGTTGTTCGATAGGGGACTGGTGGGCGTCGGCGGCGGTCAGCCGAGGTTCTGGTTGACCTCGGAAATCATGCCCTTGGCGGCGTCCCGCGGGGAAACCTTACCGAAGAGTACATCTGTATTGAATCGGTTCAAAACTTCGAGCGTTGCGGATGACCCTGCGGGGAACGGCTTCGGCGCTGCAATGTTCAACTCAGCGATCCGATCCAGGTAGGCGGCTTCCTTCTGCTGGGAATCCTTCAGGAGCGGGGTGATGCCGGCTTTCAGTTCGGTGTTGGCGGGCATTCCGCGGTCACTCTTGATCTTCTTGGCTGCATCCATGTTGTTCACCAGGTAGTTGATGAACAATGCCGCTTCCTTGGGGTGGGCCGACCTGGAGGAGATGGCGTACTCCATGGACGAGCGCAGCCAAGCACCCGGTTCCTTGCTTTCACCGGGCATCTTCATCATGACCAGGGGCGAGCCCGAGTAGGAGGTCATCTGGTTGCTCCAGGAGATCTTCATAGCCTGCTTGCCCTGGCCCATCAGGGTCAGTTCAGGCTGTGCGGATCCGTCTTCCACCGTCTGGGAGGCCGACGGCGCCCCGCCGGTTTCCATCAGGTTCTTGTTCAGCTCGAACCACTTGGCCAGCGTGTCCTCGCTGATGCCCATCTTCTTGCCGTCCTCGGTGTAGAGGTCTTCGCCGTTCTGGCGTGCCCACACTGCCAGGAACGAATCGTTGGCCATGGGGGTGGTGCCGAAAGTTCCAGCCGGCGATTTCCTGGTGATTTCCGCGGCGATATCCGCAAAGTCGTCCCAGGTCCAGGTCTCGTCATCCGGGAGTTCCACGCCGGCTTTTTCGAAGACCACGGGATCGATGACCATCGACATTGAGTTCACCCCGGCGGTGATGGTGTACTGCGTGCCGTCGATCTTCCCCAGGTCCACAGTGCCCTCGGCGAACTTGGAGGTGTCCAACTGGTCCTTGACTTTGTCCAAGTCCAGCAGGACGCCGCGGCTGGAGTACTCGCTGGGATAGGAACCGCTCATGGCGAAGACATCGGGGGTGGTGCCGCCAGCGATCTGCGTGGCCATCTTGTCCCAATACGAGCTGAACTCAGTGTTTTCGCCCTGGACCTTGATGGTGGGGTTGGCGGCTTCGAAGTCCTTGATGACTTCCAGGGTGGTCTTGGCGCGGGAGTCGTTCCCCCACCAGGCGAACCGGATGGTGACCGGATCTTCCACGGTGCCCACTTTTCCGGCTTCAGGGTTGCCCCCGCAGCCGGTGAGGACCAACGCGAGTGCCGCCGTCGTTCCGGCGATGCCCAGTAAAGACTTATTGAGACCAAACCGCATTGTTGTGCCCCTCGGGTGTCGAAGTGTGGATAGAGTGATCCTGGTAACAGAAAACGCTTTCTCAAAAGCTAACAAAGGGCTATACAGGAGTCAAGAAACCGTTTACTTTGGTACGGAGCCGCTTTTTACACGTCCCGCCCGGCGGCGGCGGAACCGGACCGCGGAAACAGCCTCAGCCGCTCCGCGCAGCACCCGAAGTCCGCCACCGGAGGCGGGACGCATCCCGATCGCCCCGGCGATCACACCCCCGACGTGGAGGGCCACGATGACCAAAGGAGACCACATGGCCGCTAAACACATCCCTAGGACGCCCCGGCCGGCAGGCTTGCCGGCACCGGCGGTCCTGCTGCGTGAAATGGAGTCGCCGCAATGAGCGCCATCAGTGAACTGAGCTCGATTTCCCGGCGTAAGGGCAAGGCCACTGCCGAAGAGAAGAAGGCCAACGGCCGGGACAATAAGGCCGCCTACATCTTCCTGCTGCCGTGGCTGGTGGGCCTGGTTGCCATCACCATCGGCCCGATGCTGATGTCCTTGTACCTGTCCTTCACGGACTACAACCTCCTCCAGCCGCCGGAATGGGTGGGCCTGGATAATTTCACCCGGATGTTCTCGGACGCCCGGCTGCACAACTCACTTGGCGTGACATTCACCTACGTCCTGGTCGGCGTTCCGCTCCAATTGGCCGTGGCGCTCCTGATCGCGCTGGTCCTGGACAAGGGCCTGCGCGGCCTGCCGTTCTACCGCTCGGTGTTCTACCTGCCGTCCCTCCTGGGCGGCTCGGTGGCTGTCGCTATCCTCTGGAAGCAGATCTTCGGCACCACCGGCCTGGTCAACCAGGTCCTGGCGATGTTCGGCATCCAGGGCCCCGGCTGGATTTCAGACCCCAGCACGGCGCTGGGCTCCATCATCCTGCTGCACGTCTGGACGTTCGGCGCCCCGATGATCATCTTCCTGGCCGGTCTGCGACAGATCCCGGTGATGTACTACGAGGCCGCGAAGGTGGACGGCGCCAGCACTCTTCAGCAGTTCTGGAAGATCACGATGCCAATGCTGAGCCCGATCCTCTTCTTCAACCTGGTCCTGCAGATCATCGGTTCGTTCCAGTCGTTCACCCAGGCGTTCATCGTCTCGGGCGGAAACGGCGGACCTTCCGACTCCACGATGTTCTTCACCCTGTACCTCTACCAAAAGGGCTTCGGCCAGTTCGACATGGGCTACGCCTCGGCCATGGCCTGGTTCCTGCTGGTCATCATCGGTGTGTTCACCGCCATCAACTTCATCGCTTCCAAGTATTGGGTTTTCTATGACGACTAAGCTGCAGACGCTGCCCGCCCCGGACAGGAAGACTTCCGGCGCCGGCAAGCCTACGAATCACCGTAAACCCCGGGAATCCCGCGGGACCCTGGCCTTCAGCCGGAAACAGCGGACCAAAGCCCTGGGCAAGCATGCCATCCTGATCCTCGCCGGGGCCCTGATGATCTACCCGCTGCTGTGGATGGTGGTCTCTTCCCTCCGGGCCAACGAGCTGATCTTCCGCGAACCGGGACTCTGGCTCAACAGCCTGGAGATGAGCAACTACACCGACGGCTGGTCAGCCCTGACCCACCCCTTCGGGCACTACATGATCAACTCCGCGATCGTGGTCATTGGCTCCATCCTGGGCAACCTGATCTCCTGCTCGATGGCCGCGTACGCTTTCGCCCGGCTGCAGTTCACCGGCAAGAAGCTCTTCTTCGGCATCATGCTGCTGACCATCATGCTTCCCTTCCACGTGGTCATCGTGCCGCAGTACATCCTGTTCTCCCAGATCGGGTGGGTGAACACCTTCTGGCCGTTGATCGTCCCGAAATTGCTGGCCACCGAGGCGTTCTTTGTCTTCCTGATGGTCCAGTTCATCCGCGGTATTCCAAAGGACCTGGACGAGGCCGCACGCATCGATGGTGCAGGCCACCCCCGCATCTTCCTGCGCGTCATCCTGCCGCTGATGGTGCCGGCACTGGCCACGACCACTATTTTTACGTTCATCTGGACCTGGAACGACTTCTTCGGCGCCCTGATCTACCTCACGGACCCTGATATGTTCACTGTTCCCGTGGCCCTGCGCGCCTTCGTGGATTCGCAGTCCGCCACCAGTTGGGGTTCGCTGTTCGCCATGTCCATCGTGTCCCTGCTGCCGGTCTTCCTGGTCTTCCTCTTCGGCCAGCGGTTCCTGATCAAGGGCATCGCCACCACCGGCATCAAATAGCCCTCACCGGCGGCTGCCTCCTACCAGCCCGTCGCTCGAAACCGACTCGAACCGACGGCCCGTCCCGCCAAGGGGCGGGCCGTCGGCTGTTAGGGGTTGGGGCGCAGGCAGGCAGCCGCTCGTCCCTGCCTACGGAACATTCGACGTCGCGCTTTTCCTTATAGGAGAGGTCCCCAAGAGCTTCCGGGCAACCTCTTGTAATACAAGTATCCAACTTGTAGTATCAGACTTAAGAAAACGCTTCCTCGTTTTCACATCCCCAGCAACAAGATCAAAGAAGATCGGAGTATCCAGTGCCGCTTTTTCCCCGTTCTGAGTCTGCTGCCCGGAACCATTCGGCAGAGACACCCTCCAACGGCGCATACCGCAGGTTCCGCAAGACAGGCGTGGTGGCTGCTGCAGCCGCCGCCGTTCTTGCCCTGAGCGCCTGCGGCGGGGGAGCCGCTCCACAGAGTGCCGACGGCACCGTGGAACTGCGCTTTTCCTGGTGGGGCAGCGACAAACGCGCCCAGCTGACGCAGGCGGCAATCGCTGCCTTCGAGGCCGAGAACCCCAAGATCAAGATCAAGCCCGAGTACGGCGACTGGAGCGGCTACTGGGACAAGTTGGCCACCCAGGTAGCCGCCAACGACGCTCCGGACATCATCCAGATGGACGAAAAGTACATCACCGAGTACTCCAGCCGCGGCGCCCTGCTGGATCTCTCCAAGTACCAGATCGACACGTCGAAGCTGGACGAGGCCGCCCTGAATGCGGGCAAGAGCGAGGATGGACTGACCGGGATTGCTGCAGGCATCAACGCGGCCACGATCATCGCCAACCCCGCCGTGTTCCAGGCCGCCGGTGTGCCGCTTCCGGATGACACGACCTGGACCTGGGAAGACTTCGGCCGCATCTCCGCCGAGCTCACCGAGAAGTCCCCGAAGGGCACGTACGGCTCTGCCGCCTACGGCACGGACGAGGCATCCTTGGGCGTCTGGTTGCGCCAGAACGACAAATCCCTCTACACCTCCGACGGCAAGCTGGGTTTCGAGCCGGCCGATATTGCCCAGTGGTGGGAGTTCCTGAAGGAGCTTAGCGAGAAGAAGGCCGTTCCGTCGGCGTCGGAAGTTGTGGAAGCCGAAGCCGCGCCGCTGGACCAGAGCGGCCTGGCCACCGGCAAGAACGGGCTGGCCTTCTGGTGGTCGAACCAGTTGCCGGCACTCGAGAAAGCGGCTGGAAGCGACCTCCAGATCCTGCGGTTCCCCTCCAAGACCGGGAAGGCTGCCGACACACAGCTCTGGTACAAGGCATCCCAGTTCTGGTCCGCTTCCTCCCGGACCAAGCACCCTGAGGAAACGGCCAAATTCATTGACTTCCTGGCCAACAATGAAAAAGCCGGAGAAGCTCTCTTGGCTGACCGTGGCGTATACCCCAACACAGACGTCCGCGATGCCATTGAATCGAAGCTGACTCCCGCTGACATCAAGGTGGTCAAGTTCATCGACCAGATCAAGGGCGAGCTCGGTGAGGCTCCTGCCGCTCCGCCGAAGGGCGCCGGTGCAATCCAGGAGATCATCAAGCGGTACACCTCAGAGGTCCTCTTCAATAGGCTCTCAACGGATGAGGCCGGCAAGAAAGCCCACGACGAAATGAAGTCGGCAATCAGTAGCTAAAGCGCAGACCCGTCTAGTCCGCACACCGCCGTAAAGGCTCCGGAAGTCCTTTAGCATCCTCTAAGAACGTCCGACGGCGGGTGGCAGCTCCGTCCCGGCAGGAACCACTGGTTCCCTGCCGGGACGGAGCTGCTTATCATAGGCGACGTCTTTTTCCATCACTACGCGCGGCCACGCGCCCAACCCATGCCGGACTTCCTCCCGCACGATCTCCTTCAGACCGTTGGACCAGGCTTCTTCGGGCAATGTCCTGAAGCCAAGGCGCTCATAGTAGGGCGCGTTCCAGGGGACGTCGCTGAAAGTTGTCAACGTCATTCCGTGGAGGCTGCGTGCGGCGGCCCACCGTTCCACATGGTCGATGAGGGCGCTGCCGAGGCCTTTGCGGCTGTGCACCGGGTGGACGCTGACCTGTTCGATGTGGGCCCTGCTGTCAATAACGTCTACGAGGAGGTACGCGATGGGATTGTCGGCCGGGTCTGTGGCCACCCAAGCCCTGCCATCGCGCAGGTAGGGCGCCAGATCGCTCTGAGACGGTGGGGCGTCGTCCGCTACGGCGTCCATCCCGAGCCCGCGAAAGAGTACTCCGGCGGCGATCTCAATGTCACGGATTCCGGAGATGTCTTCTGGCTTGGCCTCCCTGATCACCTGTCCAGTATCGCCCAGATGGCCTCTTCTGGGAGGCTCCGGATTTCCTTGGCGTGCGGAATCAGCTTGCCCGGCGTTACATCGACCTGGCGGCTCGACTGCGGGTACAGCCTTACCGGACAGCCTTGATCGGCGTTGGACGTGCGTTGCCTATGTTTGGTGGTGGTTGCGTTGGGGTTTTTGGTGGGGGTCGATGTGGGGTGGGGGGATGAACCAGGGGATGCCGGCTTTAACCTGGATTTGCCATTGTTCTTTGTGGACGAGGTGGTGGTGATGGGTGCAGAGCAGGGTGCCGTTGTCGGTGCTGGTGGATCCGCCGTGTGACCAGTAGGTGATGTGGTGGGCTTCGCACCAGGGCGCAGGGACGTTGCAGCCGGGGAATGCGCAGCCGTGATCGCGGGCGGTGATGGCTTTGCGGATGTGCGGCGGGAAGATCCGGGTGGTGCGGCCGATGTCCAGGATGCGTCCTTCGCTGCCGAGCAGGACGGGGATGATGTCGGCGTCGCAGGCGATTTTGCGGACCGTGGCGGGGGCGGCGGGGCCCGTGAACGCGAACGATCCGGTGCCGGGAATGCTGCCGGGATCCGGGGGCCCGGTGCGGGGGACCCTGCCGGTGTCGCGAGTGTTGTGGTGCTTCAGGGTGGGGTTGGTTGGTTGAGGGCGGTAGCGGGGTCCTTGGGTGGTGGCGTGTTCGAGGCGGTCCAGGAGGTCGCGGTAATCGATGGTGACCATAACTTGGGGGCGGAGTCCGCCGGTTGCGGGGAGGGTGCCGGTGGCCAGTGCTGCCTTGCAGGCGCCGACGAGGCCGTCGAGAAGTTGTTGTGGCCGAGTGCGCCGGTCCAGGTCGGGTTGAGGGGCGGCACCGGTATCCCCGTTGTCCCTCTCGTCCGTGGTGCTGCCGGCCCCGCTGTCTGGGGTGCTGGTGGCGTCGCTGCCGCCGGTACCGGTGGTGGTGTGGGGATTGCCTGCCTGGGTGCGGGGGTTGGTGGCGGTGTTCATGACGGTGATGAGGTGTTCGTATTGGTCGGGGGTGGCGAAGATTTCCACATGGTGCAGTCCGCGGCGGGCCTGGCGGAGGAAGGCGCCCTGCCGGTGGCGGAGTTCGTGTTCGGTGGGTTCGGTGCCGTCCTGGTCGATCGCCTCGGTCCAGCGGCGGGCGATTCGGGTGAGGAAGTCGGTGTCGTTTTCTGCGGCGGTGCGGGTTAGGGCGTGTTCCATCCGGGTGGTGGTGTCCGCGGAGGCGTGGTGCCGGACGCGGTCCAGTGCCAGGGTAATGATGGTTGCGGGGCGGGACGCGACGGTCCCTGCTGCGACGGCGGTAGCGAGTTCGGGGCGTTCGGCGGGCTGGGTATCTCCGGTGATCCCGGTCCGGGGCAGCACCGCGGCGGCGAGACTGATCCGGCGGTGGGCTTCGGAGACGCTGATCCGGAGCCGGGCACGCAGGAACTCGGCGGTGTTCTTGCAACCGTCATCGGCCGGCGACACCGGAACAGGCGGAACAGACTGTGCGGTGAAGCCGGCGCGGCCAAAGGTGGCGGGATCGGCCGTGCCATGAGGCCAGGAAGCGTCGGTCTCATCAAGCGTTTCGGTGCCGTTATCCCACCCGGTGATCCAGGAACCGCCGTTCCGGGTCCGTGCGGTTGCTGCGTCGGCGATGGCCTGAGTGCGGGTGCGGTCCACTGCGCCTGCACCCAGGACCTGCAGGTACTCCACCGACCGGGAGAGGTCCTCGACTTGGCTGGCGTACTCGGCGGCTTCCGCGTAGCCCGCCATTGCCAGGAAGCCCGGCCCGGCCGCCGCGGCAGCTTTCACGACGGCGATGGCCTCCGCAAGCGCTGAAGCATCCGGCAGCCCGGCAGGGCTGGGCAGGCACGAAGCAGCTACCTCCGAGGTTGGAACGAACTGCTTGTCGGACCGGGCAGCCCTGATGCTGCCGTCGAACGCCCTGCCCCTGGAAGCGCCCCCAACAGGCGGCTCAGCCCGCGTGAGCAGGGCGGCTGCGCCGCCGTGCCCCACCCGCTGAACCCTAAGAGCTTCCATAGGAATACCCTGCCAAAGGGGTACGACAATCTTGCTGTCACTAGACCGCCAACGAAAAGAAGGGCCTTAGTCCTCCGCGATCACCGCCACGCCACCGCCCTCAATCGTGCCGCCAAATCGGTCTCCGCTGAGCAGGTCCGTTCCAGCGGCCCGGACAGAGGCGGAAGAGCGCGAGTGGTTGATGGCGAAGAGGAAGGAGCTGCCGTCAGCGGCGCGGCGGCGCGTGAGTTCCACCCCGGAATCTGCCTGCGTTAGAGGCGCAACTCCGGATTCAGCCAGCAGCCTGTCCACCACTGACTCGATACCGTCATGGTCGGGGAATGTGGCCAGGTACCACGCAGCCCCGGACCCTACAGCATGCCGGGTCAGCGAGGGCACACCCTCAAGGGGGTAATCGGTGAACGTCTGAAGCGCTTCCGCCCCGGCCAGGTGAAGGTGCTCGCTCCACACGGACGAGACACCGCCGTCGCTCAACTTCAGTTGGGAGTCCGCCAGCAGCGGGTGGAACTCCTCCACACGAATGCCCAGCAGTTCACGGAATGCGCCAGGATAGCCACCCAGCCGGATGTGGTCCTTTTCGTCAACTATCCCGCTGAAGTAGGTCACCAGAACGGTGGCGCCCGAGCGAGCGGCAGCCGCGATGTTGGTGGCCGCGTGGTTGGTGACGGAGTACAGGGTGCAGACGAGGACCAGGTCGTACCCCTCCAGCGAGGCGGAGGGGTGGACGATGTCCACGGAGATCCCGCGCAGGAACAGTGAACGGTGGAATGCGCGCAGGACGTCGAGGTACTTTACGTCTTGGCTTGGCTTGGAGTCGATCTCGCTGGCCCACCATGCCTCGTAATCGAAAACGATGGCAGCCTTGGACTCCACGCGGGAACCCCGGACTGGCGCGAGCCGCTTCAGTGCAGACCCCAGCTCCACCACTTCGCGCCACACCCGCGTATCCCGGCCGCCGTGCGGAACCATGGCCGAGTGGAACTTTTCCGACCCGGCAAAGCTTTGGCGCCATTGGAAGAACATGACGGCATCCGCCCCGCGTGCCACATGCGCCAGGGAGTTGCGCAGCATTTCCCCGGGCATCTTGGGCTGGTTGCGCGGCTGCCAGTTGACGGCCGACGTCGAATGTTCCATCAGGATCCATGGGTCGCCGCTGGCAATACCCCGGGTGAGGTCCGCGCTGAACGCGAGTTCGATCTGGCGCTCGGGATCGGCGGCCACGAGGTAGTGGTCGTTGGCGATGACGTCCAGGTCCTTGGCCCACTCGAAGTAGTCCATCGACTTGGTGGCGCTGGAGGCCATCAGGTTGGTGGTGGCCGGAATGTTGGGAGTGACTTCCCGCAGCACCGCCACCAGCTCGCGGTAGTAGTCCATCAGCGCCCACGAGTTGAAGCGCTGGAAGTCCAGTTGCTGGCCCGGGTTGAGGGTGGAGGGGGCGACGGCGGGCGGCAGGATTTCGTCGAAGGAACCGTAGTTCTGGGACCAGAATGCCGTTCCCCAGGCTGCGTTGAGGGCAGCTATGCTGCCGTAGCGGCGTTCCAGCCAGCTGCGGAACGCGGCGGCGTCCTCCGGGCCGTAGAACTCGGAAACGTGGCAGCCAAGTTCATTGTCTACGTGCCACAGCGCCAAGGCGGGATGGTTCTTGTAGCGTTCGGCGATGATGCGGGTGATACCCGTTGCATAACGGCGGAAAACGGCCGACGACGGCGAGTAGTGCCGCCGGGAGCCCGGTCCCAGCACGGTCCCGTCAGCCGTGACTGGCAGGATCTCGGGGTGCTTGCGGACCAGCCAGGCCGGGGGAGCGGCCGTTGCCGTTGCCAGGGCAACCTTGATCCCGTTGGCGGCGAGGTTGTCCAGGACTTCGTCCAGCCAGCCGAAGTCGTATTCGCCTTCGGCAGGTTCCAGCAGTGCCCAGGAGAAAATTCCAACGCTGAGGAAGGTGACGCCGGCTTCCTTCATCAGCTCCAGGTCTTCCAACCGGACACTGGCGGGCCACTGCTCAGGGTTGTAGTCGCCGCCGTAGGCGATCCCTTCGACAGCGTCCCAGACGCTCGCCGGGCCTGATCGTTCCTGCAAAGTCATGTGACTCCTTTGTCTGATGCTTGGAATAAAACGTACATGAAAACCGATGTTTGGAAAACGCTTGCCCGCTACCAATAATCCGGCTATTGTATCGTTTCAGAAGGTGTGTAAGCCAGCTCACTGCTCGCGTTGTAGATAAATGGGTATGGGCTTACACGGAACGAGCAAGGAGGCTCTCATGATCAACAGAAGGCATTTCCTCACCACCGTGGCCATCGGCACCGCATCTGCCGCTGCACTCGCGGCCTGCGGTACCGGCTCCACAACCGCCGGGGAAACCGGCTCCGCGGAGAACCCCGTCACCATCAACTACACCTGGTGGGGCAACGACGACCGTGCTGAGCGCACCCGTAAGGCCATTGCCCTGTTCGAAGAAAAGAACAAGGACATCAAGGTCAACGGCAACTTCACCGACTTCGCCGGATACTGGCAGAAGCGTGCAACCGAAGCCGCCGGCGGTGGCCTGCCCGACGTCATGCAGTGGGACCTGTCCTACATGCGGGACTACGGCCAGCGTAACCAGCTCCTGGACCTGGGCACGGTCAAGATCAACACGGACGCTTTCGACAAGTCGCTCCTGCCCTCGGGCCAGATCCGTGGCAAGACTTACGGCATTCCCACCAGCACCAACGCCTTTGCCGTGTACTACGACCCCGCCAAGCTCGCCTCACTCGGCATCGCCGAACCGGACGGCACCTGGACCTACAAGGAATACAACGCGTTCCTGGCCGAGGTCGGATCCAAGGGCAACGGCGCGCTCTTCGGCGGCACCGATTACACGTCCGTCTGGTGGATGTTCAACATCTGGCTCCGCCAGAATGACATCGCCGCCTTCACCGATGAGGGCAAGCTTGGCTTCACCAAGGATGACCTGAAGAAATGGTGGAACCTCACCGCCGACCTTCGCGGCACTCCCGCCATCGTTTCCGAGGAACGCACCACCCAGCTCGCTCCGAAGTCCCCGTTCGGCTCGAACGTCACCGCCACTGAGGTCACCTGGGATAACTTCATGGCCGGCTACCTCGCTGACAGCGGCGCCAAGGAGCTCAAGCTCGTACCGGTTCCCTCCGACGATCCGGATAACCTGGGCCTGTTCCTGAAGCCCTCCATGCTGATGGTCGCCAGCGCCAAGACCAAGTACAAGGACGCCGCTGCCCGGTTCATCGACTTCATGGTCAACGACCCCGAGGTTGGCCAGATCTTCAAGACCTCCCGCGGCGTTCCAGCCTCCAAGACCCAGCGCGACGGCACCACCTTTGAGGGCACCGACAAGCTGGTTGTTGACTACGAAAAGTCCATCGAGAAGTACCTCAAGGACGCCCCCGAGCCGCCCATCGTCGGCTTCGGCACGCTGGAAGCTTCCTTCAAGCGCATCAGCTCCGAGCTGAACTACGGCAAGGTCACCGTGGACGGCGCAGCGGACGCGTGGTTCAAGGAAGCCGAAGACCTCATCAAGCAGAACGCCTGAGCAGTTTTATTATCTGCCCTTGCGTTCCCAACTGACGGATTGAACTCGTGACTCAAAGCCCAACCCTGAGCAGGCGTTCGACGCAGTCCGCTCCCTCGCAGCCGCGCAAGTCGCGGCAGCGGGGGGCGGACGCCCGCGCCGGCTACACCTTCCTGCTGCCCTGGCTGCTGGGATTCATCGTCCTGACCATAGGTCCGATGGTTTCCTCGCTGTACCTGTCCTTCACCAACTACAACCTCTTCGATCCGCCCAAGTGGATCGGCCTGGACAACTACACCACCATGTTCCAGGACGAGCGGTTCCTGCAGTCGGTGGGCGTGACCGTCGGCTACGTGGTCTTCGGTACTCCGCTCAAGCTCGCCGCCGCGCTGGCCGTGGCGATGCTGTTGAACAGTGCGCGCAAGGGCCAGGGCTTCTACCGGTCCGCGTTCTACGCCCCGTCCCTGATCGGCGCGTCCGTTTCCATCGCCATCGTCTGGAAGGCGATGTTCGGTGATTCCGGTCCGGTGGACCAGGGCCTGTCCTTCTTCGGGATCAACCTCGGCGGCTGGGTGGGCAACCCGTCCATGACCATGCCGATGTTCATCCTGCTGACCGTCTGGCAGTTCGGTGCCCCGATGGTGATCTTCCTCGCCGGCCTCAAGCAGATCCCGGCTGACCTGTACGAAGCGGCCTCGATGGACGGTGCCGGCCCGGTACGGAAGTTCTTCAACATCACCTGGCCCATGCTCTCCCCGGTGGTCTTCTTCAACCTGCTGATGGAAACCATCCACGCGTTCCAGATCTTCAGCTCGGCCTACATCATTTCCAACGGTGAAGGCGGCCCCGCCGGCTCCACCCTCTTCTACACCCTCTACCTGTACCTGCGCGGCTTCAGCGACTTCCGGATGGGTTATGCCTCGGCGATGGCCTGGCTGCTCCTGATTGTCGTCGGCATCATCACCCTGATCATCTTCCGCACCTCCAAGTCCTGGGTCCACTACAGCGGAGACGCAAAATGACAACCATGGCAACCCCCACCCAGTCCACACCGGACGCGCAGGCGCCGCACTACAACCCCAAGGCCGAATCGGTCGGGACCAAACGCGCCAAGAGCGCAGCCTTCCACATCGTCGCCATCGCCCTCACGGCAATAGTCCTCTATCCGGGCCTGTGGATGATCGCCTCGTCCTTCAAGCCGAACTCCGAAATCGGCGGAACGAACACCTCGCTGTGGTCCAACAACTTCAGCTTCGACAACTTCATCACGGCCATGGATGGAATCGGCGGGGTGACCACCCTGCAGTTCTTCACCAACTCCCTGATCCTGGCCATCGGCGCCGTCGTCGGCACCATCCTCTCCGCGTCCGTCTCCGCGTACGCGTTCGCGAGGATCAAGTTCCCCGGCCGCAGCATCTTCTTCGGCATGATGATCGCCACCCTCCTGCTGCCCTTCCACGTGGTGATCATCCCGCAGTACATCATCTTCAACCAGCTCGGCCTCGTGGACACCTACATCCCGCTGCTGATCGGCAAATTCCTCGCCGCCGACGCGTTCTTCGTCTTCCTCATGGTCCAGTTCATGCGCAACCTCCCGGCCGAACTGGACGAGGCGGCACGCATCGACGGTGCAGGCCACGTGCGGATCTTCACCTCCATCATGCTCCCGCTGATGAAGCCGGCGCTGATCTCCACCTCGATCTTCTCCTTCATCTGGAGCTGGAACGACTTCCTCGGCCCCCTGCTCTACCTGAACACCCCGGAAAAGTACCCGTTGCCCCTGGCCCTGCGCCTGTTCGTGGACCAGACCCAGTCCTCGGACTACGGAGCCATGATCGCCATGTCCGTCCTGGCCCTGCTGCCCGTACTGATCTTCTTCCTGGTGTTCCAGCGCTACATCGTTGAAGGCGTCTCCACCCAAGGCCTCAAGGGCTGATAGAGAATATGAGCACTATGGACAGCACCACACCCGCTTCAGGCCGCAATGAACCAATCCCGGTAAACCGCTTCGCACTGTTTTCCGAGACCCTGCTGGCCGGACTGTTGGTGCTGGTGCTGTCCATTCCGCTTGTCACCATTCCTGCTGCCTACGCGGCCGGTATCGCCCACCTTGAGCGGCACCTCTCCGGGCGGGACGATTCCCTCCGCGGCCTCTGGGGCACCTTCAAGGCTGCCCTGCCCGGCAGCTGGAAACTGGGAATCACGACGGCGGCAGCCGCCGTCGTGATTGTCCTGAACCTGTTGCTCGCAACAGTTGGGCAACTGCCCGGCAGTGCCGTGGTCCTCCCGGCGACGCTCATCCTGGCAACGGCCGGTGCGGTCCTGCTCCTGCGCACCACCGCAGCCTGGTCCGACTTTGCCGGCCCTGCCTCCGCCGCCCGCAACACCCCGGCGGCCCCCGGCACACCCGCTGAAGCGCCGCCGTCGTCCGCCTCCAAGTCCGCGTCCTGGTCCTCCGCCCTGGAAACCGCGAAGGCCCTGTCGCTCCGCGATTGGACCGGCTCCCTCCTCCTCGTGGCCGCACTGTTCGCCGCCGTTGTTTTCGTGTGGATGCTTGTAGCGCTCTTCGTGGTAGTGCCCGGCACGCTGATCCTGGCTGCGGCGTCGGTAAAAATGCGTTCCACCCGCGTCCAGTAATTCTCTGCCTTTCACCTTTTCCTACCGAGTTGAGTCCGACGTGTCTTCCGACCGCCCCCAGTCCGCAGAGTCCCTTCGTCACCCGAAAGGCCCGGTTCGCTGGTACTTTCCGCTGACGCAGCACAACTACCGCCTCTATATGGGGATGACCCTGGCCGGCAGCATGGGTGTCTGGATGCAGCGCCTGGCCCAGGATTGGCTGGTGCTCCAGCTGACAGGCAGCCCGGCTGCGGTTGGCGTCGCCGTGGCACTGCAGTTCCTGCCCATGCTGATCGTGGGTCCGCTCAGCGGCCTGCTAGTGGATATCTTCCCCAAGCGCCGCGTCATGATGGTCTGCCAGTCCGTGATTGTCCTCCTGGCCGCGGGACTGGCAGCCTCTGCCGCCACCGGCAACATCACCGTATGGATTGTTTATGGAAGCTGCATCGCGCTGGGCATCACCTCCGCGATCGACGGTCCTGCCCGGCAGGTCTTCGTCAATGAAGTAGTGGGCGACGCAGGCCTCCGGCCGGCAATCGGCCTCACCAACGCCATCGGCCAGCTCGGCGCCATGGCCGGGCCAGCTCTGGGCGGGGCGGTCATCGCCTACGCCGGATCCGCGGCGGCCTTCGCGTCGAACGCCTTCCTCGGCCTGCTGGTCCTGGGCATGATTGCCGGTATCCGGCCCGCCCTCCTGCACACGGACGCCCCGGCTGTCCGCGGACACGGCCAGCTCCTGGCCGGGTTCCGGTATGTCCGGGACAGGCCTTCGCTGCTGCTCATTATTGCCCTGGCAGGATTGCTGGGTGCCTTTGGCATGAACGGACCGGTAGTGCTGGCGGCCTTTGCGGAACGTGTGTGGCATAACGGCGTGGAAGGTTTTGGCCTGTTCAATACGGTGAGTGCCGTCGGTGCCCTGGCTGGCGCCCTGCTGGCCGCCCGCCTCCGGACTTTTGGGCGGAAGGGGATCGTGGCCGCTGCTGGCCTGTTTGGCCTGGCGCAACTCGTGGCGGCGCTGATGCCCAACCTGGTTCTCTTTACAGTGATGCTCGTGGTGGTGGGCCTGATGACCCTCCTGTTCCTGACCAGTGCCGCTACTGCCGTCCAACTTGAAGCCGGCCCGGAAGTCCGCGGCCGGGTCATGGCCCTGTACCTGCCGTTGCTGCTCGGCGGCCACGCACTGGGTGGCCTCCTGGCCGGCTGGCTTACTGAACAGTTCGGCGTCCGAACGGGCCTGGTGGTCACCGGCGTCCTGGGCATGTTCTCTGCCCTTGTCATTGGCTTCCTGCTGTGGAGGAATTCACGTCGGACTGGCCCAACTAGGTAGCAGTTGATGTCGTTTTGGACGGTCAAAACGACATCAACTGCTACCTAGTTGGGATGGGGGACGCTGGTGAGGATTCCTTGGCTGGCGTGAACGTCCACGTGCCACTGTGGATCCGGAAGTCACGCGGTGCCTGATTGCCAAGGTCAGCGGTTCCGCCCCCGGCGCCGTGGTGCGCGGGACCGCCTGGACCGGAACGCACGACGGCGGGTCCCGCCGTCGTGCCTTGGATTGCGTAGGTGCCGGCCGGCAGCCGTACGGTCGCCGTGACGCCGGCCGGAACCGTGCATTCGAGCTGCATGCCGGCGGATGTCCGCCGCCAACTGGCAAATACCGCGCCGTTGGGCACTGGGACTCGTCCTTTGGCATGTTCCAGCCGGCAGATCGGCGGTTCGATGAGCACCTCACTGCCTCCGGGTACGGTGACCCGGACGCCTAGCAGGAACTCCAGGATCTCCTTCACCACGGAGGCCGACCAGGCGTGGGACTGGCTGTAGTCGGTGCCGTCGACGAGGTCCCAGGCTTCCCACGTGAAACTTGCGCCCTGCTTGAGGAGCCGCGCCCACCCCGGCTGGTCCGCAGACGTGAGCAGGTCCAGGACCGCGTCGATCTGCCTCTGGGCCAGGAGTGCTCGGACCAGGCGGTGCACGGTCATGGGTCCCTGCCGCATGCCCTGGCCTGCGATCCTTTGCGCATCTGCGGCTGCGTGGGAAGGGTCGGTGATGCCGAGGGACAGCGGGAAGGACGTGGCGTGTTGGGAGGCGTGGGTGCTGGGGGTTCCGTCGGCGTGCAGCCCGTCAACCATCACGCCGTTCACGCGCAGGCGGGTGCGGATGGTTTCCGCGAGGGCGCCGGCGTGGCCGGCGTACCGGACGGCCGCGTCCTCCTGCCCGGCCAGGCTGCACAACCGTGCCGTGGAGATCAGCGCTGAGTAGGCTTGGGCGTTGACGGTGGTTTTGGCGGCGCAGTCCATGTCGTAGCCGAAGCGGCCGGGGGCTGGCCAGTCCACGATGCCGTGCAGGTAGGGGCCGGAGCCGCCGCCGAGGTCGGTGACCAGTCCCGCGGTCGGGCCCTCCGTGGCGAGGTATCGCAGGGCGTAGTCCGCGGTGTTCCGGAGGTGGGGGAGCAGTTCCGATACGAGGGCGAGGTCTGCGGTGCGGTGGTGGTATTCCTCGGCCCATTCGGGCATCATGAGCGAGAAGTCGGGGATGTCCCGTTTGCCGTCACCGTTGGGGTAGACGGCGTTGTAGCGGCCCAGGTCCTCGCTCTCGGTCCAGTAACGGGAGGCGGACCAGCCGAATTCGCGCAGTGCCTGGGCGGTGTAGGCGTGTTCGCCGAACAGGGCCATGGTGGCGTAGGAGATGTTGACGGCGTCGGCCAGGAACTGGCCTTTCTCCCGTGTGGGTGTGTCCACGAACTGTTCCTGGATCCCGTGCAGCGCGGAGTCGCGCAGCAGCCCGAACACCGAGTCCAGGGTTGGGTCGGAGCTGCTGAAGCTTCCCTCGTCCGGGTGCCGTCCGTGGACGACGACGGCGCCCACCCGGGACAGGTCCGAGGCCTCCACGCCGGGGAGTTCCAGATAGCGGAAGCCCAGATGCACGGTGGCGCGGAACTGCTGCAGTCCGTCTGCCTGCGTGTACGGGAAGGACATATCGGTGTTCTGGCTGGCCGTTTTGCCTCGGTCTACCCGGCCGTCCGCGTCCAGGCTGTAGCCGGCCCGGATGATCAGCGTCCGCCCGGACACGCCCGTGAGGAAGTCCACTTCCGGGCGGGCCGGGATGACCTTGCCGAAGTCAGCCACAAGCGTGCCGTCAGTGGCGGTCAAGAAGGACTGCGGGGCGACAAACGTCTCGGACACGGAGGTTCGCCGGGGGTGCAGCGCCGGAAACTGTGGGACCGGGTGGCGGCCGTAGCTCAGGGCCGGTGGCATGTCCTGGCCGGCATCCAGCGTTGCCGCGGCTTGCCCGTCGAAGTGTTCCACGGGATCGCCCTCATCGTTGCGGTAGCCGGCCTGCCGGTACGGCGCCTCGGTGGCCGTCCAGTCCGGGCCGGAGCCGAAGACTTCGCGGCGGCCGTCCGTGTAGTCCACGCTGAGCCGGACCAGCAGGCCGGGCAGGCCAGCGGCCCTGCCTTGGCCGGGGCCATACCAGTGCAGGAGGGCGGTCAGGGGAACCTCGACGGGTTGGTCAAGCGGGGCTGTCTTGTCGGACGGGTGTTGCGTTCCGGCAGCTTCGGGCTGTCCCGGTGACTGCAGAGCGAGCAGCGCGGTGATATCGGCGGCGTCGTAATATCCCTCGCCGGGGTAGCCGAAGGAGGTGGTGCTGAGGCAGGGGGTGCCGTTCAGGGCGACCTGCGCGTGATGGCTGGCCGCTGCGAAAAGGCGTGCCCTGGCCACGGTCCCGGTAAGCCGGACCGTGCTGCGGAAGAGGGTCCATTCGTCTGGTTGCCGGTGTGCCGTGGTGCGGGCCCACTGCCCCAGGAACGCGCGGGCCTCGTCAGGGCTGTTGCTGAACTGGTGGTCCAGGAGTACTGCATCGCCAGGAATATCGTCAGTGACGGTGCCGCCAGCGCCAGCTGTATCCGGCCCGGCCGTGATCCGCAGCGAAGCGTACTCGGCCTGGCTACGCGGACCCTGGTGCAGGGCGAAACGGCCCTCAAACCCGGCGGGGAGCGGCTCATTAACGGTGAGCAGCTCAACGCCGTCGAGGGCAACGGTGATAGTGGTGCCGTCGTCGGCCACAGCCAGGTCCTGCCACGTGCCGGGGAACAGGTCCTTGCCGGGCAGCCTGTCCTGGCTGGCCACGGCTCTGCGGTCAAGCTGGGCGCTGGCCAGGACATCGGTAGGCGGAGTGGCGGCGGCGGGGATTTCCCAAGCGGGGGCGCGGCGGAGTACTACGTGGCCCGCGGTGTCCAGTTCCAGTAACAGTCCTGTCCCGGGGCCCGTGCTGCGGAGGAGGAGTCCCGCCCAGCCCATAACCGGCCGGAGGCGGGCTTTCAAGGTGAAACGGCGGACGGGAGGGCATGGAACCGGGAGGAACGGCGAGCCGGCAACGCGGAGTGTGCCTTCCAGGACCTCCAGCGGAGCCTGGCCGCCAGGTGCCCGGTGGATCCAATCGGCACCCCACGCACGGTCCGAAAGTCCGGTGCTGAATGGCTCTGCTTCAGACCATGGCCCGGGATTGCCTCCGGCGTCGCTCACGCGGACCCGCCAGGTGTAATCCGCATCCTCGGCCAGGTCCGGACCGCCATAAGGAACCCCGGATTGGCGGGCCGAGGGAACGGGGCCGGAGAACCAGACTTCGGCCCCGGCAGCATCCTTGACGGCAATTTCGTAGCCGGTTTGGCGGGCCGCGGCGGGATCGGCATCTTGCGGCTGGTTCACCCGCCACCCGAATACCGGCCGCAGGGAAGCAGTGAGGCAGGGGGTCAGGCCGTCAGTCAGCAAGCCGGAAGCCTGCAGTTCGCCTTGACGGGTAAGAGTCGGGGTTGGTTCCTGGACGGGGGAGAGGCCCATCAGGAAGCAGATCCGTACGCCGGAAGTGCCCAGGGAAGTCCGAGTTCGCTGAAGGTTGCGTGCTCTTGTGTGGCACGCTCCAGCGCGTCCTCGATTCCGACGACGACGGCGTGGGCGGCGTCGCCGTCACCTTCCCACTGGACATAGTCAGGGCTGATCAGGGCTGGCTGGGGTGCCGTCCGGATGGCTTCCAGCACCAGCATGAAGGCGCCGCTGTCCACGAGCGGGCTGATCAGTGCTGTGCCTTCGCGGCGGTGGGCGATGAGGTTCTCCGTGAGGTCGTCCCGGCCGAAGACCTGCTCGGTTTCCCCTGAGGGCGTGCGTACAGTGAGGCGGTCCTCGGTGTAGTGGAACACTGCCTCGCCCTGGGAGCCCTGCAACGTCACATACGGTTCCACAGATTCCGTGGCGCAGATAGTGAGCGCACACGTGACGGGCAGTCCCGTGTTGGTGCGGATCCGGATAACGGAGGTGTCGTCGGATTCGATGTCGTTGGCATGGTAGAGGTCCGTTTCCACGGAAGCAACGTCCTCGACCGTGCGGGCGCCGGCGATGCGCAGCGCGGTGGCCACGGCATGTGCCAGGGGATTAGTGGCCACGCCGTCTACCACGTCGACGCCGTCGATGCTTCGTTTCCCGGCCCAGCGGGAGCGCTGGTAGTAGGCCTTGTCGCGGACCCAGCGGCCGGTGGCAGAGATG
Source organism: Pseudarthrobacter sp. CCNWLW217 (assembly GCF_037203985.1). Taxonomy (NCBI): domain Bacteria; kingdom Bacillati; phylum Actinomycetota; class Actinomycetes; order Micrococcales; family Micrococcaceae; genus Pseudarthrobacter; species Pseudarthrobacter sp. CCNWLW217. Next base: position 104,383 of record NZ_JBBCBT010000003.1, read on the forward strand.
CCCTGCAGCGTGCCGATGTCTCCGCTGGCCAGTAGTTCCTCAATGGCCTGCAGCGCGTGTGAGCCCAGGCTCTGGAAGCCGATCTGCACGCTCCGGCCTGATGCCCGTGCGGCATCGCAGAGGGTGTTGAAGTCGGCCAGGGACGCCACCGGCGGCTTCTCCAGGTACAGGTCGGCGTTGGCGGTGAGCGCGGCGAGGCCCAGCGGGGCGTGGGTCTGGATGGGGGTGGCCACAATGATCAGTTCCAGGCCTGATGTGGCGGCAAGCAAGTCGGTGAGCCCGGGGAAAACGGCCGCAGTGTCCGGAACGGATCCCGGCGCCGGAGGCTGGGGATCGGCAACCGCAACGAGTTCGACGACGCCGGCAGCCTGCAGTCGCTCAAGGTTGCGCAGGTGATGGGTGCCGAAGCCGTGGACGCCGACCAGCGCCACTCGGGCCGGGCGTAGAGGCCCAGCCGGGGTTTCGGGGCTCCATCGATGGGAGGGGGCAGGCTCGTCGGCCTGGACAGGCTCTTCATTTCGGGACTGTGACTCGGCGGCTGTGCCGGCTGGCTTTCCCATCGGTCTCCTTTTCTGCCCGCAGGCATCAAAACTCAGGTCCGGCGGCAGCATCGGGATGGCGCCGGAGCAGACGTTGCGCCGCTCCCTTCATGCCGGCGTTGGCACGCGGGAACGGGGCCGAAACGCCCTGGCCCTTGCAGGAGGTTTCCCAGCAAGCGCTTTCCAAGATCCAGTGTGGACCACGCCGGGGTGGTGAGTCCAGCAATGTAACGATTCAAAAACTAGCTTGACCTGCCCGGCATGGGGGGTCTAGATTGCGAGAAACCGATTACTCACGTGACGCCCGCCACTCTGGAAGCGTTTCTGCAACGACGGAGAACCGAAGGGAGCTTTGCCATGCTGGCTGGAAATTTCAGTTCACGCGCCTACTCGTTCTTTGACACCCTGCTGTGGATCGCCTGCCTTAACCTGCTGTGGATCCTTTTCACCCTGTTTGGCCTTGGCGTACTCGGGGCCGGACCGGCGACGGCTGCGGCGCAAATCCTGGTCCGGCGGAGGGCCCGGGGAGAAGCAGCGCCGTTGCTCAGGTCCTTTGCCAAGGAGTACTGCGCGAACTTCGTCCGTGCTAACGCGCTGGCGCTGCCCGTCATGGCGGTGGCCTTGGCCCTGGCCATGAACTGGAACTACTCGTCCGGCGGGAGGGACCTGATGTCCCAACTGGTCGCGGCCGGCACATTTGTGGCGGCTATCTTCCTTGCCGGTGCGGCCTGCTACCTCTTCCCCATGTATGCCCGCTACGAACTGCCTCTGGGCCAGTACCTGATGACCTGCTCCCGCTTCGCTATCCGCCATCTGGCGGGCACCGTGATCCTGCTGTTCGTCACGGCTGCGGCTGTCTACGCGAGCCGCGCGTTGCCGGGACTCATCCCGTTCTTCAGTATCGGCGCCTGGCTGTACGTGACCGGCTGGCTGTGCGACCGGTTCTTTGCCGCCAACGACGACTCCGTCGCGGCCCTTGCCCTGGCGGAGGAGGGGGCCGGGAATGCCGGGGCCCGCACGGGTGGCGGCAGCACCGCCGTCGGACATTCCACGCCCCAGGGGGCACCTGTTGGATGAGCCGTACGCCACCGGGCTGCACCAAGGCACGGCCTCCTTCGGAAGCCCCCGGGAGGTTGCCCTGCTCAGCGCACGCAAAGTCCTCGTGAGCTGCAGTGAAACGTATCAAACGCTAGCCCCAGCCGGCACGAAGTTACACCTGAACCGCACCAACTGATCCGCCGGGAAAATACCGGAACCAACCCCAAAGAAGTGGAAAAGGAACAACATGATCACTAGGAAATTCAGCCTGGCCGCCGCCGTCGTGACCGCCACGGCCCTGACCCTGACCGCGTGCGGTGCCGGGGAAACGCAGTCCGCGGACCTGGCCACCATCAATGTGATGGCTCCGTTCCTGGAAGCGCAGCCGCCCACACCTGATGGGGCCGTGCAGCAGAAACTGGAAGAACTCACCGGCAAGGACGTTAATATCACCTGGACGCCCAACGCCTCCTACGAGGACAAGATGAACATCACGCTGGCGTCCTCCGAGATTCCGCACGTCCTGGTGGTGCAGAGCAAGTCCCCGGGGTTCGTCAAAAACGCCGAGGCGGGGGCATTCTGGGACCTCACCGACAAGCTCGACGCGTACCCCAACCTGAAGTCCACCTTCCCGGAGGTGGAACAGAACGCCAGCATTAACGGCAAGGTCTACGGTGTCTTCCGTGCCCGCAATCCGATCCGCTCGGCCGTGATGTTCCGCCAGGACTGGCTGGACAGACTGGGCTTGGAGGCTCCTAAGACCACCGAGGACCTTTACAAGGTGGCTAAGGCCTTCACTGAACAGGACCCGGACGGCAACGGCCAGGCCGACACCTGGGGCATCACCATCCCGAAGTGGGGTGCCTTGGGCTCCAACAGCCCCTACGACATGATCGAGACCTGGTACGGCGCCGGCAACCGCTGGACCGAGCGGGACGGGAAGCTGATCCCGAGCTTCGAGACCGAAGAGTTCATCGAAGCCAACCGGTTCGTCAAGAAGATGGTGGATGAGAAGCTTATCAACCCTGACTTCGCCACTTTCGATGGCACCAAGTGGAACGAGCCGTTCTTCAACGGCAAGGGTGGGATCATCGTGGACGTCGACTCTCGCGTCAGCGTCCTGATCAACCTGTTCAAGCAGGCCAACCCGAACGACTTCGAGAACAAGGTGGGCTTTGTTGGTGGGCTCGAAGGCCCGGATGGTGAACTGCACACGCATCCCACCGACGGCTACTCCGGTTTCCTGGCCATCCCCAAGACCAGCGTCCGCACCGAGGCTGAGCTGAAGACAGTACTGGAGTTCCTGGACAAGATGAACTCCAAAGACACCGCCGTCCTGCTGAACAACGGCATCGAGGGCGTGAACTTCACCCTCGAAGACGGCAAGGCCGCCACCATCAAGCCTGAGACCCCTGAGGGCAAGGTAGTCAACACCGATATCAAGAGCTACGCCCAGCTGGGAACCAACGTCACGGGCAACAACTTCTACCCGGTCAAGCAGGCTTCCGAGTATGAGCAGGAAGTCTTCGACCGGCGTATTGAGGTCATGGCTGAGGACCTCAAGAGTGCCGTCTACAACCCGGCCGCTGCTTTCGTCTCGCCCACCTACGTGGCCAAGGGTGCGCAGCTGGACAACATTGTGGCCGACGCCCGCATCAAGTACCTGGCCGGCCAGATCGATGAGCAGGGCCTGAAGGACGCCATCAAGCTGTGGAAGACCAGCGGGGGCGACAAGGTCCAGGAAGAAATCAACAAGCTCTGGCAGGACAGCAAGTAAATGTCGGCCCCTGTCATCGACGCCCAGGCCGCGGAGCGGGGGCAGTCTCCTGCCCCCGCTCCGCGGACCCGCGGCAAGTTTTCGGTCCATTTCGCGCACTACAAGTGGCTGTATCTGTTGCTGCTGCCGGGTGTGGTGTATTTCGCGGTGTTCCGCTACGCCCCGATGTACGGGGTGTCCATCGCGTTCAAGGACTACGTCCCGTTCCTTGGGGTGAACGGCAGCCCGTGGGTGGGGTTCCAGCATTTCCAGGACTTCTTCTCGAACCCTGACTTCGCCCGGTTGCTGGGTAACACCATGATCCTGGCCTTCCTGAACCTGGGGATCGCCTTCCCTCTGACCATCGTGCTGGCGTTGCTGCTGAACGAGGTCCGCCTCTCCATCCTCAAGCGCACCGTCCAGACCCTGGTCTACATCCCGCATTTCCTGTCCTGGACCATCGTGGCGTCCCTGAGCTTCCTGCTGTTCGCCCTGGACTTCGGCCCGCTTTTCCTGTTCATCAACAACGTGCTGGGCACGGACATTGACTTCCTCTCCGACCCTGCGTGGTTCCGGCCGCTGATTGTGCTGCAGGAGATCTGGAAGAACACCGGCTGGGGGACCATCATCTTCCTCGCAGCCCTGGCCACCGTGGACCAGGACCAGTACGAGGCCGCGATCATCGACGGCGCCGGACGGTTCCGCCGGGTCTGGCACATCACGCTGCCCGGTATCCGCTCCACCATCATCGTGATGCTCATCCTCGCGATCGGGCAGATGCTCAACACCGGCTTCGAGCAGATCTACCTGATGACCAACGCCCTGAACCGCGATGTTGCCGACGTCTTCGACACCTATGTCTACTTCGTGGGCATCACCCAGGGCGCCTACAGCTACTCCACCGCAGTGGGCCTGTTCAAGTCACTGGTGGGCATCGTGCTGATCTTCGGCACCAACGCCCTGGCCAAGCGATTCAACCAGAGCGGACTGTTCTAATGAAGATCCACAACACCACCGGGGGGCGGATCTTCGACGCCGCCAACTATGTGTTCCTGACCCTGATCGGCGTCATCACGCTGCTGCCGTTCGTCTATGTGTTCGCCGGCTCCTTCGCCACCGAAGCCGAAATCACCCGCAGGGCCTTCTTCGTCTGGCCCGAACAGTTCTCCCTGGGCGCCTACGAATACATCTTCTCCACTCCTGCGTTCATCCGCGCCCTGGTCACCACAGTCCTGGTCACCGCCGTCGGCACCGTGGTGCAGCTGATCCTGACCGTGACCATGGCCTATCCACTGGCCAAACGGAACCTCCGCGGCCGGCAGCTGATCCTGTCCCTGGTGGTCTTCGCCATGGTCTTCTCCGGCGGCATGATCCCCACCTTCCTGCTGGTCAAGGACCTGGGCCTGCTCAACTCCTACTGGGCGCTGATCCTGCCGGCGGCGATCAACCCGTTCAGCCTGATCATCATCAAGAACTTCTTCCAGGAGCTCCCCGCCGAGCTGGAAGAGTCCGCGAAGATGGACGGCGCCACCGAGGTCGGGATCCTCTGGCGGATCCTGCTCCCGCTTTCCAAACCCGTGCTGGCAACGTTCGCGCTGTTCTACGCCGTGGGGATCTGGAACGACTTCATGTCACCCCTGCTCTACCTGAGTGACAACTCGAAGTGGACCCTGCAGATGTACCTGCGCCAGGTCACCGCCTCCTCGGACCTGCTGGGTACCGGCAACGTGGACCCGAACTACATCCCCCCGGAGCAGGGCATCAAGTTCGCCGTGATCGTGGTGGCCACCCTGCCCATCCTGATCTTCTACCCGTTCCTGCAAAAGCACTTCGCCAAGGGCATGCTGATCGGCTCGGTCAAGGGCTGACCCCGCATCGGAGCGCCGACTCAAACCAACAGAAAGCACAGTATGAAAATCCTGCTCGCCGGAGATTCCACGGTGGCCAACTGTCCCACCTACGAGTACCCCATGAGTGGCTGGGGCGCGCACCTGCCCCGGCACGTATACTCCTGGGCCGCTGTATACAACCTCGCCAAGGGCGGGGCCAGCACGGAGTCCTTCCGTGAGGAGGGGCTCTGGGGACAGCTCCTGGAAACCGCCGCTGAGGGCGACCTGGTCCTGATCCAGTTTGGCCACAACGACCAGAAGAAGGTCCATCTCGCAGCCCGGACCGGTTATGCCGCCAACCTGCGCACCATGGTGGCGGAAGTCCGGGCCTTGGGTGCCGTGCCGGTGCTTTGCACGTCCGTGGAGCGCCGGCACTTCCTGGATTCGCCGCCGTCGGATGCTGTCCTGGAAGAAAGCCTGGAGGACTACCCCGAAGTGGTGCGGGAGATCGCTCTCGAACTGCAACTGCCGGCCGTCGACCTTAACGCCTGGACCCGCGGGCTGTACCTGGAGCTGGGGGTTGAGGAGTCGCAGTCCCTGTTCTGCCATTTCGGGCCGGGCGAGCACGCCTTCTGGCCAGCCGGGCTGGCAGACAACACGCACTTCTCCCAACGCGGCGCATCCCTGGTGGCGGAGGAAGTTGCCACCCAGCTGGGACGGCTCGGCTTCGGCCTCGGACAGCCAGGCTTCGAGGAAAGCTCGACGGCGGGACTGACGGCTGCGGATTTCACGACGGCGGGAAGGGGCTAGGTGGGCGCGGCGCAGGCCGGTGCCGGACTGCTGTACAGCAACCCCCTCGCCGGACCGGCGGATGTTTCGGGCTGGGTGGCGGAAGGGCCGCTGAGCCTGGGCAGCCACAATGGCGCACTTGCGCTGTCTGGTGCGCTGGACGATGAGGAGTTCGGGGACCAGGCGCACTGGACGTTCTGGTGCCCGGAGGAGTTCCCGGACGGCATCCGGATCAGCTGGGAGTTCCTTCCCCTCGCCGAACCTGGCCTTGCCATGCTGTTCTTCTCGGCCGTGGGCCAGGGCGGGCGCGACCTGTTCTCGGCTGACCTGGCACCGAGGACCGGTTACTACCCGCAGTACCACTCCGGCGATATCGATGCCCTCCACGTCTCCTACTTCCGCCACAAATACGAGTCCGAACGGGCCTTCCGTACCTGCAACCTCCGGAAAAGTGCCGGCTTTGAACTGGTAGCCCAAGGCGCGGATCCGCTGCCGCCCACCGAGGACGCCGTCGATTTCTACCGGCTGGAAGTGGTGAAGGACGGGCCGCTTGTGTCGTTCGCCATCAACGGGCTGCCCCTCTTTGAATGGTCGGACCCGTCCGGAAAAGTGCTGGGCGGCGGCCGCATCGGCTTCCGCCAGATGGCACCGTTGAAGGCCGCCTACCGGAATTTCAGGGTGGAGAAGATCTAGGGCCCGCTACGCCTGGATCGCGCGAACCCTGAGTTCCTCTGCTGGTCCGAAGCCAAGCCGCCGATAGAAGCTTTGCGATTCGGAAGAAGGGGAGAGGACCATGCGTGCCGCACGAATGCGCTCGGAGAACTCGATGGATTCCGCCACTAGTTTCCTCCCGACGCCGCCGTTCCGAAAAGCCGGAAGTATGTAGACATTGCCCAGATAAACCCAGCACGAAGCTTGCTTGCCGGGCTTGGGCATCCGCTGGAAGACCAGCAAATTGAGCATGCCGATCAACTGGTTATCCTGCTCGGCCACAAAGAACTTGCGCGGGTTCGCTTCCATCCAGTTGAGGTAGGCATCTACAAAGCAGGGGTCATGGGGAGTAGTTGGATCCTGCTCAGCTGCCCACGTGGCCCGCAGCGATGCGAGGCCCCTGAAGTCGTCCGCCCGGGCTTCACGTATCATCACCGTGCCTTGCACGATAGTCGTGCGGGCAGGCAGGAGCGACCACTGACGGAACCTTCTCAGATGGCGGTTGACCGGCGTTCGATGAGGATTGTGTCGCGCCACTGCCCACTGAGTGGCCCGTGTGCCATGCGGGCGATGCGGTGCCTGCGTCCGACGACGACGTAACCGTTCGCGAGGTGCAGCTTGAGGCTGGCCTCATTTTCGGGAAAAACGCTGGCCTGGATGGTCCAGATGCCGTCGCGCTCCGTGGATTCCGCCAGGGCCCGGAGCAGCGTTGCCCCCAGGCCGAGTCCGCGTGCAACGGCTGCGACATAAACGGAATGTTCCACCACGCCGGAGTAGACGGGGCGTGCAGAGACCGGGGAGACGGCAGCCCAGCCAAGGATTCCACCTTCAGCGTTTTCGGCCACGCACCGGTGGCGGAGCAGTCTTGAGTTGTTGAACCGTTCCCAATCGGGCGCCTCTGATTCGAAGGTGGCGTGGCCGGTGGCAATTCCTTCGCTGTAGATCCGCTGGACATCCGGCCAATCGACGTCGCGCATGGGGCGTATCGCCACAGCGGACTGTTCCGGCACAGTCACAGGGTTGCCAGGATTCCGGCCGCCTCTTCCAAGGCCCCCGGTACCAGTGAGTAATAGGCCCACGTGCCACGCTTTTCGCGGTGAAGCAGTCCGGCCTCGACCAGAATCTTCAGATGGTGGGAGACCGTGGGCTGGCCGAGGTCCAATGGATCGGTGAGGTCGCACACGCAGGACTCGCCGGACGATTCAGCCTTCACGATGGACAGCAGCCGCAGCCGGTTCGGATCCGCGAGTGCCTTGAAGACCAGGGCTTTCTGCTTCGCTTCCTCAGCCCCCAGGGCAGGCGTCCCCGCCGGAGCGCAGCAGGCGTCGTCGGTGGCCGGCTCAAGTACGGGCAGCAGGTTCATGTACCCATTATGCCCCAATATTGACGGTCATCAATGTATGAAGGGCGGGGCGTGGTGCCTGGAATTGGCAGGCTATGAACCTGCGGCGCGGGAATCATGCGGAAGCACGACGTCGTCCGCAGCGCGGGCAGCGGAGGGGAAAAGGATGAGGAGAAGGCCAAGTCCGACGGCGGCGCCCACAAGTTGCGCCACGATGAAGCCGGGAACAGAGGGTGGGGCGATGCCGGCGAAGGTGTCGCTGAAGATGCGCCCGACTGTCACGGCCGGGTTCGCGAATGACGTCGAGGACGTAAACCAGTAGGCAGCTCCAATGTAAGCGCCCACCGCGGGGGCAGCAAGGACGCCGCGGGACGTGGCTGCCAGGGCGAAGATCAGCAGGATGAGCCCCGCGGTGGCGACAACTTCAGCCAGCAGATGCCCCGTGCTGACGCGATCCTTGGTGGAGATGGACGTGCCAACGTCAAACATGGCATTAGCCAGCATGCTGCCGGTGATCGCCCCCACGGTCTGGGCGGCTACATACGTACCGAGCTCAGGCAGCGTCAGTCCCGTGCCGCTGCGCCGACCCAGGACCCAGTCCACGAGGGAGACCACAGGGTTGAAGTGGGCACCGCTGACGGGGCCGAGCATCAGAATCAGCACAGTCAGCCCCAGCACGGTGGCAGTGCTGTTCTCCAGGAGTTGCAGGCCGACGTCGCCGGGGGAGAGCTGCTGGGCTGAGATCCCGGAGCCGACCACCACGGCCACAAGCAGGCTGGTGCCGAGCAGCTCGGCGATGGCGCGACGCCAAAGCGGCGGCTGGTGTGAAGTCATGGCAACAGCTTGACGGAAAGAATTCACTCAGTCAAAATTGAATCAATGTCTATTGAGGTGAACGAATTTCGCGAGCGGGTCGCCAAGTATGCCGCCCTTGCCGATCCTGCGCGTCTGCGCATCGTTGACTTGCTTACCCTGGGGGATTTCTCTCCGAAGGAATTGCAGGCAGAGCTGGGGATGCCGTCGAATCTGCTGTCCCACCATCTTCGCGCGCTGGAAGGGGCGGGGCTGGCCACTCGCCACCGCTCCGAGGCTGACAAGCGCCGCAGCTATGTGGGCCTTGCCGCCGGCGCCCTGGAGGGCCTCGTGCCGGGGGCTGGGTACGGCGCCCGCCGAGTGCTGTTCGTCTGCACCCGCAACAGCGCCCGGTCCCAGCTCGCGGCCGCGCTCTGGCGGCAGGTCAGCAAAATTCCTTCGATATCGGCGGGAACGCATCCCGCGGACCGCATCGCTCCCGGGGCCATTGAGGTGGCCCGCCGGCACGGCGTGGAACTCGCGGAAGTTCCTCCGCGCCGGTTGGACCAGGTGGCGGAGGAGGGGGACTTCATGGTGACAGTGTGCGATAACGCCCACGAGGAGCTCGTTGGACTCGGTGATGCCCACTGGTCGGTCCCGGATCCGTTGCGCCTCAGCACTGAGAACGCCTTCGAGGACGCCTTCATGGATATCTCCCACCGCGTCAGTGACCTGGCGCCGCGGGTGCTGGCCGCCTGATTCCGCTTGACCCGGCCTATTTCAATCAAATATTGACAATCATCAATGTATGGCCCGATACTCACTGTATCGACGACTATCAATGTTCCAGGAGAACCGCGTGAGCACCGAAACTGCCAAGAAGCCTTCCGTTCTTTTCGTCTGCGTCCACAACGCCGGCCGCTCCCAGATGGCCGCCGCGTTCCTCACCACGCTGGCCAAGGGAGAAATCGAGGTCCGCTCCGCCGGGTCTCAGCCGGCAGACAAGGTCAACCCCGCTGCCGTCGAGGCGATGGCAGAGCTCGGGATAGACATGTCCGCCGAGATCCCCAAGGTCCTCACCACCGAGGCCGTCAAGGAATCGGACGTGGTGATCACCATGGGCTGCGGTGACGAATGTCCCTACTTCCCCGGCAAGCGCTACGAGGACTGGGTCCTGGAGGATCCCGCAGGCCAGGGCGTGGACGCTGTCCGCCCGATCCGCGACGAGATCAAGACCCGCATCGAGGGCCTTATCGATTCCCTCATCCCGGCTGCCAAGTAACCGCGTCCCCGAACCAGGAGGTACCTTCGTGAGCGACACTGCGAACAGGGAACAGCTGATCATCATCGGCTCGGGCCCCGCCGGCTACACGGCCGCCATCTACGCCGCCCGGGCAGGGTTGAAGCCGCTGGTCCTCGCCGGGTCGGTCACCGCCGGCGGTGCCCTGATGAACACCACGGAGGTTGAGAATTTTCCAGGCTTCCCCGGCGGCATCCAGGGGCCTGAACTGATGGACGGGCTGCAGCAGCAGGCGGAGCGCTTCGGCGCGCAGGTAATGTTCGACGACGTCACTGAGGTCACGCTGACCGGTCACCTGAAACGCGTGGTCACCGGCGCTGGCGAGACGCATGAGGCCCCGGCCGTCATCCTCGCCACGGGCTCCGCCTACAAGGAACTCGGCCTGCCGGAAGAGAAGAAGTTCAGCGGCCACGGCGTCTCCTGGTGTGCCACGTGCGACGGGTTCTTCTTCCGCGACCAGGACATCATCGTGGTTGGCGGCGGGGATTCGGCAATGGAAGAAGCGACTTTCCTGACCCGCTTCGGAAAGTCCGTGACCGTCGTCGTGCGCAAGGGCGAGCTCCGCGCCTCCCGGATTATGGCCCAGCGGGCCAAGGACAACCCGAAGATCAGCTTCGCCTGGAACTCCGCCATCACCGCCATCCATGGCGATGGCAAGGTCACCGGCGTGACCCTGACCGACACGCGCACTGGCGAAACCCGTGAACAGGCCGCTACTGGCATTTTCGTGGCAATCGGTCATCTGCCACGGACAGAACTCGTGGCCGGCCAGGTGGAGCTTGACGCCGAGGGCTACATCAAGGTCGACTCGCCCACCACGGTCACCAACCTCACCGGCGTGTTCGCCTGTGGGGACGCCGTGGACCACCGTTACCGTCAGGCCATCACCGCAGCCGGAACCGGCTGCGCCGCAGCTCTCGACGCCGAACGCTACCTCGCCGCGCTGGATGACGCGGACAGCATTGCCACTGCGCTGGTGGAGGAACCCACCCACGCTTAGGCCCCAACCCGGGGGAGGAGGTGAGCTGAATGAACACCGGATGCTGCGGCGATGATTGCTGCGACGAAGATCAGGACTGCTGCTGACCTCCCCTCCCTCCACCCAACTAGGTAGCAGCAAGTGTCGTTATGGGCGCTCAAAACGACATCTGCTGCTACCTAGTTGGGAGAAGAACCGTCACACCCACAGATGGAACAGAGGACACCATGGATTTAGCGAAGAACCTTCCCGTTGCAGTGATTGGCGCCGGCCCCGTGGGACTGGCCGCCGCGGCGCACCTGCTCGAGCGCGGCCTCGAGCCGCTGATCTTCGAAGCAGGCCCGACGGCGGGTGCCGCCATCGCGCAATGGCGCCACATCCGGTTGTTCTCACCATGGCGGTTCAACCTCGACGCCGCCGCCGTCCGCCTGCTCGAAGCCGCAGGCTGGGCATCGCCCCGGCTGACGGCCCTTCCCTACGGTGGTGAACTCATCGACAATTACCTGGCGCCGCTGGCAGCTTTGCCGGCGATTTCCTCCCGGCTGCAGACCGGCAGCAGGGTCACCGCCGTGACCCGTGCCGGGATGGACAAGACCCACACGCGCAACCGGGAGGCCACGCCGTTCGTCGTCCGGGTGGAACATGAGGACGGCGAGACCCGCGAGCACACCGTAGCAGCGGTCATTGACGCCTCGGGCACCTGGTCCCGCCGTAACCCGTTGGGCACATCCGGGCTGCCTGCCGTCGGGGAAGTTACCGCCGCAGATCGGATTTCCTCTCCGCTACCGGACGTGACCGGACGTGACCGTTCAGCGTTCGCTGGACGCCGCGTCCTGGTCGTCGGCGCGGGGCACTCCGCGGCCAACACCCTCATCAGCCTCGCCGACCTGGCTAAGGAAGACCCGGAAACCCGCATTTTATGGGCGGTCCGCGGCGCGTCTGCCGAGAAGGTCTACGGCGGCGGTGACGCCGACGGCCTGCCAGCCCGCGGCCAGCTCGGATCGCGACTGCGCCGCCTCGTCGAGGCAGGAACCATCGAACTCCACACCGGCTTCGGCATAGCTTCCTTCAAAGCACTTGATTCCGCCGTCACCGTCGAAGCCGTCGACGGCCGGACCCTGGACGCCGACGTCGTGGTCCCTTGCACCGGATTCCGCCCCGATCTGGAGATCCTGCGCGAACTCCGCCTCGACCTGGATCCGGCCGTCGAGGCTCCCAAGGCGCTGGGCCCGCTGATCGACCCTGAATTCCACTCCTGCGGCACCGTCCCTCCGCATGGAGCCAAGCTGCTGGCCCACCCTGACCAGGACTTTTACATTGTGGGAATGAAGTCGTACGGCCGGGCGCCCACGTTCCTGCTGGCCACCGGCTATGAACAGGTGCGGTCCGTCGTCGCAGCCCTCGCCGGAGACCGCGAAGCGGCCGATACAGTCCAGCTCGAACTCCCCGAGACGGGCGTCTGCTCCACCGACGGCGGCACCAGCTGCGACGTCCCGGCTGTCTCCTCCGCAGGCAGTGTCGGTTCAGAGGCAGGCTGTTGTTCCGCCCCCGAACCGGTGCTGGTTGGCTTCCCTACCGGGTTGTCCCATGGACGCTCTGGCAATAACTGAACATCGTCCGTCGGAAACCACCATTTTGGAGTGATGTCATGACCGAACACCGCGAAACCAGCCTGGGCCTGCAGGACAACACTGAGCTCCTGCAGCGGATCAGCAGCCGCCTTGGGGAGAGGTTCGCCGGAGTCTTCGCCGTCGAAACCGTCGAACGCTACGTTTTCGAGTCCTACACCGCACTGGCCCGCACCGCGAAGATCACCACGTACCTGCCCGCCACGACCGAGCATTTCGCCAGCGACCGGCTCAACGCCCTGGCAAAATCCAAGGGCGCCATCACCGCCGAGGTTCCGGAGGCCCTGTTCGTCTGCGTGCAGAACGCCGGACGGTCGCAGATGGCCGCCGCTTTGCTCACGGTTGAAGCAAAGGGCAGGATCCACGTCCGCTCCGCCGGCTCCCTGCCTGCAGCGGAACTTGATCCCGCTGTGGTAACCGTGATGTCCGAGATGGGCCTTGACCTCTCTCAGAACTACCCCAAACCGCTCACCGACGACGTCGTGCGCGCCTCCGACGTGGTGATTACGATGGGCTGCGGAGACTCCTGCCCGATCTATCCCGGAAAGCGGTACGAGGACTGGGACCTTCCCGACCCGGCCGGCCAGCCCCTCCAGGTGGTCAGGGAGATCCGGGACCAGATCCACGACCGGGTCAAAGCCCTGGTCGCCTCACTCACAAAGGAAACCACCCACTCATGACCCAGGAAACGTCCGGCGCGACGAAGACCCCATCCGTGCTCTTTGTCTGCAGCAAGAACGGCGGAAAATCCCAGTTGGCCGCGGGCCTTATGAGTCAATTGGCCGGCGGGTCCATCATTGTGTACTCCGCCGGCACCAAACCCGGCAAGGCCCTGAATCCCCAGGCCGTTGAGTCCCTGACCGAGCTCGGCGTCGACATCACCGGCGAACACCCCAAGCCAGTCACCGATGACGTCCTGGACGCCGTGGATGCCGTCATCGTCCTGGGAACCGAAGCCAAGCTCGAACCCCGCGAAGGGACGCGCTTTGAGGTCTGGGAGACCGATGAACCCTCCGAGCGCGGCATAGAAGGCATGGAACGCATGCGCCTGGTCCGGGACGACATCAAAGCCAGGGTCCAGAAGCTCTATGCGGAGCTCTCCGGGAACTAGCGATGGCCGGCGCGGCGCTGACCCCGAGCCCAGGAACCACCCGTGCCCGATGATGGATGGCCGGAGGGGCCGCTCGTGCTTGGTGTCGGCTGGAATTTTCCGAAGCACCTGGTCCGTTCCGCCGCTGAGCTCGCGGGCGCCCTGGGGTTGCATCTTGTCTGCGCCTTCGTGGACCCAGCCAGTTACCTCACAGAATGGGAGCCTGAAGGCCAACTGACAGCCCTGTCGCTGGACCCGAACGTCAACGAGGAAACCGACTATCCCGCCAACCAGCTGCAAGGGAAACTCGAAATGCTACTCGGGCAGCCGGGGGAGACCTGGTCCTTCCGAGTGCTGAACGGCGACGTTCCCAAGGCACTAAGCCGCTTGGCCGAGAACACAGGAGCATCTTTGATCATCGTGGGCGCCGATAGGCCAGGGTCCTTGGCCTGGGTGGACCGCCTCCTCGAAGGATCAGTGTCCGCGTTCCTTGCCCGCCACCAGCAGCGGCCAGTCCTCATTGTCCCCGACAGCCGCCCCGCACGTCCGATCCCAAGCGCTTCCTAGGCGGCTTCCGTCAGGAGAAAGGCGTCAGTCCGGCTTGATGTTCTGGTTCAAGGTGAAGAAGTTCGTGGGGTCGTACTTGCGCTTGAGTGCTTTGAGCCGGTCGTACTTCGCTGCGCCATAAGCTTGCCTGACCCGCTCCTCGCCCTCTTCCATCAGGAAGTTCACGTAGACGCTGGTGTGGTGGGGGGCGAGGGCCGACCAATAGTCCCGGGCCCACTGGCGCTCAGCGTCGAAGCCCTCGGCGGTCTTGCTGTTGCCGTTGATGTTGAAGGTGAATCCGGCCTGGCGGCCATTGAACGCGGTGGCACCCTCGTCGATGCGCCCCACCGCGCCGCCCATCTGCCAGAGGGCGATGCTGGTAACCGGCGAAGTGATGCGGCTGCCGTGCTCGACAACGATGTCAATGACGTCGTCGCTGAGCGCTGCGACGTCGCAGGACCTGACGTAGTAGTGCCAGCCGTGGGGGTAGGACGGATCGAATGTTTTCTGATGCTCCAGAAACGGCTTTGGCCGGCAAAGATCGAGAACCGGTGAACCAAATTCCTTGAGCGGCCGCAGGACCCGTTCGCCCTCCTCGACCGGTCCCGCATAGCATGCAGTGACCGCCAGGACGAGCTGGCCCACCAGTTCGGGCGGCACAATCGGAAGCGCCGGCGCCCTGCGCTGCACGGCAATCGTCATGAGTTCATCGGGGCAGTCCGCGATCCAGTCGCGATAAAACCGCAGCACTTCCGGGGCATCTTCCATCGCCCAGAAGACCGGGCCCGCCATGACGTAGGGGCCCACAGGATTAAGGCGGAACTCGAACTCAGTGACGATGCCGAAGTTCCCGCCACCGCCCCGCACCCCCCAGAAGAGATCGGAGTTCTGGTCCGCGCTGGCCCTGACCGCCTCGCCGTCAGCGGTGACCATGTCTACGGACAACAGCTGGTCGATGGTGAGTCCGTACTTGCGCATGACCCACCCGATGCCGCCGCCCAGGGTAAGGCCAGCCACTCCCGTATGAGTGACGATCCCGGAAGGAACCGCGAGACCGTACTCCTGCGTCTCGCTGTCGAGTTCACCAAGCAGCACACCGGCCTGGACACGTGCCGTTCGTGCCTCAGGATCTACTCGAATCCCCTTCATCGGCCCGAGATCGATGAGCATGCCGTCGTCGCACACTGACAGGCCAGGGAAGCTGTGACCCCCTCCCCGCACGGCGACGAGAAGATCCTGTGAGCGGGCGAGCCGGAGCGCGGCCCGGATATCTGCAACGCCGGTGCAGCGGGCAATCAAGGCGGGATGGCGATCAATCGATCCGTTCCACACCTTGCGATGCTCGTTGTAACCAGCATCATCCGGACGGACGAGTTCGCCCTGAAAGGATGCCTGCAGCTCGCCGACAGCGCCGTCGTCGATCTTCGTGCCCTGTGCCATGGACTCACGGACCTCTCTCTCCTTCGAGCAGAATCCCACCGTTGGGACGAACTGGCAAGAGAGAACTGAAGCAGCCCATGCAAGCCGCGCGAAGGACCGCCCCTACCTTTCTAGCTGATCGCCTTCTTCATGAGTCTGACGATCATCGCTTCATCGGCGGCGGTGAGTTCGGTCAGTGCGTAGGAAGTGGGCCACATGTTGCCATCGTCCAGGTTCGCGGGGTCGCTAAATCCCAGCGTTGCGTAGCGGGCCTTGAATTTGTCGGCGGGCTGGAAGAAGCAGATCACCTTGCCGTCCTTGGCGTAAGCAGGCATCCCGTACCAGGTTTTCGGCGCGAGTTCCGGTGCGTGTTCCTTGATGATGGCGTGGAGGCGCTCCGCGATGGCCCGATCCGGTTCCGACATTTCGGCGATCTTCGCGAGAACTTCGCCCTCTCCGTCTGCCTTGGCGCTGCGCGCACCCTTTCGCGACTCGGTCTTGAGCTCTTGGGCGCGTTCCTTCATTGCGGCGCGTTCTTCCGCATCGAAGCCTTCGTAGGACTTGGTGGTGGCTGGTTTTTCCGTCACTTCGGGTTCCTTCCGTCATGGTCTGGTGGGACCCACGCTAGTGTCCGTACGCCGCAGTCGCTTCTCCAGAACTGCTCGAAGTGCCCGCTCCTCAGCCGGCGGTGGACCGCTCCGCCGGTCCGGTGCTTTGACGGACCACCAGTTCCGGAGTAAATACCACGGCGCGGTGCCTGGGATTCTCGGATTCCACTTCTTCGGCCAGTAGTTCAATGGCGGTTCGTCCCAGCGCCTCGGTGGGCTGGCGGATAGAGGAAAGCGGCACCACGGCGGAGACGGCAAAGTCGATGTCGTCGTAGCCGATCAGGGCGATGTCCTCGGGAATCCTCAGCGTGTGCGTCATGGTCAGCGACTGCATCACGCCCAGGGCGAGCAGGTCGTTGGCGCAGAAGATGCCATCCGGCAGGTCTCCGCGCTCCACGAGCATGTTGCCAACGCTCCGGCCGGCCAACACCGTCTGCCCGTCGGAATCAAGGACCTCAAGGGTGGCATCGGGTTCCTCCTTGACCGCCCGCTGGGCGCCCTGCAGGCGGTCGGCTACCTGGCGGATGGAGGTGGGGCCTCCCACAAAGGCGAGCCGACGGCGGCCGGTGTCCAACAGGTGCCGCGCAGCCAGGTAACCGCCGGCGTCGTCGTCCACGGAGACTGAACTGTACTTGCTCTCGTCGGCCAGGCGGTCCACCAGGACGGTGGGCACACCGCGTTCACGGAGCAGGTCCAGCCGGTCGGTAACGTCGCCGACGGGGGAGATGAGGAGGCCCTGGACGCGCTGTTCCTGGAAGAGGTCGATGTAGTTGGATTCGCGGCTGGCGTTGTGGCCACTGTCGCCGAGCAGCACGGCACTGCCAAGGAGCGCCGCGGCGTCTTCGGCGGCGCGCACTACGGACGTGAAGAAGGGGTTGCCAACATCGAGGACGATCAGTCCGATGGTGCGGCTCTGGCCGGCACGCAACTGGCGGGCGGCGTCATTGCGCACGAAGCCGAGCTCGTCGATGGCGCGGAGCACACGCTCCTTGGTTCGCTGGGAAACCCTGTCCGGATAGTTCAGGACATTTGAGACCGTGCCCACGGCAACGCTGGCGTGGTTTGCGACGTCCTTGATGCTGGCTGAGCGATTCATCATTCTCCATGGCTTGTATGCCGCGTGCTGCACTTTTCCCGTAGTCCCCGATTGTGGTCTGGAAATTGCTTGACACCTACTTGCCTTCAAGAGTACTTTGAATCGTAACAATGAAACGATTCAAACAACGGAAAGTTCAGGAGAGTCGCAGATGAGGGTGTGTTTCCGCTCCTCGGTCCAGCCGGGACTGATCGACGAGTACCGGCGGCGGCACGGTGCCGTGTGGCCTGAGATGCTCCGTGCCCTGAAGGACGCCGGCTGGAACAACTACTCACTGTTCCTGGGCCAGGACGGGCTTCTTGTGGGCTACGTGGAATGCGACGACTTCGACGCAGTCCGGGCTCGGATGGCGCTGACCGAGGTCAACACCCGCTGGCAGGCCGAGATGGCCACTCTGTTCAATAACACGGACCAGGCACCCGACGAAGGGTTCCAGGTCCTCGAAGAAGTCTTCAACCTTGACGACCAGCTGGCGGCAGCGGAGTCCACCGCCCGCTGAACCTCACCGGCCCCAGCAGCGGGGCCGCTGCAACACCATCCAGACCACAGCAACACATAAAACCGGAAAGAACTCATCATGAATGACGTAGCAACGGCGCTGGGCAGGCTCGGGGAGCTTGCCATCGAGGTCCCTTCGTGGGCTTATGGAAATTCAGGCACGCGTTTCAAGGTGTTCGGTACGCCGGGCACGCCGCGGACGGTGCAGGAGAAGATCGCGGACGCCGCGAAGGTGCATGAGCTGACTGGCCTGGCCCCTACTGTGGCGCTGCACATTCCGTGGGACAAGGTGGAAGACTACGCCGCCCTGAAGGAGTACGCGGCGGGCCTGGGTGTGGGTCTGGGCACGATTAACTCCAATACGTTCCAGGATGACGAGTACAAATTCGGCTCCCTGACCTCTTCCAACGAGACCGTCCGCCGCCGCGCGATCGCGCACCACCTGGACTGCATAGAGATCATGCACGCCACGGGGTCCAAGGACCTGAAGATCTGGCTGGCGGACGGCACGAACTACCCGGGCCAGGACGACCTCCGTGGCCGCCAGGACCGTTTGGCTGAGTCGCTGCAGGAGATTTACGCGGGCCTGGGCGATGAACAGCGCCTGGTGCTGGAGTACAAGTTCTTTGAGCCGGCTTTTTACCACACCGATGTTCCGGACTGGGGTACGTCCTACGCGCAGACCCTTGCCCTGGGCGAGAAGGCTTTTGTTTGCCTGGACACCGGGCACCACGCGCCGGGCACGAACATCGAGTTCATCGTGATGCAGTTGCTGCGCCTGGGCAAGCTGGGTTCCTTTGACTTCAACTCCCGCTTTTATGCCGATGATGACCTGATCGTGGGGGCGGCGGATCCGTTCCAGCTGTTCCGCATCATGTACGAGGTCATCCGCGGCGGCGGTTTCGGCAAAGAGTCCGGCGTCGCGCTGATGCTGGACCAGTGCCACAACCTGGAAGAGAAGATCCCGGGCCAGATCCGCTCGGTCCTGAACGTCCAGGAAATGACTGCCCGGGCCCTGCTTGTGGACACTGCCGCCCTGGGCGAGGCCCAGCGCACCGGGGATGTCCTGGCTGCCAACGCCGTTTTCAACGACGCCTTCTACACCGACGTCCGGCGCATCCTGGCCGAATGGCGTGAATCCCGCGGCCTGCCCGCGGACCCGATGGCCGCGTTCAAGGCCAGCGGTTACCAGAAACAGATCAACGAGGACCGCGTCGGCGGCCAGCAAGCCGGATGGGGCGCTTAGGCATGAACATGCAAAACACCAGCAACAAGACTGTTGAAGACCTGATTTCGCGTTCCAACCGCCTGGGCGCGGATAAGCGGAACACCAACTTCGCCGGCGGCAACACTTCTGCCAAGGGCGCGGAGAAGGACCCGGTCACGGGCGAGGACGTCCAGCTGCTCTGGGTCAAGGGATCCGGCGGGGACCTGGGTACTTTGAAGGCAGGGAACCTTGCGGTGCTGCGCCTGGACCGGCTGAACGCCCTGAAGAATGTGTACCCGGGCGTTGAACGTGAAGATGAGATGGTGGCCGCTTTTGATTACTGCCTGCACGGCAAGGGCGGCGCCGCCCCGTCGATCGATACCGCGATGCATGGCCTGGTGGACGCCGCGCACGTGGACCACCTGCACCCGGATTCCGGGATCGCCATTGCCACCGCGGTGGACGGCGAGGCCCTGACCACGAAGATCTTCGGCAACAAGGTGGTGTGGGTTCCGTGGCGCCGTCCCGGGTTCCAGCTGGGCCTGGACATCGCCGCGATCAAGGACGCCAACCCGCAGGCCATCGGCACCATCCTGGGCGGCCACGGCATCACCGCCTGGGGCGCCACGAGTGAAGAAGCCGAACAGAACTCGCTGTGGATCATCGAACAGGCCGAGAAGTACATCAAGGACAACGGCAAGGCTGAACCCTTCGGTCCCAAACTCCCGGGCTACGGTGCCCTGCCCGAAGCCGAACGGAAAGCCAAGGCCGCCGCGCTGGCACCGGTGATCCGCGGCCTGGCGTCCACTGACAAGCCGCAGCTGGGGCACTTCAGCGATGACGCCGTCGTCCTTGACTTCCTGGCCGCGCAAGAGCACCCACGCCTGGGTGCGCTGGGTACGTCCTGCCCGGACCACTTCCTGCGCACCAAGGTCAAGCCGCTGATCCTGGACCTCCCCGCGGACGCCTCGGTCGAGGATTCCATCGCCCGGCTGCAGGAGCTCCACACCGCCTACCGCGAGGACTACCAGGCCTACTACGACCGCCACGCCACCCCGGAGAGCCCGGCGTTGCGCGGTGCGGACCCGGCCATCGTCCTGGTCCCGGGCGTGGGCATGTTCTCGTACGGCGCGAACAAGCAGACCGCCCGGGTCGCCGGTGAGTTCTACATCAACGCCATCAACGTCATGCGCGGTGCCGAAGCGATCTCCACGTACGCCCCGATCGAGGAATCAGAGAAGTTCCGGATCGAGTACTGGTCGCTGGAGGAAGCCAAGCTGGCACGCCTGCCCAAGCCCAAGTCCCACGCCACCCGCATCGCACTGGTCACGGGTGCGGCGTCGGGCATCGGCAAGGCCATCGCCACCCGCCTCGCCGCGGAAGGCGCCTGCGTGGTCATCGCAGACCTGAACCTGGAGAACGCCCAGGCTGTCGCCGAGGAGCTCGGCGGCCCGGATGTCGCCATCGGCGTCCAGGCCGACGTGACCGACGAGGCCCAGGTCTTGGCAGCGATCGACGCCGCGGTGCTGGCCTTCGGCGGGTTGGACCTTGTGGTCAACAACGCCGGCCTGTCGATTTCCAAGCCGCTGCTGGAAACCACCGAGAAGGACTGGGACCTGCAGCACAACGTCATGGCCAAGGGCTCGTTCCTGGTGGCCAAGGCCGCGGCGAAGGTCATGATCGCCCAGGACATGGGCGGGGACGTCATCTACATCTCCTCGAAGAACTCCGTGTTCGCAGGCCCGAACAACATCGCCTACTCCGCCACCAAGGCAGACCAGGCCCACCAGGTGCGGCTCCTCGCGGCCGAACTGGGCGAGTACGGCATCCGCGTCAACGGCATCAACCCCGACGGCGTGGTCCGCGGCTCGGGCATCTTCGCCGGCGGCTGGGGCGCCAAGCGCGCCGCGGTCTACGGCGTGGACGAGCAGGAACTGGGCAAGTACTACGCCCAGCGCACCCTGCTCAAGCGCGAAGTCCTGCCCGAGCACGTGGCCAACGCCGCCGCCGTCCTCACCAGCGCCGAGCTGTCCCACACCACCGGACTCCACATCCCCGTGGACGCCGGAGTGGCAGCAGCCTTCCTCCGATGAGCACATCGTTTGGCGATGTCGACGGCGGCGGTACTTCCGCCCGCGGCGTCTTCGCCGCCGTCGATATTGGCGCTTCCTCCGGCCGGGTCATCCTGGGCCGGATCAAGGACGACGCCGGTCATCCCGGGAGCGCGCGGAGCGTTGAGCTGGAAGTGGTACACCGGTTCCCCAACGGTGTGGTGGAGATGGACGGCGGCCTCCGCTGGGATTTTGAGGCCCTGTTCGCTGAGGTACTGGCGGGCCTCTCGGCGGCCGCCACCGTGGCAGCCGTGCAGGACGAAACGATCACGAGCATCGGGATCGACACCTGGGCGGTGGACTACGGCCTGGTCAACAAGGCTGGGGAACTCATCGCCCAGCCGTACAGTTACCGCGATGACCGCAGCCGGGCCGCCGTCGCACCCGTGCACCGGAAACTGGACCCGGCCCGGCTCTACGGGACCACGGGACTGCAGTTCCTGCAGTTCAACACCCTCTACCAACTCGCCAGCGAGAAGAACCTGGACGGTCTGCAGGCACTCCTGATCCCGGACCTGATCGCCTACTTCCTCACAGGTCAGCGCCGCACTGAGGCGACCAACGCCTCCACCACCGGCCTGTTCGACGCCGTCGCGGGGGAGTGGGCCACGGAGTTCCTCACCGCCCTGGGCCTGCCCCGG
This sequence comes from Pseudarthrobacter sp. CCNWLW217, assembly GCF_037203985.1. Taxonomy (NCBI): domain Bacteria; kingdom Bacillati; phylum Actinomycetota; class Actinomycetes; order Micrococcales; family Micrococcaceae; genus Pseudarthrobacter; species Pseudarthrobacter sp. CCNWLW217. Next base: position 126,302 of record NZ_JBBCBT010000003.1, read on the forward strand.
AAGCTGTTCCCGCCGCTGGTCCAACCGGGCGAAACCGTCGGCACACTGATGCCCGGGATCGCCTCACAGATCGGCCTGCCGGCCGGCACCAAGGTGGTGGCCGTCGGCTCGCACGACACCGCCTCCGCCGTCGCCGCCGTGCCCGCCCAGGAGGAGAACTTCGCCTACATCTCCTCCGGCACCTGGTCGCTGGTGGGGCTGGAACTGAAGCACCCGGTCCTCACTGAGGCCAGCCGGGAAGCGAACTTCACGAACGAACGCGGCGTGGACGGCACCATCCGCTACCTCCGGAACATGGGCGGGCTCTGGCTGCTCAGCGAATGCCAGCGGACCTGGGCCGCAGAAGGATTCACCCCGGACCTCCCGGCGCTGCTCACGGCCGCGGCGGCACTGCCCCCGGGCGGGCCGCAGATCAATCCGGACGACTCCTACTTCATCGCCCCGGACAACATGCCCGAACGCATCCGCGCAGCGGTCCGCCGCATCGGGGACATCCTCCCCGACGACCCCGCGGCCATCACCCGCTGCATCATGGACAGCCTCGCCATCGGCTACGCACGCACCATCCGAGACGCCGAGCGCCTCGCCGACCGCACCGTGGACGTGGTCCACGTGGTGGGCGGCGGCTCCCAGAACCGGCTGCTCTGCCAGCTCACGGCCGACGCCACGGGCAAGCCCGTGATCGCCGGACCCGTCGAAGCCACCGCCCTCGGCAACGTCCTGGTCCAGGCCAGGGCAGCCGGGCAGGTCACTGGTGGGCTGAGGGAACTGCGCAGTTTGGTGAGTGGTTCGCATGCGCTGCAGACGTTCAGCCCGGAACTCTCGAGGCTTTAGGACCGGTCCGCGACACTGACGCGAACGTACACTTGGGCCTTCCGGGCCGGGGCGTCAAGTGTACGTTCGCGCGCAGGGCGTGGCGCCCGTTTGCGCGTTCCCGCAGGACGCTGGAGCGGCGGCGGGAAATCGCTTGCCCAAACCCCTGTTTTCGTGTGATTTATTCCCCTAGGATCTAATCCCGTGCGTACAGAACATACCCTCGCCTACGATTCCCCGGCTGCGAACTGGCTCGAGGCCCTGCCACTGGGAAACGGGCGTCTCGGAGCAATGGTGTTCGGCGGCAGGGCGCTCCCGGAAGGGGCAGCCGGCGGGGCGCGGGAGCATCTCTTCCAGCTGAACGACGGGTCCGCCTGGTCCGGATCGCCGCACAGCCAGGACCTCCAACCACACTTCAGCCGCGAACGGGCCGACCGTATCCTTGCCGAAACCCGGCGGCTGATCCAGGAGGGCGATTTCACCTCTGCCCACGAAACACTGAAAGAACTGCAGCACCGCCATGCGCAGTCCTACTTGCCGTTCGCGGACCTTTTCCTCACCATTGCCCTCTCCGGCGATCAAGGCAGCCCGGCTGCAGCGAACCAGGCCGGCTACAGCCGATCCCTTGACCTGGCCCGCGCCGTCAACTCCACCCGCTACGAAGTGGATGGCCGCAACGTCAGCGTGGAGGCCTTTGCCTCCCACGACCCGTCCGTGCTGGTGATTATGGTGGAAACAGAGGCACCGCAGGGCCTGGACCTGACCCTGCGCCTGGACTCACAGCTTCGCATCCTCCGGCGGACCGGGGCACCCACGGCGGGGCCGTCGTCGACAGGCCTTGAACTGAAGCTTCCCAGCGATGTCCCACCCTCGCACGACGGCGGCGCCGTGGAGTATTCCGACGACGATTCCCTGAGCCTCCAGGGCACGGTAGTGGCGGCTTGGGAGCATAACGGCACCGAAGCAGCAACGGACGACGGCGGCCTGGCCGCCATGGGGGCACGCCGCGCCGTCCTGTATGTCACCACGGAGACTACATTCCGCGGGCTGGGCCGGCAGCCCGAGGGTACAGCGGCAGAGGCGGCGCACGCTGCCCACAAGACCCTCGCCACTGCCATGGCTGCGGGGCCGGAGGCGCTGCTTGCCCACCACGAAAACAGCCACGCGGAGCTCTACGATGCCTGCAGCGTCACCATCAATGGACCGGCTTGGGCGGGCGTCAACACCGCCCAACGCCTGGCCGCAGCCAACACCCACCCTGAAGGGCCCCTCGCCGCGGACCCCGCGCTGGCGGCGCTGCTCTTCAACTACGGGCGCTACCTGCTGATTTCCAGTTCGCGAACCGGGGCGGCGGGAGCACGCGGCGGAACGGCCTGGCGCGGGACGCCGGCCAACCTGCAGGGCATCTGGAACCACCAGCTGCAGGCCCCGTGGAGCTCCAATTTCACCACCAACATCAACCTGCAGATGAATTACTGGGGAGCCGAACCCACAGGTCTCGCTCCGTGCGCCGAGCCCCTGTTCGCACTCATCGAGGCGCTGCAGGAGACCGGCGCGGCCACCGCCAGGGAGTACTATGGCGCCCGCGGCTGGGCGGTGCACCACAATTCGGATATCTGGGGTTACAGCAAGCCCGTGGGCCATGGCTCGCACTCGCCGGAATGGTCGTTCTGGCCGATGGCCGGGCTGTGGCTGGTCCGACACCTGTGGGAGCACCTGCGTTTTGGCGCACCCGACAGCACAAGGCTCGACTCCGCAAAAGCCGACACCGCTGCCGGAGAACGCTTCGCCCGGGACACTGCCTGGCCCGCCATCCGGGGCGCAGCCGAATTCGCGCTGGATCTGCTGCTGGAGTTCCCGGACGGTACCTTGGGCACCAGCCCCTCCACTTCGCCGGAAAACAGTTTCACGGCACCGGGCCCGGACGGTAGCAATGCTCGGGCGGCGGCCGCGGAATCGTCCACCATGGACCTGACGCTGATCCGTGACGTGTTCCTCATGCTGGGCTCCCTCGCCGAGGACCTGGGAGTTGAAGCGGACCCGGTACTGGCCGAGGCCAAAGCTGCCCTGTCGCGCCTTCCGGAGCCTGTACCCGGCCGTGGCGGCAGGCTCCGCGAGTGGCTGGCCGACCCGGAAGAGTGGGAGCCGGAACACCGCCACGTCAGTCACCTGTACCTGGCTTACCCCGGGGACACGCCCCTGACGCCGGCCCTCGAAGCCGCTGTGGGTACCAGCCTGGACGGCCGCGGCGACGAATCCACCGGTTGGTCGCTTACCTGGAAAATCCTGCTCCGGGCCCGCCTCCGCCAGCCGGACAAAGTCAGTGACCTCCTCAGGCTGTACTTCCGGGACATGGCAACGGACCGCGGCGACCAAAGCGGCGGACTGTACCCCAACCTGTTCGGGGCGCACCCGCCATTCCAGATCGACGGCAACCTCGGCTTTGTGGGCGGCCTGGCAGAATGCCTCGTCCAGAGCCACCGCACCTCGAACGGTATGCCGGAAATCGAGCTGCTGCCGGCGCTGCCCCGGGAACTGCCCGACGGCGCCGCGCACCGCCTCCGCGCACGCCCGGGTGTGGAGGTGGACCTGGAGTGGCACGACGGCCTACTGACCGGCGCAGCATTGACCTCGCCGACGGCAAGAGACGTCCTGGTGCGCCATCGTGGGACTGCCCGCGAGCTTCATCTGGAGCCGCATCAGGCAACAGTTCTGAACCTCGCGTTCTTTATCCCCGCGGGAGAGCCCGCATGACATACGATTCCCAAAAGTTCCAGCCAAACCAGATCTGACAGGACCTTCAGCATGCCCCTTTTCGACCTCCCCCTTGCCCAGCTCCGCGGCTACACCTCCGAGGTCACGCCGCCGTCCGATTTCCAGGAGTTCTGGGACGCCACCATCGATGATGCCAGGACCTTCCCGCTCAACGCCTCCTTCGAGCCAGTGGAGAACTACCTGACGGTCATCGACACCTTTGATGTGACCTTCGCCGGATACGCTGGCGCTCCCATCAAAGGCTGGCTGCATCTCCCGGCGAACCGTCCGGCCGGAAGCCAGCTTCCCGTCGTCGTGCAGTACATCGGTTACTCGGGCGGCCGCGGCCTGGTCAACCAGGACACCAAGTGGGCGCAGGCCGGATACGCGCACTTCATCATGGACACCCGGGGCCAGGGCTACGGCGGGACGCTGGGGGAGACGGCGGATCCGCACCCCTCCGCGGGCGAGGTGGCGCACGCCGGCCTGATGACCAGGGGAGCGGGCAGCCGCGAGGACTACTACTACCGCCGCGTCTACGTTGATGCCTTCCGGGCCGTGGAAGCTGCCCAGTCCCATCCGGAGGTGGACTCCACGAGGGTGGTCCTGGCCGGCGTCAGCCAGGGCGGTGGCATTGTGGTGGCCGTCGCCGGGCTCGTGGCAGGACGACTCGACGGCGTCATCGCCGCGTTGCCCGACGTCCCGTTCCTGCAGGACTTCCCGCGCGCCATCGACATCACGCCCCGTGGGCCCTACCCGGAGATCGCTGCTTTCCTGGGCAGGCACCGGGACCGGTACGAGCACATGCTCGCCGTGCTGAACTACTTCGACGGCGTCAACCTGGCCCGTTCAGCCACCGCCCCGGCACTCTACTCGGCCGCGCAGATGGATGACATATGCCCGCCCTCGACAGTGTTTGCCAGCTTCAACGCCTACGGCTCGGGCACGGCTGACTCCTCGGGCACCGGGGCGGTCAAGGACATCGAGGTTTACCGGTTCAACAACCACGAAGGCGGTCAGGAGTACCACTGGATTAAGCAGCTGCAGTTCCTGCGGAAGCTCGCGGGTTGAGCCGATGTAAGCGGTAAATACTGAGCTTGTTCGCGGATCCTGACCCTCACGGTTCGGATCCGCGAACAGGCTGAGGAGCCCTGTATTACGGCACGATTTTGCGGCGGCCACCGGGTGCGGTTATGGTCTTGGCTATGACTAACCGTTGGTATGCGTATTTTTCGTTGGCTCTGGAGGGGCCCGCGTCTAACTGACACGCATCCAACTTTCCTTCAGAGCCAGCAGGGCAGAGATGATTCTCTGCCCTTCGCCATTTCCCGGCGGGCTCTGATCTGGGTCCGCCTTCCTTTCCCGGAACAGGACCCACCATGAGCACCGCAACAGCCGCCACATCCACAGAGCCCTCACCACGCGCCGCCGCGCAGGCAGGCACGCCGGCCGCAAAAACCACGTCGAACTTGCGCGTCAGCGAGTTCACGGCCCTGCCCACGCCCCAGGAGCTCATCGCCGAGCTGCCACTGGACGCCCGGGTGACTGACGTCGTCGAACGCGGACGCGATGAAGTCCGGGCCATCATGGACGGCGTGGACGACCGCCTCCTGGTGATCGTGGGCCCTTGCTCCATCCACGACCCCAAGGCCGGCCTGGAGTACGCCCGCCGGCTGGTCAGCCAGGCCGAGAAGCACAAGGAAGACCTGCTGATCGTTATGCGGACCTACTTCGAGAAGCCCCGGACCACCGTGGGCTGGAAGGGCCTCATCAACGATCCGCGCCTGGACGGCAGCCATGACATGGTGACCGGGCTCCGGACGGCCCGCCAGTTCCTGCAGCAGGTCACCGCCCTTGGACTCCCCACGGCCACGGAGTTCCTGGAACCCATCAGTCCGCAGTACATGGCGGACCTGATCTCCTGGGGCGCGATCGGGGCACGGACCACGGAAAGCCAGATCCACCGCCAGCTGGCCTCGGGCCTTTCCATGCCGATCGGCTTCAAGAACGGGACCGACGGTGATCTGCAGGTTGCCATCGACGCCTGCGGAGCTGCCGCGGCGGCGCAGGCTTTCCTGGGCATCGACGGCGACGGCCGGGCAGCACTGGTGGCCACCGCCGGGAACCCGGACACCCACGTCATCCTCCGAGGCGGTCGCAAGGGGCCCAACTACTCGGCGGCCGACGTCGAAAGCGCTTCCGACAAGCTGGCCGGCAAGGGGCTGAACCCACGACTGATCGTGGATGCCAGCCACGCCAACAGCGGCAAGAGCCACCACCGCCAAGCCGAAGTTGCACTGGAGATCGGCGCGCAGCTGGAGGATGGCGGACCCTCTGCCGACGCCATCGCCGGCGTTATGCTGGAGAGCTTCCTCGTGGGCGGTGCGCAGAACCTTGACGTCACCGAACACGCCGCCGGACGCTCGGAACTGGTGTACGGCCAGAGTGTCACGGACGCCTGCATGGAATGGGACGTCTCCGTGTCGGTGCTGGACCAGCTCGCCTCGTCGGCACGCAAGCGCCGTACCGGGAAATGATTACCCCCAGTGACTTTCACAATAGCCCCATGAACCTCTAGAGTATCTAGCACATGGTTGGTGGATGGCTCAGCATCGGCACACCGCAATGGCATAAACCTGGGGTCACTGTTGTCCATCCGTCAGCAAAGGAATAAGGGAAATGTCCGCAGAACAGAACTTCTCAAACGCGAAGTTCCTGACCGTGGCCGAAGTGGCCGAGGTCATGCGCGTCTCCAAAATGACCGTGTACCGGCTGGTCCACTCAGGTGAAATGCCCGCAGTGCGCTTCGGCCGTTCCTACCGGGTCCCGGAAAGCGCCGTTGAACAGTATCTTAAAGGCGCCGTTGTGGACGGCCACTCCGAGACCGCCTGAGCGGCCCTGTCAGTGGGTGCCCCGGATAAGCGGTACCCTGTTAAGGAACGTTTTACGTCATTGTAAGAATCTGTCGGTTGTTTCAGTCTGTAGCTCTGTCCACGGACCTTTCCATCAGACAGGTACTGCATCTAGTTTGTGAGGAACTTTCGTGGGTTCAGTTATTAAGAAGCGTCGCAAGCGTATGGCCAAGAAGAAGCACCGCAAGTTGCTTCGCAAGACGCGCCACCAGCGCCGCAATAAGAAGTAGAGATACTTCGAACTGCGTGAAATGCCCGTTGCCTTCCCGGCAGCGGGCATTTTGTTTTGCCCCCACCCAACTAGGTAGCAGCAGATGTCGTTTTGAGGGCCCATAACGACATCTGCTGCTACCTAGATGCGGGGGCCGCGGATGCGGGAGAAGCCGCGCCAGAGGCCGTACACGACGCCGCCGGCTGTGGCGGCTTTAAGGCCCAGGGTGGCGGCGCGGCGGCCGGAGCGGAAGTCATACACCGGCCAGTTATTGTCCCGGGCATGGCGGCGGAGCCTGGCGTCCGGGTTGATGGCGACGGGGTGTCCCACGAGGGTCAGCAGCGGTATGTCGTTGTAGGAGTCGCTGTAGGCCCAGCAGCGCCTGAGGTCCAGTCCCTCGGCGTCAGCAATGCCCTGGACGGCCACAGCCTTCGCAGAGCCGTGCAGGATGTCGCCCACAAGGCGTCCGGTGTACATCCCGTCCGCTACCTCACCGACGGTGCCCAGCGCACCGGTCAGCCCGAGTCGTGTGGCGATGACCGTTGCCACCTCGATGGGGGTGGCCGTGACCAGCCAAACCCGCCGGCCAACCCGCAGGTGCTGTTGGGCCAAGGCTTTTGCTCCCGGCCAGATCCTGGAGGCGATCATCTCGTCATAGACTTCTTCGCCGAGAGCCTTCACGTCCTCAACAGTGATTCCGGCGGCGAGGTTGAGGGCGGAGTCGCGGACCGCATGGACGTCATCCATGTTCTCGCCGCGCGTCACAAACTTGAACTGCTTCCACGCGAATCCGGCGGCCTGGACCAAGGTGAACGCTCCGCGCTGGTGCATCTTGCGTGCCACGTGAAAAAGGCTGGCGCCCTTCATGAGGGTGTTATCGACGTCGAAGAACGCCGCCTCGCCGGTCTGCGGTACCGCAGCCGGCTGTGTGAGAACTGCGACGTACTTCTCCTCGGGCATGTCCCCGAGTCTAGTCAATGCGTGCGGCCCCTCCTGCCGCGTGGCCGTGCGCCGCGCTGTCCGCCACTAAAGGGGGATACGGTTAAACCATGCCAAAACCGCAGGTTGTCCTGATCACCAAAGCCGACTGTCACCTGTGCGCGGACGCGCGCGACGCCGTCGGGCGGGTAACAGCCTCCTTGGGGCTTGAGTGGGCGGAACAGCCCGTGGACCAACTGCCCGAGTTGCGTGACCGCTATGCCGAGGAAATCCCCGTAGTGCTGGTGGACGGCATCCAGCGTGATTTCTGGAAGATCGACGAAGCCCGGCTGGAGCGCGTCCTGCGGCGCGCCATGGCGGAGTAGGGCTGGTCCGGGCCATGGTTCAGGCTTTGTTGGCAGCAAGCGCAGGGCTCTAGAGTGGAGTCACAACGCGACGCAAGGGAGGGGATAGTGACTTCGCTGGATTCATCTCCCCAGTCTGTCCAAGACGAGTCGGTTGCGCCGGGCGTACAGGACGACAAAACCGCTGCCAAGCAGATTCCGCCGGCGGCCGTGGCCAGGCTGACACTGTACCTTCGGGCGCTTAATACCTTGCTGGCCGAAGGCGTGGAGCGCGTATCCTCGGAGTCGCTGGCGGAATTGTCCGGCGTCAGTTCCGCCACGTTGCGCAAGGACCTCTCGCATGTGGGCTCCTATGGCACGCGGGGCGTCGGCTACGAAGTCCAGTACCTCAGCCGCCACATCGCTGCAGCCCTCGGGCTGACCCACGACTGGAAAGTGGCTATCGTCGGCGCCGGTAACCTGGGCAAGGCGCTCGCCAGGTACGGCGGCTTTGAGTCCCGGGGCTTCGACGTCGTAGCCATCTTTGATGCCGACCAGATGGTGGTGGGCAATGAGGTGGGCTGGCTGCGGGTCAGCGACGTTGCAGACCTCGAAACCGTGCTGCAGCGGACGGGCGCCAACATGGTGGTTCTGGCCTTGCCCGCCGCAGTGGCGCAGGACGTGTGTGACCGCGTCGTCGCCGCCGGCGTCCATAGCATCCTGAGTTTTGCGCCTGTGATGCTCCAGGTGCCCGACACCGTAAACCTCCGCAAGGTGGACATGGCCACCGAACTCCAGATCCTGGCCTACCACGCGCAGCGGGCGCAGACCCCGGGCCAGACCGCCTAGCAATCCTGCGGCTCCGGGATCCACGCCCGCTGGGTGTGGTTTCTATTGTTGGTCAGCGCCGGCATGTCTTCCGGTTGACCGTAAGGCTAGCGGCCGTAGGGGTTTCCCGGCTGGCCGTAGGGGTTGGCGAACGGCTGCTGCTTGCGGAAGTACGGAGCCGCTGCCGGCAGGTACAGCAGGACGATGGCTGCGATGCCCATCAGCGTTCCCAGTGTTCCGATGTTCGGCACCTGGAAGAGCCCAAAGATGGACAGTGCCGCGAATACGGTTCCGAGGATCCGGGCCCAGTTCTTGCCCTTGCGGATGAAGATAGCCACCAATGCGTAGAGCGCGGCTCCGATGATGGCGAAGACCACCAGTGTGCCGGCAATAACGCCCTTGATGTCCTCGTAGGGGATCTCGCCGCCGGCGCCGCCACTTTGCATGGCATCTTCGAAGGTGCTTCGCATCAGCGGGTCATCCAGCTGGCCAACGCCGATCAGCATGCTAATGACGTAAATAACGCCCGAGGCGATCAGGAGCCAGAAGGAAATGTTGACCAGCTGGGGGACTCCGTTGCTGCTCGTAGCCGCCGGCTGTTCGGACGGGTACTGTGCGTACGGAGACTGCCCGTACTGCTGGCCAAATGGCTGCTGGCCGTAGGCCGGGGCCTGCGGCGGGTTCTGACCATACGCCGGCGGGTTCTGGCCGTACTGGGGTGCCGGTGTGCCCGTTTCGCCATACTGTGGGGTGTTTTGGCCGTACTGGGGTGCCGGTGTGCCCGTTTCGCCATACTGTGGGGTGTTTTGGCCGTACTGCGGAGCGTTCTGTCCGTACTGCGGGGCAGGGGGCGTGGGCTGGCCAAACTGCGGTGCGTTCTCGCCGTAGCGCGGAGTGGGGGGCTGGCCGCCGGATTCGGGCTCGTTGGGAGGCTGGACTGGGGGAGTACTCATGAGCGGTCCTTTGCAGGTCGAAGTGCGGATCGGCTGCCGGGATCGGTGCACTGGCCCTACCCCCAGCAAGGCTTACTTCCACCGTACCCCCGGGCGGCTCCGTAGCGGGTCATTCCGGAGAGGTATTCCGGCTTCATTCCGCCTTAGTCGGTGAGAGCGCGAAGCGCTGGGAAAGCCGCAGCCTGGCGGGTACGCCGGCTGCGGCCTTCGGTAAACAACTTAACCGGCAGGTCAGGCGCGGCCCTTGACTGCGGTGAACCATGCCTGCGAGTTGGGCAGCCACATCAGAACGGTTGCCCCGGCGCTGATCAGGAAGCCGAGCCAGTTGTTGCCGATCCCATCGCCCACGCTGCCGCCAATGATGGCGAGGACCAGCGAGACACCGGCCACGATGGTGAGGGCCAGCCGGGCCCACTCCCGGCCTTCTTTCATCTTCAGGGCGAGGATAATTTGGGCGACACCGATGGCCAGTGCCACCAGGACCAGGAGGAGGACCACCATGGCCGCCGCGGGGGCAACCGTGAACAGTGCCAGCGCCCCGAAGAGTCCCAGGAGGCCGCCCAACACGCCCAAAATGCCGCCGATGAGCCAGATCCAGTAGGACACCTTGAGTTCGGTGGGCAGCCCTGTGACGTTGAACATGCCGGAGAACCCGCCCGTGGGCAGCACATCGTTGAAGTTTCGGGGGCCGTCCGTCGGCATCTCGAAGTGGAAGCCACCCTGCTGGCCCGGCTGGCTGTGGGGCTGGCCGGGTTGAGCGGGCTGCTGGTAGGCCTGGCCCGGGGCCTGGTATCCCTGTGGTGGTGGCTGGTAACCCTGCGGCGGCTGGTAACCGGCGGGAGGAACGTTGCTGGCAGGCGGCTGGGCGCCCGGCTGCTCAGGCTGCGGTACTTCACTAGGGTTGGTCATGGCTCTCACTGTAGACCGCAGGTTCCCTGTTATCTAGGAGATTTGCGGCGAAATCGCAGGGAACGGCAGGGGTTTTCCACAGGATTGACCTACGGGCACGAACGCCGGACACAGGGCATCTCTCACAGCCGCGGCACTCCGGTATGCCGGTTTAAACGCCACCGCCCGGCAGCTGGACCACTCAGTGGATCCGGCGGCCGGGCGGCAGCAGGCAGAATTAGGCAGCGGGCGCGATGAACGCGAGCTCCAGGTTGATGGCAACCTTGTCGCTGACCAGCACGCCGCCGGCTTCCAGCACGGCGTTCCAGGTCAGGCCGAAGTCCTTGCGGCTGATGGTGGTCTCGGCGGAGACGCCGGCGCGGGTGTTACCGAACGGGTCCACGGCCACGCCGTTGAACTCGGTTTCCAGGGCCACCGGGCGGGTGACGCCCTTGATGGTCAGGTCGCCGGTCAGCTCGTAGGTGTTGCCCTTGGCCACCAGGCCGTTGGAAACGAAGGAGATTTCCGGGAACTTCTCCACGTCGAAGAAGTCCTCGCCGCGGACGTGGCCGTCGCGGTTTACGTCGCCGGAGTCGAAGCTGGCCGTCTTGATGGTGGCGCTGATCTTGGAGTCCGCCACGTTCTCAGCCAGGTCCAAGGTTGCTGCGGCATCCTTGAACTGGCCGCGGACCTTGCTGATGCCTGCGTGCCGGACAGTGAAGCCGATTTCGCTGTGTGAGTTGTCCAGGGTCCAGGTGCCGGTGGTGACGTCTGCGGGAAGTGACATGGTGTTTCTCCTTGGGAGTGTCGGGTAGTACTGGGAATGGTTGACGCTTCATTTGTTGAAGTCTCAACTAACTGCTGCATCCAGTATAAACATGCATTTGCATCTTTTGTTCCCACTTCCGGAACATTTTTTGAGAATCTTCAGTTCTACTGGATGTAGAAGATTTCGGATAGCACGCCATCTTTGAGAAACTGGTAAACATGCCCCAAGCCACTGTCCATCTGCTCCGCCACGGCGAGGTCCATAATCCCGACGGCGTTCTGTACGGCAGGCTGCCCGAATTCCACCTCTCAGAGCTGGGGCGGGAAATGGCACAGACGCTCGCCGCGCACTTCAGCGAGCGTGCGGCCCTTGGCGCACGGATTGTCTATCTCGCGGCGTCTCCGCTGACCAGGGCCCAGGAGACAGCAGCGCCTACGGCCGAAGCACTGCACCTTGAAATCCACACGGACGAGCGCATCATTGAGGCCGAGAACTACTTCGAGGGCATGAAGGTCACCAAGGCCGAGCTCCGCAAGCCCAAGCACTGGCCGCATTTGGTCAACCCGCTCAGGCCGTCCTGGGGAGAGCCCTACAAGGCGCAGGCGGCCCGTGTCCGGGCTGCGGTCCAGGACGCCAGGCTCCGCGCCATTGAGCTGGCCGGTGACGACTACGGATCTGACGGGCCCGAGGCCATCATGGTCAGCCACCAGCTTCCCATCTGGGCCACCCGCCTCAGCGCCGAGGGACGTCCCCTGTGGCATGATCCGCGCAAACGCGAGTGCACGCTGACGTCCATCACCTCCCTGGTGTTCGACGACGACGGCTCCCTCCTGCGCGTTGTGTACAGTGAGCCCGCTGCCGCACTTCTTCCCGGCGCCGCCAGCACCCCGGGGGCCTGACCGTGGCACCCTTCCGTTCCCAGGACACCCGCGCCACTTCCGGCCAGACCGCCTCCGGCCCGGCAACGTCCCGCCGCGCTGTGCTTGCCGCGGGTGGCGCGGCCCTGACCGCCCTGACCCTGGGCCTGTCGGCGTGCGCGCAGGAGGATGCCTTGGCCAAGCAGGCCAAAGCAGGCGACAACAAGAACTACGTTGCAGGGGACGGTTCGGTCACCGAGTTCGCCGCAGCCGACCGCAAGGCCGCCGTTGCCATCAACGGCACGCTCTTCACAGGCACCGCGGTAACCCCCGCCGACTTCCAGGGCAAGGTGACGGTCCTGAACTTCTGGTTTGCGGCCTGCGCACCCTGCCGCGTGGAGGCACCCATCCTGGAGGAGCTGCACCAGGAGTTCAAGGAGCAGGGCGTGCAGTTCCTCGGCGTCAACCTCCGTGATGAAAAAGCCACCGCCGAGGCCTTCGACAAAACATTCAACCTGACCTACCCCAGCTTCGACGACAAGAACGGCGGCGTTCTCCTGGCCGTTTCCGGGCTGGTCCCGCCCGGCGCAGTCCCCACCACTCTGGTCCTCGACAAGCAGGGCCGGGTGGCCTCGCGCGTGCTGGGCGAAATCCAGAAGGGCACCCTCAAAGCCCTCATTACCGCTGCTGTGGCAGAGTAGCGGCGGCTCCGGACCGTGAACAGCCCCTTCGCCGAAGCCATCCTGAACGGCTCGCTCCTGCTTGCCATCCCCGTGGCGCTGCTGGCCGGCCTGGTCTCCTTCCTCTCGCCCTGCGTCCTGCCCCTGGTGCCGGGGTACCTGGGCTACGTCACCGGACTGAGCGGCGTGGACCTGCAAAAGCAGAAGCGCGGCCGGATGCTGGCGGGCATCGGGCTCTTCGTTCTCGGGTTCTCCCTGATTTTTGTGCTTTTGGGCGGCGCCTTTGGCCAGCTGGGCACGCTGATCACGGGCTCGCAGAACGCGTGGATCACCCAGCTCCTGGGCGTCCTGGTGATCATCATGGGCGTGGTGTTCATGGGCGGTTTCGGCTGGCTGCAGCGTGATGCGAAAATCCATGCCAAGCCGCCGGCCGGCCTGTGGGGTGCGCCCTTGCTGGGGATCACGTTCGGGCTGGGTTGGGCCCCGTGCATCGGGCCTACCTACTCCGCCGTCCAGCTCCTGAGCCTGTCAGGCGGTTCTTCCGCCGCCAAGGGTGCCCTCCTAGCCTTTGTGTACAGCCTGGGCCTGGGCATCCCCTTCCTGCTGATTGCCCTGGCGGTTCGCCGCGGCATGGGCGTGATGTCCTTCTTCCGCAAGCACCGGCTGGCCATCCAGCGCACCGGCGGCGGAATCCTGATTGTCCTGGGGCTGCTGATGGCCAGCGGTGTCTGGGGCACCTGGGTCACCGAACTCCAGTACTGGTTCCAAACCGATGTGAAGTTGCCGATCTGATGAGCGAGCGCGTGAAAGCAAACAAGTTGTCTCCGGCCCAGTCCCCGGCCCCCGTGGCCGCCGCCAAGGCCGAGGCAGCCCTGCCTGTCCTCGGGCCCGTGGGGATGCTGCGCTGGGCGTGGACGCAGCTGACCAGCATGAAGACGGCGCTGTTCCTGCTCCTGCTGCTCGCGGTGGCAGCGGTGCCCGGTTCGCTGTTCCCGCAGCGTCCTGCCAACCCGTCCATTGTGACGCAGTACATCAAGGACAACCCGGATTACGGCAAGCTGCTGGACACCCTGCAGCTTTACGATGTCTACTCCTCGGCCTGGTTCTCAGCCATCTACATCCTGCTGTTCATCTCGCTGATCGGCTGTGTCGTCCCACGCGCCATCGCCCATTACAAAGCCATGCGCTCCCAGCCGCCGCGGACCCCCAAACGTCTCTCCCGCCTGCCCGAGTACGGCACGCTGGTGGTTCCCGCCGACGCCGGCCTCCCGGCGTCGGACGCCATCCGCAGCGCCGCCGGGCTGCTGAGGAACCGCGGCTACCGGGTTGAGGTGAGGGACGACGACGGCGCGCGGCCGTCTTTGGGGGCCGAGCGCGGCTTCCTGAAAGAAGTGGGGAACCTGGTGTTCCACACCTCGCTGATAGGCGTCCTGGTCTCCGTGGCCGTCGGCGGCCTGTTCGGCTACAGCGGCCAGCGCATCCTGGTGGAGGGTGACACCTTCGTAAACACCCTGGTGGGTTACGACCAATTCACCCCGGGCACCAACTTCCAGTCCAGCCAACTGCAGCCGTACTCCATCCAACTGGACAAGTTCGCCGTCACGTTCGACCGCGAATCCAGGGGCAAGTTCGGCCAGCCCATCGATTTCACGGCGGATGTCACCACCAAGGAAACACCGGATGCGCCGGCCAAGCAGGAGGTCCTGAAAGTCAACGACCCTGTGACCCTGGGCGGTACCAGTATCTACCTCACAGGCAACGGCTACGCGCCGTTGGTCACGGTGCGTGACGGTGCGGGCAACGTGGCCTTCCAAGGGCCAGTGGTGGGCAGGCTGCAGGGTGAGAACTACTACTCGTCGGTCGTGATCAAGGTTCCTGACGCCAAACCGGACCAGCTTGGCTTCGCCGGCTTCTTCCTGCCCACGGCGTTCAAAACCGAGGAAGGCGTCTCGTTCAGCGGGGACCCTGAACTGATTAACCCGCAGTTGACCCTGAACTCGTTCTACGGGGACCTGGGCCTGGACGACGGCGCGCCGCAAAACGTTTTCGAACTGGACGTCAAGGACCTGACGCCGCTGAACGCCCGCAACCTGGACGCCGGCGGCATCACCCTGGCGCCGGGCATGAGCTACACCCTGCCGGACGGCAAGGGAAGCATCAGTTTCGACGGCGTGAAGCGCTACGTGGGCGTGGACATCCACCACAATCCCGGCCAGCTCTACGCCCTCATCTTCGCGCTGCTTGCCGTGGCAGGCCTCATCATTTCCCTCTATGTCAACCGCCGCCGGGTCTGGGTCCGCACGGGGACCCACGAGGACGGCCGGACCATGGTGGAGTATGGCCTCCTTGCCCGCGGCGAAGACCACCGGCTGGCCGCTGAAGCCGCGGCCATCCGGAAGCTCCTCGCCGAGGAGTGGAAGCTTCCACCATCCGCTGGGGCTACGGATGACGCCACGGCTGACTCCGCCCGCACCCAGCAAACTCCCAGCCGCCAGGACCATAATGGCGCAGATTCGATCACCTCCCCAGCTGGCCCCGTCGGGCCGAAAAAGGACCAGTAATGCCCTTCGCCATCAACGAAACCATGGGCCAGTACAGCGAGCTGTTTATGCTGCTCGCTGCAGGCACGTACACCGTTGCCTTCATCGCCTTCGCCTGGGACCTGGCGAAGAGCAGCAAGGCGCTGCACGCCGTTGACCTCAAGGCGGCCCAGGCGGAGCAGGCACCGAAGGTCCCTGTTGGCGCAGGAGTAGGCACTGCCGGCGCCGGGGCTGACAGGGGCGCTGACAGGACCGAGTCGCACCTCGCCGGGCCGGCGGGCAGGGCTGAGCGGCCGACGTCGGCCTCCGCCCGGCAGGCAGCGGGTGCCTCCGGCGCGGGACAGACCGCCGACGCCGACATGCGCTACGCCGCGGAACGGCGCGCCCCGGCGCGGGTCGCCGTCGCCCTGACCATCCTGGGAGTGCTGATCCACGGCGCCGCAGTCATCACCCGTGCCATGGGCGCGGGACGCGTGCCGTGGGGCAATATGTACGAGTTCCTGACCACCGGTGCGTTTGTGGCCGTGGCTGTGTTCCTGCTGGTCCTGATCCGCCGCGACCTGCGGTTCCTGGGCACCTTCGTGGTGGGCCTGGCCGTCATCATGCTCACGGCCGCCACCGTGGCATACTTCACCCCCGTGGGCCACCTGGTTCCGGCGCTGCAGAGCTACTGGCTGATCATCCACGTCTCCATCGCAGTGCTGTCCTCGGCCCTTTTTACCCTCACGTTCGCCATGTCAGCCCTCCAGTTGGTGCAGGCGCACCGGCAGAAGACCGTAGCTGCCGGTGGCGCGGACAAGCTGGGCTTCATGCGGCTGGTGCCTTCGGCCCTGAGCCTGGAAAACCTCTCCTACCGGATCAACGCCATCGCCTTCATCGGCTGGACGTTCACGCTGATGTTCGGGGCCATCTGGGCGGAGAAGGCCTGGGGCCGGTTCTGGGGCTGGGACACCAAGGAAGTATGGACGTTCGTGATCTGGGTGGTCTACGCCGGCTACCTGCATGCCCGGGCCACCCGCGGCTGGACTGGGACCCGCGCAGCCTGGCTCTCGATCGTCGGCTACCTGTGCGTGATCTTTAACTTCACCATCGTGAACCAATTCTTTAATGGGCTGCATTCCTACTCAGGCCTCTGAACAGGGGTTTCTTCCAACCGCTCCCACGCTGGCCTGTTGATAGTAAATTCGGTGTAACAATAAGGGTTTTGCCATTGAATTGGTGGTGCTACCTTGGTGGAAGCTCGTCTGTGATGAAGCTCGCGGACGGCCTGCTGCGTTTTTTCCGAGGTACTTATGAGCTACGTTCTCGCCATCGATGTCGGGACCAGTTTCACCGCCGCCGCCATTGCCCGTATCGACCTGATTGCTCCGTCTGTTCCGGAGAGCCTCCCGTTGGGGCTCCGCGGAACGTCGGTGCCATCGGTGGTCTACTATCCCGAGGAAGGCCCCATCCTGGTGGGGGAGGCCGCCGAGCGGCGTGGGCTGGATTCCCCCGACCGGGTGGTCAGGGAATTCAAACGCCGGATCGGAGACGACGTCCCGATCGCCGTTGGGGCTCTGTCCCTGCCGGCGGAGGAAGTCTTCGCCACCATGGCCGGCTGGGTGGTTGACCGGGCCGCGGAACGCGAGGGCGAGCCTCCGTCGCAGATCATCCTGTCGCACCCGGCAGCCTGGGGCGGCCACCGGACCGCCATCATCCAGGAAGCCCTCAGTGCCCGGGGACTGCACGGTGTCACGCTGATAACGGAACCGGAAGCGGCGGCCCTTCATTACGCCTCCCAAGTCAGGGTGGAGGATGGCAGCACCATCGCCGTTTACGATCTGGGCGGTGGCACCTTTGACACGGCCCTCCTCAGGAAGGCCGACGCCGACCGCTTTGAGTTCCTGGGCCGGCCTGAGGGGATCGAAGGCCTGGGCGGCGCCGACTTCGACGCAGCGGTCCTGCGCCACGTCGCGGCGCACACCGGGGAGGCTTTAGCTGCCCTTGACCCCGCCGACCCCGCATCGCTGGCGTCACTGGCCCGGCTCCGCCGTGAGTGCGTGGAAGCCAAGGAAGCGCTCTCGGCCGACAGCGCGGCCAGCATTTCCGTGTTCCTGCCCGGCATCCACCAGCAGGTACGGCTGGTCCGCTCCGAGTTGGAGGCCATGATCGAGGAACCCATCCGTCAGACGGTGGACGCCTTGGAACGTTCCCTCGATGAGCTCGGCCTGGAGGCGGATGACCTCACCGCGGTGCTGCTGATCGGCGGATCCTCGCGTATTCCCCTGGTGGCACAGCTGATTTCGGAACAGCTCGACCGGCCCATCGCCGTGGACGCCGATCCCAAGTCCTCCATTTGCCTGGGGGCCGCGGTGGCAGCAGTCCGCGCCCGGCAGGCGGCGGCTGCGGCCGCTGTTCTACCCGACGAGGCAGTCACCGCCGTTGGCACGGTTCCTTCCTCGACGACGGCCATGACGTTGACAGCTCTGACAAACGTTGAGCCGCACGGTGACAGCAGCCGTGCCAGCTGGTCCCGGAAGTCCGGCTCCGCTTTTGGCTCCTTGGCTGGCACCGCCGCCGCTGCTGCCGGCGTCGGTGCCAGGGGACATGCAGGCACTCACACAGGAGTCCATGGTCCGGCGGCCAGTTCCGGGCCGCATAGTCCGCGGCCATCCGTGCGGCTCACTGCCGTGGCTGCCGCTGCAGCGCTGTTCACGGTCCTGACCGCCACTGCTGCGCAAAGCCCCGAGGGACTGGGAAGCCTGACGGCGATGTTCGCGCCACAGGAGGCAGCCAAGGACTCCAGCGCCGCAGCCGCAGACCCCGGCACGTCAGCGCCTGACGGCACTGGCGGCGGTGCGCAAGGCGATGGCGCAGCGGATGCCACGGGCGACGGACAGGCTCCGATGAGGGGTATTGAGGCCAGCGCCAAGAAGACCAGTGGTAAGTCCGCAAGCACGCAGGGGATCGAGGCAGCGGCATCGCCCATCAGCAAGCCGTCCAACAGCGCATCCACGCCAAACCTGGACAGTGGTGGAACGGCAGGCGCGGCCGCAGGTTCCGTGACGGGTGGAACAACCGGTACGACGTCCGATCCAACGCAGGGAACCAGCGGCTCCGGAGCGGCCGCCGGGACAACGCCGACCACGAATCCTGACCCCACCACGGACCCGGTTCCTAACCCGACCACCGACCCGCCGGCGCCTGATCCAACGACGGATCCGCCTGCTCCGGAGCCGGATCCAACGACGGATCCGCCTGCTCCGGTGCCGGACCCAACGACGGATCCGCCTGCTCCGGAGCCGGACCCAACGACAGATCCGCCTGCTCCGGTGCCGGACCCAACGACGGATCCGCCTGCGCCGGTGCCGGATCCAACGACGGACCCGCCCGCGGAAGATCCGATTCCGACTGAGCCGGCGGTCTGAGGCATGGTGGCCCATCATCAGCCGTCAGCCAGGGAACTCCTCCACGGCCACGCAAGCGAGACAAACGTTGCGCCGCCTCACACCTACGGCACGGACGGAGCGGGACCTGAAGGGACGGGTACGCCTCACGTCGGCACCGAACCGCACGCGCTGGCGCCTGGCAGCCCTCAATACATGGCACAGCAGCTTCGCGGTGAGAACGCTGCAGTCCGGGAACTCCTCCTGGCACTGTCCGTCGGATTTTCCCTTCCCGGTCCGCTGCCGGCGGAGCTGGAGCGGAAGGTGGGCGGCGGGGACGTCGAAAGCCTCGATTCCCTCGTGGCCAAGGCGGAAGCCTCCGGGCTCCTCCTCCCGGACGGCACTGTTGTAGGAACGGCTCAGCACGCGCTCCTGACCCTGACACCCACTGCCCGGATCCACGCGCTCCAGCGCGAACTCGTGGGATGCTTCGCTGCCGAAGGCCGTCCGCTGGGCGACTTTG
Source organism: Pseudarthrobacter sp. CCNWLW217 (assembly GCF_037203985.1). Lineage (NCBI taxonomy): Bacteria > Bacillati > Actinomycetota > Actinomycetes > Micrococcales > Micrococcaceae > Pseudarthrobacter > Pseudarthrobacter sp. CCNWLW217. Next base: position 145,657 of record NZ_JBBCBT010000003.1, read on the forward strand.
CCCGCGAACTGGCACGCGGCGGACTGGCTGACCTCCGCGTCGCGGCTGAGCTGGAAAAGGCCGCTAACAAGGCACTCGATCACAATCCAGGCCTGGCTGCGGAACTCTACGGCGAGGCGTTGCTGGCAGGCGCCGACGAATTGGCCACCGCCGCCCGCCGGGCTCACGCCGCAGCGGCCACCGGGGACCTGGATACTGCAGCCCGCATTGTCGACGGCGTGCTGGGATGCCCTGACCCGCCCGACCTCCTGCTCGCTGTAGACGTCTCGGCTGCCGTATGGGCGCAGCGGGGGATGCTGGGCCGCAGCGCGGACGTCTACGCCTGGCTGGGCCCATCGCGCGTGGGTACATCCGCCCCAGCCGCCGCCGTGGCTATGATCGGCTGCGGCAACCGCGCCGGAGCCGAATCAATGTTCCCCGACGGTTCCTCGCCGTCGTCGCCCACTCTTTTAGCTGTGGCGCAGGCCCAAACGGCGAAAGGCATTGTGGAGTCACTGGCTGGGGACCCCCATCAGGGGCTGCCGGTGCTGATCCACGCCTCAGACATGCTGAACGCCTCCGGTGCGACAAGTCCGCTGCCGGATACGCCCGGTGCACTTGCAGCCCTGGTGGCCCTGCACAGCGGCGAACCGCACCTGGCGGAAACCATCGTTCGCGCCGCGGCCGCCGCAGGCCAGGGTGGCGATGCGGCCAAGCCCAGGCTGTTCCTGCTCCAGGCATGGTCGGCCATGCAGCAGGACAACCCGGAGGATGCCCGGCTGGCCATCAACGAAGCCTCAAAAGCGAACCACTGGCCACTGGTCCCGCGGGATGAATTCCTGTGCGCCGCCCTGGAAGTGGGGCTTGCACGCCGCAGCGGCGAAGTGCACGACCTTGTCCTGGCGTGGGAACGGGCACGGGAGGCCATGCTGCACACGTCCGTGGACCTCTACAACCTCCTGCCTTGGGGCGAACTGATGATCACGGCTGCACGGCTGCGGGAGACCAGGCGTGTCTCGCATTACCTTGACGAGGCATGGACGCTGCTGCATGAACTTGGCGACCCTCCACTGTGGGCGGTGCCGTTGCACTGGGCGGGCGTCCAGGCCGCGCTGCTGAATGAAAGCCCGGCAGACCTCGCGCCGCACGCCACGGCACTGGCTCGGGCAGCAGACCACAGCCACCTCGCATGGGTGCTGGCTGCAGCCGGAAAGGCCTGGGTCTCGGTCCTGGCGGCAAATTTCCAAGCCGCCGATGTGGAAGCAGCGGCCCGCGGGCTGAACGCCGTCGGAATGCCCTGGGAGGGTGCGCGGCTTGCCGGGCACGCCGCTGCCCGGGCAGACGAGCGTAAGGACATGGTGCGGTTGTTGTCCTGCGCCCGGGACCTTCATCCGCAGGGCAGTTCAGCCGGCACGGGAGCCTCCGGACCGTCGGAGCCGCGCGGCACTGCCGCCCCCGAGAACAACAACAGCATGCCCCCTGACGGCGGCTCAGGACTGAGTGAGCGCGAGAAGGAAGTGGCACGGCTGGTCCTTGAAGGCAAGACCTACCGCGAAATCGGGGAGGCGATTTACATCTCCCCGAGGACCGCGGAGCACCACATAGCCCGGATGCGCCGCCGGCTCGGCGCCGAAAACCGCTCCGACCTGTTGGTTCGGCTGCGCCTTGCCCTGGGACCGGAAAACCCCCAGCGGGAATAGCCCCTAGTACCCCTAACGGGACTGCCGCCGATCCCCTAGCAGGGGGTACGGCGGTACGGGGAAGTGACCCGATGCCCGGTCTTTGGGTGGGACCGTACGTTTGATTCAAGCCCGGTATCGACGCCGAGCCAGCCACAACTCAGAGAAGATTTGAGGACCATCCAATGCCTACACTCGCAAACGAGCTCGTCCAATTCCTGATGAGCCTTTTTGGAAACCCGCAAGCAGCGCAGGACTTCCTGGAGGATCCTGAGCGGGCCCTGGACGATGCCGGCCTGGGCCACGTCTGCTCTGCAGATGTTGATGCGGCCATGCCGGTTGTTTTGGACTACGCTCCCATCACCCTCAACCATTCCTCGTTCGACCGGGAGTACAACACCGGCGGCAACGGCGCGGCAACCGGCCATGGTGGCGGTGGCGGTGGCGGCCACACTCCTCCGCCTCCCCACAGCGGCGGACACGGTGGTGGCGGACACCACGACCACGACGACCATGCACATGCTGTCCAGCAGCTGCATCATGTAGTCAACAACTACTCCTACACGTCGACTGTGGATGACCGCGACACCATTACAGACCAGTCCGTCAACCAGAACATCTGGGCCGACGGCGACGTCAAGCAGTGGTTCGACAACGACTCGGTTGTGGCTTCCGGCGACCGCGCCATTGCCGCCGGCGATGACGCCGACGTTGAGGACTCCAACAACATCGAGGACTCCTACAACACAGACAACTCCACGGATAACTCGACCGACAACTCCATCAAGGCTGGCGGCGACGTCAACATCGGCAACAAGGAGACGGACATCGAGGACTCCTTCAACACCGACCTGGACGTGGACGTCGAGGATTCCTTCAACGACAACTCGGACAACTCCATCAACGATTCGTACAACGACAACTCTGACAACTCGACAGAGACCGACGTTGAAATCGACGTTGAGGATTCCTTCAACGACAACTCGGATCACTCGACGGACAACTCGGTGGAGATCGAGGACTCCTTCCAGGACAACTCCACTGACGTTGACGTTGAGGTGGAGGATTCGTTCAACACCGACAACTCCGAAACCACTGAAGTCGAGATTGAGGATTCCTTCAACGAGACCGAAACGGATGTTGAGATTGACGACTCCTTCAACGAGACCTCCACCGAGGTGGAGGTCGAACTCGAGGATTCCTTCAACGACAACTCAGAGACCACCGTCGTCGAGGACAACATTGTTGTTGCCGACAATGAGCTTGAGTTTACGGAGGACAACTCAATCAACACGGAGGTGGAGGTCGACGCCGATATCAGCGCCGAGGACGATTCGACAGTCATCCTCTAACGGCTGGTCCCGGGGTACCGGGAGTGCCCGGCAGGCGGCCCAGAACGCCTGCCGGGCACTTCTCGCGGCAACCCCAACGTCCCTATTTTCGAGACTTGAAGCAAAGGACTGGCTGTGGTTGAAACGCAACGCCCCGGGGGTCTGGCAAAGTCGACAGGACCGGCAAGGCCCTCAACGCCCCTTACGGCGGCGCAACTGACAGAACTCGTGGAACAGGGAATCGAGCTCGTCAGTGCCGGAGACCGCGCCGACCTGCGGAAACGCCTGGAGCAGACGTTGCGCAGGCTGCAGGATCCGAATGTCCGCGTGATCGTGGTGGGTGAATTCAAGCAGGGGAAAAGCAAACTCATCAACGCCCTGGTCAACGCTCCGGTCTGCCCTGTCGATGACGACATCGCTACCTCCGTACCCACGGTGGTCCGGCACGGTGATCCGGCCTCAGCCTCCATCCTCCTGCCCCCTGCGGATGCGGAGCCCGGTGACGAAACTGCACTTGAACGGCAGCCCATAAACATCGCTGATCTCGCCACCTACGTTTCCGAGCGCGGAAACCCCGGCAACGCCAAGAAACTCGTGGCCGCCGAAGTGTTCCTGCCCCGCAAGGTGCTGGCTGGGGGCCTCACCGTTGTCGACTCCCCGGGAGTCGGCGGCCTGGGGTCCACGCACACACTGACCACGCTTACGGCGCTGCCCTCGGCAGAGGCCATGCTTCTGGTTTCGGACGCATCGCAGGAATACACAGAACCTGAGATCAGGTTCCTGAAGCAAGCCATGCGGATCACGCCAAGCGTTGTGGGCGTGCTGTCCAAGACTGACCTGTACCCGGAATGGCGGAAGGTTGCCGAGCTTGACCGCGGCCACCTTTCCCGGGTCTCTGTGGACATCCCGCTTTTCCCTATTTCCTCAGATCTCCGCCTGGAAGCCGCCCGGCTGCAGGACGCCGAACTGAACGCCGAATCGGGATTTCCCGGCCTGATCGGCCACCTCCGGAACGAAATCGTGGGGAAGGCGGAACGGATCCAGCGCCGTGCCGTCAGCCAGGACTTGCTTTCCGTGACCGAAAATCTTCGCCTGTCGCTTCAGTCGGAACTGGCCGCGCTGCAGAACCCGGAAGGGACCCCAAAGATGATTGCGGGGCTGGAGGCCGCCAAACTCGAAGCCGACGAACTCCGAAAGCGTTCCGCCCGGTGGCAGATCACGCTCAACGACGGCATCGGCGACCTCATCGCAGACATGGAATACGACCTCCGGGACCGGCTGCGGCGGATTCAGCGTGAGGCTGAGGCTGCCATTGACCTGGGCGATCCTGGTCCCACGTGGCCGCAGTTTTCGACGTGGCTGGAGGAATGCGCCGCGGCCGCGATCTCGGACACTTTTGTTTGGACCAGCGAACGCGCACAGTGGCTGGCTGCGCAGGTTGCTGAGCATTTCTCCGAGGACGAGGTGGCTCTTCCCGTCCTGCGCGTTTCCGATACGGGCGACGCCCTGGATCCCGTCGATGACATGCCCGGGCTGGACGATGGGAAGATCAATCCGATGCAGAAGGTGCTGATCGGGATGCGGGGATCGTACGGCGGCGTCCTGATGTTTGGTCTGCTCACCGGCTTGTTCGGGATGGCCCTGATTAATCCGCTCTCTGTCGGGGCCGGACTGCTGTTGGGGCGCAAGGCTTACCGGGAAGACAAGGAAGCAAGGCTCAAGCGGAGGCAGACGGAAGCGAAGGCCCTGGTTCGCCGGCAGTTGGACGACGTCGTGTTTCAGGTGGGGAAGCAGCTCAAGGACCGGCTCCGGCTGGTACAGCGCACTACCCGCGACCACTTCACCGAAATCGCGGAGGAACATCACCGTTCGCTCTCCGACTCCGTGGCGGCGGCGCAGAAAGCCGCCACCACCTACAAGCTGGAAAAGGAGATGCGGATCCGGGACATCCAGGCAGAGCTTAAGCGCGTTGACGCCCTGCACCGTATCGCAGAATCGGTGGCGGCGGAGTTGTCAGGGGCCGAAGCTGTGGCGAAGGCAACCGCGAAGCCCATGAGAGGGCCGGCTGCCAATCCACAGCCCGCCAGCTCCGGGCCAGGGGCTGACCATCCGGACGGAACCCACGACGGCCGTGACGCGGACGGCCATCGCTTCGGGAGCGGGCAGAGCCCGCACGCGCTGGCGGCTGGCTGATGAGGGAGGCAACCAGCAGGGGAGTGTCAGAGCTGATCCAGGAGGCCCTCACGGTCTACCGGGATGACGCCACTGCGACGGCAGCTTTGAAAGGCTACTCCGCGAGGCTTGCCGAGCCTCTCCGGGTTGCCGTGGCAGGAATGGTGAAGGCGGGCAAGTCGACCCTGCTCAACGCCATCATTGGCGAAGAGATTGCGCCCACCGATACCGGTGAATGCACACGCATTGTGACGTGGTACAGGTACGGGCATACGCCCCGCATCACGCTCTACCCGATGGCGGGTGAGCCACGCACGCTGGCACTCAAGCGCGTGGACGGGCGTCTGGTGTTCCTCGGCACGGAGCGTGCGGAAGACGTGGAGAAGCTGGTAGTGGAATGGCCCTCCGAGAGCCTGCGGAACGTGACGCTGATAGACACTCCGGGCATTGCTTCCCTGTCCACGGACGTTTCCGCCAGGTCCGCCAGCTTCCTCACCCCCGCGGAATCAGCCTCCCAAGCTGACGCCGTCATATACCTTATGCGGCATATGCATGCCTCCGACCTCCGGTTCCTGGAATCATTCCGCGATACCGAGGCCGGACGGTCCGGCACCGTCAACGCCGTGGCAGTCCTGTCCCGGGCGGACGAGATCGGCGCGGGAAGGATCGACTCATTGCTCTCTGCCGGGGATATCGCGGAGCGGTATCGCCGGGACCACAGCCTGCGGAAGCTGGCATTGCGGGTGGTCCCGGTGGCGGGGCTCCTGGCACAGAGTGCCCGGACCATGCGCCAGGCAGACTTTGAATCCCTGGCCCTGCTAGCAGGCCTGGACCGCGCGGCCCGGGAGAAACTGTTGCTCTCGGCTGACAGGTTCCTGCGGGCCGGGGTGCCTGAGGGCCTCACTGCTGATGCCAGGGCATCATTGCTGGAGAGGTTCGGACTTTTCGGGATCCGCCTGGGCGTGGTGCTGATCCGGGCCGGCTTCACCGACCCCACCCCCTTGGCCCACGAACTTGCCAGGCGCAGCGGGCTGGACCCGCTGCTGGCCATGCTGGCCTGCCAGTTCCACGCCCGGGCCGACGCCCTGAAGGCGCGGACAGCACTGGTGGGTGTGGAATCCCTGCTTCGTGCGTCGCCGCGTGAGGGCTCGGGACATTTGTTGGCAGCACTGGAACGGCTTCAGGTAAATGCCCATGAGTTCCGCGAGCTGCGGTTGCTCGCCACCCTGCGGACCGCCGGATCTTCACTCGGCCCTGACTGGGCCCTCGAAGCTGAGAGGCTGACCGGTGGCTCCGGCACGGCCGCAGCCCTGCGACTCGGCCTGGAACCGGATGCCACTCCTGAGGAGATCACCACTGAGGCCCGGGAGTGCCTCCGACGCTGGCGGGTGCTCTCGGAGAACCCGTTGACTGACCGTTCGGGGCAGGAAGTCTGCCGTGTGGTGATGCGCAGCTGCGAGGGTATCCTTGCCGAAAGCGCGGCCCTGCAGCTGAGCTAGGCCTGTTGGCAGGAACCTATTCCTGCTTCCGGGATCGGAGCCAGGCATTGCTGGCGGGCGTAAAGAGCAGAACCAAGCCCGCGAATGCCATCAGTAGCTGGGCTCCCCACAGCAGCCAGACGTAGCTGCCGCCATCGCCGTCGGGAACCAGGAACGCCGCCGCCACCAGCGCTGCGCCCACATGGACCAGCAGCAGCGGGATCATCAGCCAACGGACCCAGCCCTGCCGGCCATTGACGATCGCCAGCCCGGCCGCTTCGAGGAGGATTATCAGCAACATTGCGCCCATGCTGGCCCAGAAGACAATGGCCGAAGCAGCACTGAGGGCGTCCGCGTCGCCGCCGGGTGACATCCCGTCCACTACCGCCCGCAACCGTTCCAGGTGTGAATCTCGCGTCAGGAATGAACCGACGAGGACGGCGAAGCCGGCAACGAAGCTAAACAGCCAGAGCGTCCGGGCCGCACGGACGGAGCGGGGTGTCGGTGGCGCCACCACAATGGGCGCAGGCGAGGCGTAGGACAAGCCTGGCCGTGGCGGCGGCGCCGGAGGGCCGGAAGGCCGGGAAGAGGCACGGCTAGCCTCAGGCTGGGCAGGGGCAGGGGCAGGGGCAGGCCAGGAAGGAAGGGGGGAAGCAGGTGGCTCACCTGACGGGGGTGCGGGCCTGGTGGCCCGCAGTTGCTGTTCTCCGTCGGGGTCATGAGCCATCGGGATTACTTCCGGTCGTCGGTATCGTGCGTGTCCGCATCCCCGCTGCTGGCATCGCCGGCCCCGCCGTTCACGGTTCCCGTGCCAGTGGGCCCGTGGCCGCCGGTGTCCGGACCGGCGGCGGAGGCCCCGCCGTCGGCCTGCCCCTTCGCTTCCAGGTCATCCTTGAGCTTTTTCAGGCGCGCAGCCTCCGCCTGGTTGCGGCGGCGGACTTCGAGGTTGCGGAGGAAGTCGGGGTCGTCGTCGGGAGCGGTGGGGTGACTGTAGCTCTGCCGGACCGGGGGATTGCCCCGGGGACGGCCAATCAGGAGCCACAGAATGGCCCCCAGTACCGGCAGGACAATCATCACGACGATCCAGGCGGGTTTGGAGATGCCCCGGGTGAGGCGTCCGTCAGTGCGGATCACGTCCACCAGGCCATAAACAAAGATGGCAAGTACTGCGACGGCGAGAACCACACGGAAGAGCATGGCATTAAGTCTATCGTCCGGACGGGGCGGGCGTTCAGGGAGGGCGGCTAAACTTGGAAGGTGGCTTTCCTGAAATATTCCCTGATCCGGCTGGCGCTCTTCGCGCCGCTCTTTGTGCTGTTCCTTTTCCTGGGCCTCGGCGCAGTGATGTCCGTCATCTGCGCTGCAGGCATTGCCTTCGCGGTCAGCTACCTGTTCTTCCAGGACCAGCGCGACCAAGCTACTGAAGCGATGCGCCGCAGGTTCTCGGGCAAGGCCAAGCCCCTGCGCACCGCCGGCGAGGTTGACGACGCCCAGGCAGAGGACACCCTGGTGGACGCCAATCCGGACCTCACCATTCGCACCGACGCCAAGCCGTCCGGCGGCACAGCAGCAGAATCCAAGCACTCAGAAATCAAGGGCCAGAACAGCTAGAACCCGTGGCTGAGCACCAGTCCCAGTGAGAACAGCAGGCTGTAGCCGAGGTTGATCAGGCCGGTCTGCTTCAGCACCGGGATGAGGCTCTTGCGCTTGCGTCCGTTGATCATCAGCCAGGCCGGCATCAGGCAGGCGGGGATGAGCAGCAGGACGATCAGCATCCACGGGCGGCCCGGGGCCAGGATGATCACCAGCAGGATGGCGACGGCGAGCATCAGGACATAGCTTTCGCGGGCATGCTTGTCACCCAGGCGGACCGCCAGCGTCTTTTTCCCGGCCTGGATGTCGGTGGGGATGTCCCGGACGTTGTTGGCCATCAGCAGGGCACAGGCGATGAGCCCGGTGCCGATGGCGCCGATGATGGACGCGAGGTTGATTTGTCCGGCCTGCGTGTACGTGGTTCCCAGTGTGGCCACCAGGCCAAAGAAAACGAACACAAAGACATCGCCCAGGCCCATGTAACCGTAAGGGTTCTTGCCGCCCGTGTAGCCCCAGGCGGCCATCACGCAGCCCAGCCCCACCAGGATCAGCCACCAGCTCTGGGTGATCACCACCAGCACCAGGCCAACCACCATGGCGGCTGCGAAGGCGCCGAAGGCCGCGTACTTGACGTGTTCGGGGCGTGCAGCACCCGACCCCACCAGGCGCAGCGGGCCCACACGGTCCTCATCCGTGCCACGGATGCCGTCCGAGTAGTCGTTGGCGTAGTTGACGCCGATCTGCAGGAGTAACGCCACCAGCGCGGCAAGGATCGCGTTGAAGATGAGGAACGAATCCATTTCAAAGGCTGCGGCTGTACCGATCAGCACTGGCGCGATGGCCGCCGGCAGGGTGCGGAGTCGAGCGCCTTGGATCCATTGTGCGGCTGTGGCCACGGTAAGTACCTCGTGTTGGGTCGGGGTTTGGCAAAACGGTGACGCACCTGCCGCAAAGCTCCGGCCGGTGCAGGTCTACTTTACTTTCCCTGGTGCAGGGAGTTGAGCCGGCCGGTCATGGCCAGGCGGTCCGGTTTGCCGTTGGGCAGCATCAGCAGCTCCGGCGCAGTGAACACGGTTTTCGGGGCGAGGAGTCCCAGCGTCCGGTGCCATTCCTGTTCAAGCACGACGGCGGGATCCCCGCCGGGCGCAGCATCGTCACCCGCTGCTGCCGGGGTACCAGCCGCAAACCCCGGCGAGAGGGCCACATAGGCGGCCACGGCCTGGCCCCACTCCGCGGACGGTACGCCGGCCACAAAAGCCGCCGTGACGCCGTCGGACTTTTCCAGTTCTTCCTGCACATGCGCGGCGGAGACCTTGACGCCACCGGTGATGATCACATCATCGGCACGGCCCAGGATGGTGAGCCGGCCGTCGGCATCGAGGCTTCCGAGGTCGCTGGTGCGGTACCAGCGGACGCCGTCCTCCTCGAAGAAAACATCCGCGGTTTGTTCGGGGGCATCCAGGTATCCGGCCGCAATGGTGTCACCGCCCAGCAGGATGTGGCCGTCCTCGGCGATCCGGACCGCAGAACCTTCCAGTGGATAGCCGTCGTAGATGCAGCCTCCGGAGGTTTCCGCGGAGCCGTAAGTGGTGAACACCCGGACGCCGGCCTCGCGTGCCGCGTCCAGAAGCTTGGCCGACGCCGGCGCGCCGCCGAGCAGGATGCCGTTGAAGCGCCGCAGCGCCGCCAAGGTTTCCGGCGACGGGTCCTCCAGGAGCCGCTGGAGCTGGGTGGGCACCAGGGAGGTGTACCGGAGTTTGTCGGTCAGCTCCAGGGCTGCCGCGGTGAAGGCCTCCGGGGTGAATCCATGCGACATGTCCATGACCCAGGGGCGGGTGCCGGCGAACAGCGAACGAACCAGCACCTGCACGCCGGCCACGTACTGCACGGGCAGGGCGAGGAGCCACTGGCCCTCGCCCTTGAGCGCGAAGGCGGTGGCCATGGAGGAAGCAGCCAGGGCCTCCACCGTGAGGATAGTGGCTTTGGGGGTCCCGGTGGAGCCGGAGGTGCGGACCACTACCACGGCGTCGTCGCAGCCAGGGGTCTCCACATGGCCCACCACCAGGCCGCCGTCGTCGCTCACCGAAAGCTCGACGGCGGGGCCCTCGCCGTGGAGGGCTGCGGCCAGCGCCTTGAGGGCTGGGTCGATGTCTATGGGGCCGATATTCATGGGTCCGATGTTCATGGAGGTCCTGCCTTAGAAGTAGTGCGGGAAACGGGACCAGTCGGGGTCGCGTTTTTCCAGGAACGCCTCTTTGCCCTCCACAGCTTCGTCCGTCATGTACGCCAGGCGCGTGGCTTCCCCCGCGAAGACCTGCTGGCCGGCCAGTCCGTCATCAGCAAGGTTGAACGCGAACTTGAGCATGCGGATGGCCTGCGGGGACTGCCGGGCGATATCCGCGGCGTACTCCAAGGCCACTTCCTCGAGCCGTTCGTGGTCCACGGCTTCATTGACCGCCCCCATCCGGACCATGTCGTCGGCGGTATATTCGCGGGCCAGGAAGAAGATTTCGCGGGCGGTTTTCTGGCCGATCTGGCGGGCCAGCAGCGCCGAGCCGTAGCCGGCGTCGAAACTGCCCACAGTGGCATCGGTCTGCTTGAACTTGCCGTGCTGGCGGGAGGCGACGGTGAGGTCGGAGACGACGTGGAGGGAGTGGCCGCCGCCTGCCGCCCAGCCGTTGACCACCGCGATGACCACTTTGGGCATGGTGCGCATCAGGCGCTGGACTTCCAGGATATGGAGGCGTCCGGCGCGGGCGGGATCGATGGTTTCCTGCGTCTCGCCGTCGGCATAGCGGTACCCGTCCCGGCCCCTGATCCGTTGGTCCCCGCCGGAACAGAACGAGTGCCCGCCGTCCTTGGGGGAAGGGCCGTTGCCGGTGAGCAGGACTGTGGCCACGTCCGGGGTCATCCGGGCGTGGTCCATCGCGCGGTAGAGCTCGTCCACGGTGCCGGGGCGGAAGGCGTTGCGGACTTCCGGCCTGTTGAAGGCGATCCGGACGGTGGGCAAGTCCCTGGTGACGGAGCCGTCTGCAGCCCGCTCCACCTGGCGGTGGTACGTCATGTCCTGGAAGTCGTCAAAGCCGGACACGGTGCGCCAGCGGGAAGGATCGAAAACGTCGGACACCTTGGCGGGGAATTGGTTGCTCACCGAACAAGTCTAGTAATCGGCTCAGCTGATGCAGAACTCGTTCCCTTCCGGGTCCGCCATGGTGTGCCAGGAGTGGGGACCCTGGCTGGCGCTCCAGAGGAACGTCGCTCCCCGGGCCTCGAGTTCCTTCCGGGCCTCGTCCTTATCCCGGCCGTCCAGGTCCACGTCCCAGTGCACCCGGTTCTTGACCGTTTTTTCTTCCGGTGCCGTCTGGAACAGGAGGCGCCGTTCCGGCTTGGATGCGTCGAGTTCCTCGGGCGGGCGGATGGCGCAGCCGTCCCGCCAGACGAGTTTGCCTTTGTGGATCAGGGTCTGGTCCTCGGTGGCGAATCCCTGGTCAATCATGGAGCGGATGAAGCCTTCGTCCTGCGGCTCCACTGCCCAGTCAAGGGTCTCGGCCCACCAGTCCGCAAGGGCGTGAGGGTTCTTGCAATCCGTGACAATCTGAATGTTCAGTCCCATGCCTCCAACCTACGACGGCGGCAGGCGGGCTGGTAGGGGGAGGCACACCCTCTGCATCGCTTCTGCATCGTTGGAAAATGTGCGCACGTTATCTTGACAGATTGTCATGACATGGATCACAGTTGGGTTAGGAAAGGCTTTTCCGAAACGTGGGCAAGGCGGCCATCGAGTCCGCAGCCAACACCTTCCAGCCATGCCCCGCAGGCACGGAACGCATCGTCAGAGACAGGACAGAGCATTGTCAGAGCAGACAAGAATCTCCAGCATCAGCCGCAGGCAGTTCGGATTGACGGCCTTCGGCCTCTCAGCCCTCGCCGTCGGCCTTTCCGCTTGTGGGGGCGGCGGCGGTTCAACTGAAGGCGGAGCCAAAACCCTTCAGCTGGTCCTTTCCGGTGACACCAACCAAGGCGGGGCGTTTGCCGCCGCCGCCGCCAAGTACAAGGAAGCCACCGGCATCACCATCGAGGTGGTGGACGTTCCCACAGCGGACATCACCACCAAGCTCAAAAACGCCGCCACCGCGAACGACCTGCCGGCCCTGGCGCGCGTCACAGGCCTCGATCCGTTGTGGGTCAACCAGCTCCAGGACCTCGCGGACATCGCGAAGTCGCGGAACATCGACGAAAAGTTCCTGCAAGAAGCCCCGGACGGCACCATCCCGGCCATCCCGTCCGACCTCACGGCCGTGGGTCTGTTCGTGAACAAGAGCCTCTTCGAAAAGGCCGGCGTGGCGTTCCCCACTGCCATCGAGGAAGCCTGGACCTGGGATGAGTTCGTTGCAGCCGTCAACGAGGTCCGCGAGAAGGCCGGCGCCAAGTACGGCGTGGTCATGGACCGCTCCGGCCACCGCCTGCGCGCCATGATGTACGAGTTCGGCAGCACTGCCTTCGCCAAGGAAGGCGACAAGTACGCCTGGGACGACCAAGCCGTGGAGACACTCGAGTATTTCCAGAAGATCAACGACGACAAGACCATGCCCAAGTCCGTGTGGCTCAGCGGCGAAGACGGCAACGCCATGTTCAAGAGCGGCCAGGTTGCTGCGTACTACTCCGGCAGCTGGCAGGTTGCCGACTTCAACAAGAACATCAAGGACTTCGAGTGGATGTCCGTGCCCCTGCCCAAGAAGGAAGCCAATGCCACCAACCTCGGCGGCGGCTTCATGATCGCGTTCAAGGACACCGGCGCGGACGAGGAAGCCAAGAAGTTCATCGAGTGGTTCTATGACGACGCCAACTACACCGAGTTCGCCAAGCTCGGCGGTTACCTGCCCGTCAAGTCGGACCTCAAGGTCGAATACCCGTTCCAGCAGGCCTCGTTCGAGCTGTACCAGAAGCAGATCGCCGGCAACGAGGCCAAGGGGGACAACGCCATCAAGCGCGTCGTGGCCGAGGCCTATGCCGAGACCCCGTTCTCAGGCGATCCGCTGCGTGAGGAAACCGTCAAGATGCTCGGCGGCAGCCAGGATGCCAAGACCACGGTGGAGAACATCGTGAAGCTCTACAACGGTGCCTGATCGGTGGCTAATCCAACATTGAGCTCCACGGTGACGCCGGGGACGCCCGGCACGGGCGCCGTGCGGAGCAAGTCCCAGCTGAGGCGCCACAACCGCTATGTCATCGCACCCCTGGTGCTGATCGGCGTCAACGTGGTGCTGTTCCTGGTGTTCTTCGTCTGGCCCGGTGCCCTCGGGCTGATCTACTCCTTCACGGATTACCGCGGCGTGGGCAGGCTGAACTTCATCGGCCTGGCCAACTTCCAGAAGCTCTTTGCGGACAGCACGTTCTATGCCGCCCTGAGCCGTACCTTCCTGTACACACTGTTTTCGGTGCCGCTGGTCTACGTATCATCGCTGGGCATTGCGGCGCTGCTGGTCAGTAAGGCAACCAGGGGACGGACTGCCGCGAAGGTGATCATCTTCCTTCCCTGGCTGATCTCCCCGATCGTGGTGGGTGTCATCTGGAAGTGGATGTTCGGCCAGGACTTCGGCTTCGTGAACTTTGTGATCTCGACGCTGGGCGGAGCCCCGGTGCAGTGGTCCAGTAACGGCAACCTGGCCCTGACGGTGGTGATCTTCGCTTCCGCCTGGGGCGGCACAGCCTTCAACATGCTGTTGTTCATCGCGGCGCTGAAGAATATTCCAGAAGCGCTGCTGGAGGCAGCCGAACTGGACGGGGCCAATGCATGGCAAAGGTTCCGGCATGTCACGCTGCCAGGCATCGCGCCGACGTCGTTCATGGTCATCCTGCTGTCCACCATCCATGCCATGAAGGAATTCGCAATGATCCAGGCGCTGACCAACGGCGGGCCGGGCACGGAGAACACCCTGATCGTCCAGTACATCTACAAGACCGGCTTTGAGCAGTCCAAGGTGGGCTACGCCAGTGCCGCGTCGATGGTGCTGATGGTGGTCCTGCTGGCCATTGCGCTCATCCAGTTGCGCTTCAACAAGAAGAAGGGCTGACCCATGGCAACCGCTGCCAACCTGCCCCCCGCCGTGGCGGAAGAATCCGCCCTCGGTGCCGAGAAGGCAGCCGCAGGCGCAATCAAACGGAACGGCCGCGAAGGCCGGACCAAGCTGTCCGCGCCCCTGACCGGGGTGCTATGGCTGATTGTGGCCATCTATGCGCTGCCGCTGCTGTGGTTCATCCTCAGCTCGTTCAAACCGGGCAGTGAACTGTTCAGCTACCCGTTGTCCATGATTCCCCGGGAATGGACGTTCCAGGGTTTCGTCGACGCGTGGGAGCGGGTGGACTTTGCCCGGTACTTCCTGAATACCGCCACCGTGGCGCTGGTGACCACGGTGCTCACCGTGTTCTTCAGTGCGTGCACTGGCTACGCGCTGGCCAAGTACAACAACAAGGGCACCCGGCTCTTCTTCGTCTGCATCCTGGCCACCACAATGCTGCCCACCGAAGTGATCCTGAACCCGACCTTCTCGGTGATCCGTGACCTCGGCCTGTACAACTCGCTCGCCGGAATCATTGTGCCGTCCGTGCTGACGGCAACGGGTGTGTTTATGTTCCGTCAGTTCTTCCTGACCGTTCCGGATGACCTGCTGCATTCGGCCCGAATCGACGGCGCCAGCGAGCTGGCCATCTTCTTCCGGATCATGCTGCCGCTGTCCAGGCCCATCCTGTTCACTCTGGCCATTTTCTCGTTCCAATGGCGCTGGAACGACTACATCTGGCCGCTGATCGTGCTCAACGATCCCAAGTGGTACACCCTCCAGGTGGCGCTCCGGAGCATCGTTGGCGCCGAAAACATCGACTGGCCGGTCCTGCTGGGCGCGTCGGTGATCTCCATCCTGCCGCTGGTCCTCGTGTTTGCCGTGTTCCAGAAGTACGTACTCAACGCCGACGTCTCGGCCGGGCTGAAGGACTAGATGGAGGCCTTTGTGAGGGATGGGATTGAGAGCCAGCCGCCGGCAGCTTCCACAGATGCCGTGTTCCTTGACGGCCTGGTGCAGGCTGCGGACGCGTACGTTGGCACGCTGCTGAAGGCGACTGACGGCGACGTGGCGGCTCTTCCGCACCGGGCCGCCATGAGCCGGCTGCTGGCGTTGGCAACGGTGTACGCGGAGCCGGGCTCCGCCCACCGCGGTTCACCGGCGTTTCCGGACGCCATGGAAGC
Organism: Pseudarthrobacter sp. CCNWLW217; assembly: GCF_037203985.1. NCBI lineage: Bacteria > Bacillati > Actinomycetota > Actinomycetes > Micrococcales > Micrococcaceae > Pseudarthrobacter > Pseudarthrobacter sp. CCNWLW217. The sequence goes on from NZ_JBBCBT010000003.1 coordinate 161,132, forward strand.
CTGCGTTGCGCGGCTGGAGCACCTGCAGGGCCCTACCGGCCTGTTCGACGGCACCAACCTCAGCTCACCGCCGGACTCAGCGTTCACCATCAACGACGCCTGCATGGCGCTGGAGATCATTGGCGCCGGCCACGCCGCACTGGCGGGCGTCCGACGGCGGCTGCGCGCCGTCGTCGGACGCATTACCGATGCGCTGGTTGCCGGGGGAGTGCACACGCCCAACCACCGGTGGGAGCTGTGCGCGGCGCTGGCGCGCATCCATGCCCTGCACGAACGCGAGGGCGCACCCCGGCCGGAGATTGTGGCGCGCATCGGGGAATGGCTGGCTGAGGGCATTGACCAACTGCCGGACGGCATGTACTCCGAGCGGAGCCCGCTGTACGCCACGGCTGTCACCAACCCCTCGCTGCTGGCCATCGCCGACTACGCGGGGCGGCCCGGGCTGCTGGAGCACGTCCGCGGCAACCTGGCGGCGTTCCTGCCCTGGTTCAATCCTGACGGCAGCATCGAGTCGCTGTTTTCGCGGCGCCAGGACCAGTGGAAGACGTTCGATGCAGAGGCATTCCAGTTGCTGTACCGCCGGCTGGCCAACCAGGACGGCCGGTCCGATTTCGCCTCCGCGGCGGCCTGGTTGCAGCAGTTCCCGCTGCTGGAACCGGCCAAGGCGCTGGCCCGGACACGGCTTGACCCGTGGCTGGGGCTGGAGCTTCCTGCTGCCTCCGTCACTGACCTGTCCGGGGATTCGGCTTCCACCGTGTTCGACGGCGGCCTCCCGCCAGTGATGGCGCCGGGCCACGCCGCGCTGGACAGCTGCGGGATCCACCGGTTCCGCCGAGCCGGAAACGTGGTGACCGTCTTCGGCGGCTGCGACCCCTTGGAGCCCGGCGTGGTGTCCGGGCTCGCCACCAACCCCACATTCCTGCGCCTCGCCCACGGTGACGCGGTACTCACTGACATGAGGCTCTCACGCAGCTTCTTTGACCTTGGGCCGTTCCGCAGCCAGTCGGTCAGCACTGACGCCGGAGCGGTCCGCCTCGCTGAGGAACTGAGGGCGAATTTCTACCTCCCGCTGCCTCCCGAAAAGCACCGCAAGGACGGCATCTACGCCCTGGTCCATGAGGGCCGGTTCAGCGCCAGCATGGACTTCGGAAGCCGCCCCACGGTGGAGCATCGGCTGGCGACGGCCCTCACCATTCGTCCCGGCGTTGGCGCCGAGGGCGATGCCGCGGAGCTGGAATTGGAGTTCGACGGCGCGGACACATCGTTCGCGCTGGAGCTGACTTTCCGCCCTGGCGGCGAGCTGGCCGGAGTGGAGCCCCTGGCCAGCCAGCTCCCTGGCTCAAACACGGGCCAGGGGGCGTTCCAGCTGACCTCGGGCACGGGAACCTACCGGGTGGAGAACGATGTGATCGAGTTCGGTCCGGGCCTTGCTGCGGACCCCGACAACCCGCCGGTTTACAACCCGGGCGAGGCCTACCGCTACCTTGCCGGGACCAATGCCGCGGACGGCGTCAAGGTCTACATCACGGGCCGGACCCAAGGCACCCATCGCTTCACGCTGCGGGGCCGGAGCGTGGTTTAGGGCTGGACCTGCTGGAGCTGCTCGAACAGCTCAGGCGGGATGGCGTAGATGAACACGGCAGCCAACAGGTTCTTGGTGGCGTGCACAAAGTAGGAGAACATCAGGTTCTTCCCGGTCCACACGTAGACGAACACCAGCGTGGCGCCCATGGCCAGGTAGGGAAGCAGGGCGGTGAGCGTGATCGCTTCCTGACCTGCGATGTGGATGGCGGCGAACAGGAGCACGGAGAGCGCGCAGCACAGCCAGATGTTGAGGCGGCGGCTGAGCTTGCCGATCAGCAGGTGCCGGAAGATGTACTCCTCCACAAAGGGGCCGATCACCACCAGCACCGGAATCATCAGCCAGGCGGGAACCTGTTGCATCAGAGCCTGCAGCCCGGCCTGGTTCGCGGACGTTTGGACCGTCCCGCTGGCCGCCACTACCAGGGCAGTCAGGATCATCATGGCCACCACCGCGGCCGGTACCATCATCAGCGTGAACCACGGACGGGTGGCAAGGACGCGGAGATCGCGGGCCACCACCCGGCGCGCGGCGAACAGCGCCAGTACGCCGATGCTGCCGTAGTACATGAGGTTGACGCCGTAAGATGCCGCTGCAGGGCTGGGGGCCAGCTGCCGCAGGAATGGCAGGAGCAGGTCTCCAGCCAGGGCGAAGAAAGCCGCCACCGCCACATAAAGGCCCACGGTGCCGAAATCGAGGCCGGTGAACCGGTACAGCTCGGGCTGCGGAGCAGGTGGTCGCCGGTGCGTTGTGGTCATACGTTCAGCCTAACTCCACCCAACTAGGTAGCAGCAGATGTCGTTTTGGCGCCTCAAAACGACATCTGCTGCTACCTAGTTGGGTGGGACGGGGATAGTGGGGCGGGCGTCACATTGCGGGCCCGGCGCGCCGTCCCGTAGAATGTTCGGCATGCCTAACTTTCTGTTTCGGCGCGCCAAAGTAGCCGCCCGAACTTTCGCCCGGAAATCGGCGGCGTTTCGAGCTGCCGGCGCCTCCGCCGTCGTCCTTTTGTCCCTTTCCCTCGCTGCCTGTGGCGGTGATGCCGGCGGTGGCGCCGCCGGCAACAGCGACGGCGACAAGCCGGTGGTCCTGACTACCTTCACCGTGCTGGCCGACATCGCCCGGAACGTTGCGGGGGACAAGCTCACCGTGGAGTCCATTACCAAAGCGGGCGCTGAGATCCACGGCTACGAACCCACCCCCGGCGATATCCGCAAGGCAGCCAAGGCGGACCTCATCCTCGACAACGGGCTGAATCTCGAGGCCTGGTTCGCCCAGTTCGTGGAGGGCCTGGACGTGCCCCACGCAGTGGTGAGCGAGGGTGTGGAGGTCATGTCCATCAGCGAGGACTCGTACCAGGGCAAGCCAAACCCGCATGCCTGGATGTCGCCGGTGAACGTGCAGATCTATGTCGACAACATGGTGAAGGCCTTCAGCGAGCTGGACCCGGACAACGCCGAAGCCTTCAAAGCAAACGGTGACGCCTACAAGACCGAACTGCAGGCTGTGCAGGACGAGATGAAAACCAGCCTCGCCGGCCTCCCGGAGAACCAGCGCGCACTGGTCACCTGCGAAGGCGCCTTCTCCTACCTTGCCCGCGACGCCGGACTCAAAGAGGTCTACATCTGGGCCGTCAATGCCGAGCAACAGGCCACACCGCAGCAGATCACCCGGGCCATCGAGTACGTCAAGGCCAACCAGGTTCCCGCTGTCTTCTGTGAATCCACGGTCTCCGACGCCCCCATGCAGCAGGTCGTGGGCGCCACCGGATCCAAGTTCGGCGGCACCCTGTACGTGGACTCGTTGTCTGAGGCCGATGGACCGGTGCCCACGTACCTGGACCTGATCAGGCACGACGCCGACGTCATCACCAAAGCGCTGGCCGGCGCCTCAGCTGGAGCTTCTGCAGGGTCAAAGCCGTGAGTACTCCAGCCATCCTGGTTGACAACGTCACCGTCCACTACGGCGAGGTCCTGGCGCTCGATTCTGCCTCGCTCAGCCTGGATGCCGCCAGGATCTGCGGCCTGATCGGCATGAACGGCTCAGGGAAATCCACGCTGTTCAAAGTGATCATGGGAATGGTAAAGCCCGACGCCGGCAGCGTACTGATCGGCGGACAGTCACCGTCCAAGGCGCGCAAGGAAGGCGGGATCGGGTACGTGCCGCAGAGCGAGGATGTTGACTGGCAGTTCCCGCTGTCCGTCCGCGACGTGGTGATGATGGGGCGCTATGGGCATCAGGGATTCACCCGGCGCCCATCCAAGGCGGACCGCGCCGCCGTCGACGAAGCCCTGGACCGGGTGGAACTGGGCGAGTACGCCGGCCGCCAGATCGGCCAGCTGTCCGGCGGGCAGAAGAAGCGGGCCTTCGTGGCCCGCGGCATCGCCCAGGGTGCCACGATGATGCTCCTGGATGAACCCTTCGCCGGGGTGGACAAGCGGTCCGAAGCCACCATCAGCCGCCTCCTGCGCGAACTTGCCTCGGACGGCTGCACGATCCTGATCTCCACCCACGACCTCCACGCCATGCCGGCCCTCTGCGACGAAGCCGTACTCCTCATGCGCAGGGTCCTGATGCACGGCGCCCCCGAGTTGGTGCTGCAGCCCGAAAACCTGGCCATGGCCTTCGGACTGGACGTGCTGAACCGTGACCTCCCGGAATCCGATCCCGCCAGTGCAGATGCCGACGCCGCCGATGCCGACGCCGCCGATGCCGACCCCGCCGTTGCCGACCCCGCCGATGCCGCTCGCGCCGAGAACAGGGGCTGACCCATGGACCTTCTGGAACTCCTGCTCGAACCGCTCAGCTACGACTTCATGGTCCGCGCCATCGTCACCACCGCGCTTGCCGCCGTCGTCTGTGCCGTGCTCAGCTGCTGGCTGGTGCTGATCGGCTGGTCCCTCATGGGCGACGCAGTCTCCCACGCGGTGCTGCCCGGCGTCGTACTGGCCTACATCGTAGGGGCACCGTTTGCCCTCGGTGCCCTCGTCTTCGCCCTGATCGCGGTCACCCTGATCGGCGTCGTCCGCAGCACCAGCCGGGTGAAGGAGGACGCCGCCATCGGTATCGTGTTCACCTCTTTGTTCGCCCTGGGCCTGGTGCTCATCTCCGTCACACCCAGCCAGACGGACCTGAACCACATCATCTTCGGCAACCTGCTGGGCGTCAGCGTCCCGGACCTCATCCAGGTGCTCGTGCTCGGCGTGGTGGCGTTCGCCATCCTGATCCTGAAGCGCCGCGACCTGACCCTTTACGCCTTTGACCCCACCCACGCCCATGCCATCGGGCTGTCCCCGAAGCGACTTGGCGCGCTGCTCCTGGGGCTGCTGGCACTCACCTCCGTGGTGGCGCTGCAGACCGTGGGCGTCGTGCTGGTCGTGGCCATGCTCATCATTCCCGGAGCCACCGCCTACCTCCTGACAGACCGGTTCAACCGCATGCTCGTCATCGCGCCAGTGGTCTCGGCCGTGTGCTCCATCGCTGGAATCTACTTGAGCTACTACCTGGACACGGCCTCGGGCGCCATGGTGGTGCTGACCCAGGGCGTGGTGTTCGCCGCCGTCTACCTCTTCAGCCCCCGCCAAGGACTGATTGGCACCCGGCTGGCGAAGGCGAGGCGCAGGAAGGCCGTGGCCCTCGCGGTGTAGCTGTCCCCTTTTGTAATGCCCGACGGCGGCACTCGGCCTGGGTGCCGCCGTCGGGCGCTGTTGTCCCTGTCCGCCATGGAGGGCCTGCTTGACGCCGCGGCGTCGGCCGGGGCAGGCTGGAGCGATGAAGTCCTAACCAGCAGCCCGGCCGCGCCCGGGCTGTTCCCCGAAAACCACGGCCGCCGTCGAGCGCTGGATGAATCGAGCTGCCTGAATCGGCCGGTTCAGCCCCGGCGGCCACACTGCGGAACTTTGCGAGGACTTCTCTTGACTGAACACCTGAACCTTTCGGGCGTCTCCCATGGCTACGGCGACCGACAACTCCTGGACAACATCAGCCTGGTCATCAACGCCGGCGAGCACGTCGCGATCGTTGGCGAAAACGGCGCCGGCAAATCCACGCTGCTCCGTATCCTCGCCGGCCTCGAAGCTCCCGATGAGGGTGCAACGGTGATCCAGGGCCGGGTGGGCTACCTAGCCCAGACCCACGGCCTGCCTGAAGATTTCACCGTAGGGGCCGCCATTGACGCCTCGCTGGCATCGCTGCGCGCCCTCGAAGCGGAACTCGACCGTCTGGAAGCGGGCCTGGCCGACGCCGGCGACGACGAGCTGGAAACTTATGGCAGGCTGCAGACCGAATACCAGCTGCGCGAAGGCTACGCCGCCGAATCCCGGGTTGAGGCCGCTCTGGACCGGCTGGGGCTGGGCGGGCTCGATAGGAGCCGGGTGCTGGGGTCGCTGTCCGGCGGGGAGCAGGAACGCGTGGCGCTGGCCTGCGTCCTGGCCGACCCGGCGGACATCCTGCTCCTGGACGAACCCACCAACCACCTCGACGCGCGCGGAACGGCCTGGCTGGAGGATCGGCTGGCGGCCCATCGGGGCACCGTAGTGGTGGTGTCCCACGACCGCGTCCTGCTCCGCAAGGTAGCCGCCACCATCATCGAAGTGGATGCCGAGCGCCAGGCCGTGACCCGCTACGGAAACGGCTACGACGGCTACCTCCGCGAGAAGGCAGCCGAGCGCCAGCGCTGGGTTCAGCAGTACCACTCCTGGATCGATGCCATGGAGTCCGAAAAGCGCCAGGCCGAGACGGTGGCGGGGACCATGGGGTACGGCCGCAAGCGCGACGGCGACAAGATGGGCTTCGACTTCAAGGCCGGCACCTGGCAGAAAGCAGCCAGCAGCCAGGTACGGAACGCCCAGGAACGGCTGCGCCGGCTCGAAGCCAGCCCAGTGGACCGTCCGCCCGTGCCGCTGCGGCTCAACGCCGAGCTGGCTGTCGACTCCGCTGTCCCGTCCGGGGCTTCCGAGGACGGCGAACCAGTGCTCGCGGCCCGTGGCGTGAGCGTGCCCGGCCGGCTGGGAACCACTGACTTCCGGGCTGCCGCCGGCGAGAAGATCCTCATCACCGGACCGAACGGCGCCGGCAAGTCCACCCTGCTCTCCGTACTGGCAGGAACCCTGGAACCCGCCGCAGGCACTGTCATGCGGCCCGAACGCATCGGCTACCTGCAACAGGAGCTCGAACTACCCCAGCGGCCCACCCTCCGGCTGTTGCCGGCCTTCGCTGCTGGCCTGGGCGGCAACATCGACGAGCATGCCGAGGCCCTCCTTCGCCTGGGCCTGTTCCGCACCAGCGAGTTCCACGTGCCAGTGGGCAGCCTTTCCGCGGGCCAGCAGCGCAGGCTCGCCCTGGCACGGCTGCTGCTGGGCGGCTACGGCACCCTGATCGTGGACGAACCGACCAACCACCTGGCGCCTGTGCTGGTGGAACAGCTTGAGGCGGCGCTCGCGGACTTCGCCGGGACCCTGGTGATGGTCAGCCACGACCGCGCCCTCCGGGAATGGTTTGCCGGGTGCGCGCGGAAGAGCGAAAAGTCGCGGACGGACGAATCTGGCCGCTGGATCAGGTATTCGATGGACAAGGGCGTGCTTGCCCCGGCCTGAAGGGCGGGCTTCCTGACCAAAATGCGTAACTTTCAGCCGGGCCGCGAAGGAAGTTTCCCTGGATTTCCGGGCTACTCCACCGTCGAAGCCGGCATAAGTCACGCATTTTGGCCGGCCTAAGGCACGGGAAACGGTGAGGTTTGCGTTAAAGGAAAGTTACGCAGGGACCGGCAGGCGGAAACATCGGCGGCGGAAGATAGGCCCATGCCAGTCTTCCCGCCGGTCGAAAGGATCTGTCCGTGATCACCAAGAACCTTTTCCTGCAGGGCATCTTCCCGTTTGAGGGCACGGGGCTGGAAAAACCTGTCCCGATCCACAGCGAACTCTCCCATTACGTTCCCGACGGCGTCATCAACCAGACGCTCTATTTTAGGGGCGGCAATTCCAGCAGTGAACTGATCACCGTGGTCCTGATGCGGAACGGCGTGCCCATGCGCTATTTCCCCATTGGCGCCAAGAGCGATGTCCATGTGCCGCTGCGGGTGGTGGAGGACATCGAAGGCGGCTCGGTGGTGGAGCTGTACCTCGCCGCCCCGGATGGTGTTGGGGGATCCGTGGTGGTGGACCTGGGCATGGTGGAGCACTGATGACCAGCGTGCTGGACCGGCCGCAGGGGAGGCGCGCAGGCACCGCGCCGCGCCGTCGGCTGGTGGTTGTTGGCAACGGTATGGCCGGCGCCCGGGCAGTGGAGGAAATCCTGGCCAGGGGCGGCGCTGAGCTGTTCACGATCACCATGTTTGGCGACGAGCCGTACGGCAACTACAACAGGATCATGCTCAGCCACGTCCTCTCCGGAGAGGAAAGCGACGCCGACATCTTCCTGAACGCCCTGTCCTGGTACCGCGAGAACAGCATCACGCTGCACGCAGGCGTCCGCGTGGACCGGATCGACAAGTTCACCAAGCACGTCTTCTCCAACGACGGCCGGGTGACCCCCTACGACACACTCATCATCGCCACGGGAAGCCGCTCCCACATGCCGCCGATGGACGGGCTCTATACCCCGGGCGGGTCCGTCAAACACGGCGTTTTCGGATTCCGCACCATTGACGACACGCGAAAGATGGTCCAGCACGCCCAGCAGGATCACCACCGCCGGGCCGTGGTGATCGGCGGCGGCCTGCTGGGACTCGAGGCGGCCTACGGCTTGAAAAGCCACGGGATCGAGGTGGAGGTGGTGCACTCGGGCGGGCACCTCATGAATGCGCAGATGGGGCCCGACGGCGGTGCCATCCTCCGTCGCAGTGTTGAAGCGCTCGGTATCCGGGTGCATACGTCCAGCCGCACCACAGCTGTCCTCGGCACGGACCGGGTCAGCGGCGTCAGCCTTAGGGACAGGGACGACATCGAGTGCGACATGGTGGTGGTGGCCGCCGGGATCAGGCCCAATGTGGACCTGGCCGTCCTGAGCGGCCTGCCGGTGGAACGGGCGATCGTGGTGGATGACCGGCTGAGGGTCCAGGACGAAGACGACATCTACGCCGTGGGGGAGTGCGTCCAGCACCGCGGCGAGGTCTACGGCCTGGTAGCTCCGTTATGGGAACAGGCCGTGGTACTCGCCAACCACGTGACCGGCGCCGATACGTCGTCGGCCTACCTCGGCTCACGGACCGCCACCAAGCTCAAGGTGGCCGGTGTGGAAGTCGCATCCATGGGGCTGCACGGCCCCGAGCTCGACACGGATGAGCACATTGTGTTCTCTGAGCCCAGCCGTGGTGTCTTCAAGTCCATCGTGGTCCGCGACAACAAGATGGTGGGCGCCACGCTCCTGGGCGACAGCCGGAAGGTGGCCTACCTGACGCAGGCCTATGACCGCGGGCTGCCCCTGCCGGAGGAACGGATCTCCCTGATGTTCGACGTCGGCGGGCCGGGTGGGGACGCGGGTGTGGCAGAGCTCGACGACGGGGCCCAGGTCTGCAACTGCAACGGCGTTTCGAAGGGAGCGCTCGTGGCTGCCGTGAAGGACGGCTGCACTACGGTTTCCGGTGCGATGGACGCCACACGGGCCGGCAAGGGCTGCGGTTCATGCAAGCTCCTGGTCAAACAGGTGGTGGAGTGGGCCGCCGATGGTGCTGTGGAGGAGGACCCGGCCGCCAGCTACTACGTGCCCGGGATCCCGCTGGACAAAGCATCACTGATGGCCGCCATCCGGAAGCAGGGCCTACGCTCCGTCTCGCAAGTATTCGCAGCTCTGGCCCCCGGCAGCGCGGAGGACGCCAAATCCAAAATGGGCCTGGCCTCACTGTTGAAAATGATGCTCGCGGACCAGTACATCGACGAGCGCGACGCCCGCTTCATCAATGACCGCGTGCACGCCAATATCCAGCGGGACGGGACCTTTTCCGTGGTCCCGCAGATGAAGGGCGGCGTGACTTCCGTGCAGCAGCTGCGCCGGATTGCTGACGTCGCCGAGAAACACAAGGTCCCGCTTATCAAGCTGACCGGCGGGCAGCGGATCGACCTGCTGGGCATCCCCAAGGAGGACCTCCCGCAGGTCTGGGCCGACCTGGACATGCCCTCCGGCTACGCGTACGGCAAGAGCTTCCGCACGGTAAAAACGTGCGTGGGCAAGGACTTCTGCAGATATGGGACAGGTGATTCAACGAAACTGGGCATCGAGATCGAGTCCCGGTTCCAGGGCATCGAGTCGCCGGCGAAGCTGAAGCTGGCGGTGTCCGGTTGTCCGCGGAACTGTGCGGAGTCCCTGGTCAAGGATGTGGGTGTGGTGGCTGTCGAAGGCGGCCGCTGGGAACTCTACGTCGGCGGCGCGGCCGGGGCGCACATCCGCAAGGGCGACCTGCTGGCCACCGTTGATGACCCGGAGGATGTCAAGCTGCTGACGGGCAGGTTCATGCAGTACTACCGTGAAAACGCCAACTGGCTGGAACGGACCTACTCCTTTGTGCCACGGGTGGGCATCGAACACCTCCGCGCAGTGATCGTGGAGGATTCGGAAGGCATAGCGGCGGCCTTGGACGAGGCCATGCAGGCATCGGTGGACAGCTACGTGGACCCGTGGAGCGAGCGCGCGGACCCCCTCACGCCGGGCCAGTTCCGGACCTCCCTGCCGCTCACGGTCCTGCCCCAGGTGCCGGTCCGATGAGCGCCGGCCACAACCTGGGCCCCGTGGACCAAATCCCCTTCGGCGAGGGGCGGGCGTTCGGCATCGATGGCGAGCAGGTGGCGGTTTTCCGGTTGAGGGACGGAACCCTCCGTGCCCTGTCCGCTGTCTGCCCCCACCGGGGCGGCCCCATCGCGGACGGAACCATCGACCGTCAGGTGGTCCTTTGCCCGCTGCACCAGCACGCGTTCAGCCTGGATACCGGATGTTCCAGCACCGGCGCCGAACCTCTGCGCACCTACCACGTCCAGGAGGATGCGGAGCAAAATATTCTTCTGCAGGATTCCCCTTCGGGTGGCAATAGTTCGGCTTAACCGGAGGACGGTGTATCGCTCGTCACTTGCTCCGGTTTGTGTCTTGTAGGATAGAAAGGCCGCGCGAACTTCGACGTACTGTGACTTTCCATACAGAAAATTCCTTCAAACATCACGAAGCCGAATTTTCAGTATGAGAGTCCGCTGCCAAGGTGCCGGCCAATCCCCTACCCACAAGGAATTGTTGTGCCTCAAAGTACCCCCACAGAACTCGTGAGCCCCTCGGCGCAATCCGCCGTCGTCGACTCCACCCTCAGCGCCGAGGGCTACAAAAAATCCCTGAGCGGCCGCCAGGTGACCATGATTGCCATGGGCGGCGCCATCGGCGTCGGCCTCTTTATGGGTGCCGGCGGACGCCTGGCCTCGACAGGCCCGGCACTGATCTTCTCGTACGCCATTGCCGGCGTCATCGCCTACCTGCTGATGCGCGCCCTGGGGGAACTGATCATGTACCGCCAGACGTCGGGTTCCTTCGTCAGCTATGCCGGCGAGATGTTCGGCAAGAAGGGCGCGTACCTCTCCGGCTGGATGTACTTCATCAACTGGGCCATGACCGGCATTGCGGAGCTCATCGCGATCGGACTGTATTTCCAGTTCTTCTTCCCCAACGTGCCTGTTGAACTGTCCGCCATCGCGGCGCTCCTGCTGCTCGTGGGCGTCAACCTGATGAGCGTCAAGGCGTTCGGCGAGTTCGAATTCTGGGCCTCCTGCCTCAAGGTCGGTGCCATCGTGATCTTCCTGGCCGTGGGCACCTTCATGGTGGTTACCAACGCGCAGGTGGGCGACGGCAACGCCTCCGTGAACAACCTTTTCGCAGCGGAGGGCGGCATGTTCCCCAAGGGTGCGCTGGTGATGATCCTGGTCCTCAATGCCGTGATCTTCGCGTACAACGGCATCGAGCTGGTCGGCATCACAGCCGGTGAAATGCAGGATCCCGCCAAGGAAGTGCCCAAGGCAATCCGCGCCGTCGTCTTCCGCATCGTGGTGTTCTACGTCGGCTCGGTGACCCTCCTCGCCATGCTGTTGCCCTCGGACCAGTACGTGGCCGGCACCTCGCCGTTCGTTACCGTATTCGGCCAGATGGGCCTTGGCTGGATGGGCGATGTCATGAACATGATCGTCATCACCGCCGCACTGTCCTCCTGCAACTCTGGCCTGTACTCGATCGGCCGGATCTTCCGCACCATGGCCAACAACGGACATGCTCCGGAGTGGCTGACCCGGATGTCCAAAAACCATGTGCCATATGCCGCCATCCTGGCCATCGGCGCCGTCTACCTCGTGGGCATCCTGCTGAACATCTGGCTGGGCGGCTCGCACGCCTTCGACCTCGCGCTCAACTCGGCGTCGATTGGCGTGATCTTCACGTGGGGCGCCATCTTCGCCAGCCAGATCGCGCTGCGCAAGCAGAAGGGCAAGGTTTCCTCCCTGCCCGCCCCGGGCGGAACCTGGAGCAGCTGGGCCGGCCTGGTGGCCCTGCTGGCCATCACTATCCTGATCGGTTTCGATACCATGACCAGCAAATCCGGTGAGGTCTTCCATCTCGGCCTCTGGACCCTGGCCACCATTCCATTCTTCGCGCTGGTCCTGTGGCTGGGCTGGCAGAAGGTTCGGAACAACGAGCCCAAGAACGCCCTCTTCAGCTAGGGCTTTGCACGCAAGCAGTACCTGCGACGGCGGGATCCCCACGGAGGGGGTCCCGCCGTCGTCGTTATTCCCCGTGCGTTCCCGCCCACTTACTTTGTTCGACGCGCCCAGGAACCCGGCGCGTCGTGGGTGGTGGACGGGAATCCGGGGGAGTAACTGGGCAGGAGCGCCCAGAAACGGTGGTGCGGAGCAGCCGATTGGGGGCACACTGGGGCGTGTGAGCGAACCGTGGGTACTGCATGTGGACCTTGACCAGTTCATCGCAGCTGTCGAAGTGCTCCGCCGGCCCGAGCTCGCCGGCAAGGCGGTGATCGTTGGCGGCCGCGGTGACCCGACAGAGCGGGCGGTGGTTTCCACGGCCTCCTACGAGGCCAGGGTGTACGGCGTCGGCTCCGGTATGCCGCTGCGCATCGCCGCACGGAAAGTACCTGACGCCGTCATCCTGCCCGTTGACCAGGAAGCCTACCTCGCTGCGTCCGAAGAAGTCATGGCCGTGCTGCGCTCGCAACCGGGGGCAACTGTTCAGGTGCTCGGCTGGGATGAAGCCTTTATTGGCGTGCAGACCGACGATCCGGAGGCGTATGCGCGGCAACTGCAACGAGACGTCCTCGAGGAGACCCGGCTGCACTGCAGTGTCGGCATCGGTGACACCCTGGTCCGGGCCAAAGTAGCGACGTCGTTTGGCAAGCCGGCCGGCGTCTTCCGGCTCACGGAAGAGAACTGGCTCGAAGTCATGGGGAGCCGGCCCACGATCGAGCTGTGGGGCGTGGGAACGAAAGTCTCGCGCCGCCTTGCCACCCTTGGCATCCGGACAGTAGCCGAACTCGCGGCGTCCAAAGACGATGATTTGGTCCCCGAGTTCGGCCCGAAGATGGGCCCTTGGTATGCCCAGCTCGGGCGGGGTGACGGTTCGCGGACCGTCGATGACACGCCTTGGGTGGCACGCGGGCATAGCCGGGAAACCACCTTCCAGCGCGATCTGACTGAGCAAGGCCAGGTTGACGACGCCGTCAGGGAGTTGGCTGCGCACGTACTGGAGGATGTCGCTGCTGAGGGGCGGCCGGTGATCGGGCTGACGCTTAAGGTCCGATACGCCCCGTTCCTGACCAAGACGTACGCCCGGAAGATCCCCGAGACCTCGGATCCGGCAGAACTGCTCGCCCGCGCCCTCGACCTCGTGGCCAAGATCGAACCGGGCCGTCCCATCCGATTGCTCGGGCTGCGTGCCGAAATGGCGATGCCCGAAGATTCCCGGCAGGGACACACGCCGACGCGCAGCGGCTGGTGACGGGTCCTGCCGAGCTTGCGAGGCGCGGGGAGTGGTGGGGAGCGATCTATGGGGGAAGGCACAAAAAAGCGGCGGCGAATCCCCCATGGGAATCCGCCGCCGCGCGCCTATGGCTGACTAGTCGCGCTTGAACTCGTCCTTGATGTCTTCGCCGACCTTCTTCGCGTCGGCCTTGACCTGGTCCTTCTGGCCTTCGGCCTTGAGGCGGTCGTTGTCGGTGGCGTTTCCGGCTGCTTCCTTGGCCTTGCCGCCCATGTCTTCTGCTGCGTTACTGATCTTGTCTCCGAGGCCCATGGTAGTGCCGCCTTTCGTTTCCGATGGATCAAACAATGCCTTTTCACCATAACACGAAGCATGCTTACTATTTCAAGTCGTTGAGATGCCCCGATATCTGTTGATTGTCATTGCCCCCGACTAGGCTCGAACCATGGATCACAGCACCAGCCTTACACAGCACATCCACGCTTCGCCGGAAAAGGTCTGGTCCGTCATTTCGGACATTCCGGGTTCGGCGGCCACCCTGTCCGGCATTGATTCCATCCAAATGCTGAGTGAAGGCCCGTATGGCGAGGGCACGCGCTGGAAAGAAACCCGCACCATGATGGGCAGGTCCGAAACGGTGGAAATGTGGGTGGCCCAGGCTGATCCGCCGCGCAGCACCACGGTCAAGGCCCTGCAAGGCGGCGCTGACTACACCTCCCGGTTCAGCCTGGCGGAGCGCGACGGCGGCACGGACCTGACGCTGACCTTCGGCGCCGACGTCGTTAGGCCCACGGTGTTCAGCAAGATAACAATGGCCCTGTTCGGGAAAATCGGCATGAGCATGACGCGCAAGGCGCTGGCCAAGGACCTGGCGGAGATCGCGGCCAAAGCGGAATCGCTCTAGTGGCGGCCAGGCCGCCCAAGGTTACCGGCCCCCGGCTCTCGCCGATTCTCCTTGAAGAACTTACGGACGATCCCGCGCCGGACTTCCAGCGCGGAGTTCGGTACGACGGCGTGCGGTACAGTCGCGCGGCGGCAGACGGTCTCGAGCTCAGCGGCACTGACTTCGCCGAGTGCGAATTCCAGGGCGTCTCGTTCAATGACACGCAGCTGCGCGGCGCCACGTTCCGCGACTGCATCCTGGCTGAGCTGTACGCGCCCGTCTTCACTGCGGCCCGCACCACTTGGCGGGACGTGCGCATCGAAAATCCACGGCTCGGGTCCGCTGAAGTGTACGAAAGCGGGTGGCAGTCCGTCCGGATCGACGGCGGAAAGCTGGACTTCCTGAACCTCCGTGGCGCCAAGCTGATGGATGTCCTGATCACCGACTGCATCATCAATGAACTGGACCTCGGTTCTGCGGCGGTCACCCGGGTAACGCTGAAGAACTGCACCATCGGCACCCTGGACCTCACCGGCGCCAAGTTGAAGGACTTCGACCTCCGCAGCACTGACTTTCGTACCATCAGCGGCCTGGGCAGCCTCTCCGGAGCCATCATCGACGACTACCAGCTCAGCCTCCTGGCCCCGCTCCTGGCAGCCCATCTCGGCGTAGTGGTTCTCTGACCCCTCCGGGGGAGGTCTTGGTGCCCCTTGCGCGTGCAGTGTAGTCTTTTACAGAACGAACGGTCGGTAAGTGGATAGCATCTCCTTAGCCGCCGACGATGACAGTGCTGTTAATCGCGTGAAGGGTGTTTCCATGGCGTCAGCTACCGCAGGACCGCAGGCTTTTCTCGTTGGCGGTGTCCGCACCCCGGTGGGACGATACGGCGGGGCGCTGTCCTCGGTCCGCCCGGACGACCTCGCCGCACTGGTCATCCGGGAGGCGGTTACCCGGTCCGGCCTGGATCCTGACACCATCGATGAGGTCATCCTGGGCAACGCCAACGGGGCCGGGGAGGAAAACCGCAACGTAGCCAGGATGGCCACTTTGCTGGCAGGGCTTCCCCTCCACATCCCCGGGATCACGGTCAACAGGCTGTGTGCATCAGGCCTGAGCGCCATCATCCAGGCCAGCCAGATGATCAAGTCCGGCGCAGCGGACATCGTGATCGCCGGCGGCGTGGAGTCCATGAGCCGTGCGCCGTGGGTCCAGGAGAAGCCGGCCACCGCCTTTGCGAAGCCCGGCCAGATCTTCGACACCTCCATTGGCTGGCGGTTCGTAAATCCCCTGTTCCAGAAGGGCGAGCTGGCGCGCGAGGGCAAGATGACCTACTCCATGCCGGAAACCGCCGAGGAAGTCGCCAGGGTTGACGGCATCACGCGGGACGACGCCGACGCCTTTGCCGTCCGGTCCCACGAACGTTCCCTGGCCGCCATCGCCGCAGGGCGGTTCAGGGACGAGATCGTCCCGGTGACGGTCAAGTCCCGCAAGTCCGAAACCGTTGTGGACACCGATGAAGGCCCCCGCGCCGGCACCACCATGGACGTCCTGGCCGGCCTGCGCCCGGTTGTCCCGGGCGGCTCCGTGGTCACCGCGGGAAACTCCTCCACCCTCAACGACGGCGCCTCGGCCATCATCGTCGCGTCCGAGGCCGCCATCGAGCGGCTGGGCCTGGTACCCCGCGCCCGCATCATCGACGGCGCCTCTGCCGGCTGCGAGCCCGAAATCATGGGCATCGGCCCGGTGCCAGCCACGCAAAAGGTCCTCAAGCGGAGCGGCCTCAGCGTCGGTGACCTGGGCGCCGTCGAACTTAATGAAGCGTTCGCCACGCAGTCGCTGGCCAGCATGCGCCGGCTCGGCCTGGACCCGGAGATTGTGAATAACGACGGCGGCGCCATCAGTTTGGGGCACCCGCTGGGTTCCAGCGGTTCCCGGCTCGCCATCACCCTGCTGGGGCGGATGGAGCGCGAGGACGCCAGGATCGGCCTGGCCACCATGTGCATCGGCGTGGGCCAGGGCACTGCGATGTTGCTGGAGCGCGTGTAATGGCGGCCCAGGACCTAGCGAACGAACACTTCAGTACCCTGCTGGTCGAGGAGCGGGAGGACCGCGTGGTTGTCCTCCTCAACCGCCCCGAGGTGAGAAACGCCATCGACCAGCAGATGGTGGACGAGCTGCACGTTATCTGCGCGGCGCTGGAGCAGAATCCCAAGGTCCTGGTCATCGCCGGCGTGGACGGAGTCTTTGCCTCCGGGGCGGACATTGCCCAGTTGCGCGAGCGGCGCCGGGATGACGCGCTGCAGGGTATCAACTCCACGATTTTTGTCCGCATTGCCAAGCTGCCCATGCCCGTCATTGCCGCCCTGGATGGCTACTGCCTGGGCGGCGGTGCCGAGCTCGCCTACGCGGCTGATTTCCGGATTGGAACGCCGAGTGTACAGATCGGCAACCCCGAGACAGGGCTCGGCATCCTGGCCGCGGCCGGAGCCAGCTGGCGGCTGAAGGAACTCGTAGGCGAACCCTTGGCCAAGCAGATCCTGCTCGCAGGCCTGGTGCTCCGGGCCGAGGACGCCTTGGCGGCGGGCCTCATCACGGAAATCCATGAGGCACCGGAACTGATGGCCGCCGCGCACAAGCTCGCGGACAGGATCGCGCGCCAGGATCCGCTGGCCGTGCGGATCACCAAGTCCGTGTTCCACGCCCCTGCCGAGGCCCATCCGCTGATCGACCAGCTTGCCCAAGGGATCCTCTTTGAGTCCCAGGCCAAATTTGACCGCATGCAGGCGTTCCTGGACAAGAAGCTGGACAAGAACCTCGACAAGAAGACAGAGAAGAAATAGCCATGGCCACTTCGAACCTTCCTTCCACCGTGGGCGTCCTCGGTGGCGGCCGCATGGGCGCAGGAATAGCCCACGCCTTCCTTATCAAGGGGGCCAACGTCCTGGTGGTGGAGCGGGATGAAGCCTCCGCAGAAGCCGCCCGCGAGCGTGTGGAATCCGCCGCTGCGAAGAGCATCGAACGCGGCGCCACCGACGGCAACCTGGACGAGATCGTCTCCCGGCTCGCGGTCACGGTGGACTACGACGACTTCGCCGACCGGCAGCTAGTGGTCGAGGCCGTGCCCGAGGACTGGGACCTGAAGGTTACCTCGCTTCGCGGCATCGAGGAGCGGCTGGCCGAGGACGCATTCCTGGCCTCCAACACCTCATCGCTCTCGGTCAACGGTCTGGCCCGTGAACTGAAGCGGCCGCAGAATTTCCTCGGACTGCACTTCTTCAACCCCGTCCCCGCCTCCACGCTCATCGAGGTGGTGCTCGGCGAGCAGACGTCCCCGGACTTGGCCGCGGCCGCGAAAAGGTGGGTCGAGGCACTCGGCAAGACCGCCGTCGTCGTCAATGATGCGCCCGGCTTTGCCTCGTCACGACTTGGCGTGGCTATCGCGCTGGAAGCGATGCGCATGGTGGAGGAGGGCGTGGCCTCCGCGGAGGACATCGACGCCGCCATGGTGCTTGGCTACAAACACCCCACCGGCCCGCTCAAGACCACCGATATCGTGGGCCTGGACGTGCGGCTGGGGATCGCCGAGTACCTGCACTCCACGCTGGGGGAGCGTTTCGCGCCGCCGCAGATCCTCCGGGACAAGGTGGCACGGGGCGAGCTGGGCCGCAAATCGGGCAAGGGCTTTTTCGACTGGCCCAGTTAAGGCTGCTCTAGCACGGCGTGGGCCTAGGCTGGTGCAGTGAGCTTTCTTGAACCCATCACCCTGACCGGCCGGCACGTCATCCTGGAGCCCTTGCGTCCGGCACACCACGACGGCCTGGTGGAGGCTGCACGCGATGGCCAGTTGTGGAACCTTTGGTACACGTCCGTGCCGACGCCGGAGGAGATGGCCGCTGAGATCCGCCGACGCCTGGGCCTTCAGGAGCAGGGGTCCATGCTGCCGTTCACCACGCGCCTGATCGATCCGGCCACCGGCGGACCGGGCCGGATCATTGGCATGACCACCTACATGAATATCGATCCCGGCACACCCCGGGTGGAGATCGGCTCCACGTGGAACGCGGCGTCAGTGCAGGGTACGGGCACCAACGCTGACTCCAAGCTCCTGCTCTTGAGCCATGCGTTCGACGTGCTGGGCTGCCCCGCGGTCGAGTTCCGGACACACTGGCTCAACCACCAGTCCCGGGAGGCGATTGCCCGCCTGGGCGCCAAGCAGGACGGAGTTCTGCGCAACCACTCGCGGACCAAGGACGGCGTGCTCCGGGACACTGTGGTGTTCTCGATCCTTGAGCACGAGTGGCCCATGGTCCGGAACGGTCTGGAGCACCGGCTCGCCAAGCGCCAGTAGGGGCGCTCGGCGGGCCGGCTATCAGCGCCTAGCCAGCGCTTGGAGGTTCACAGTAGCAGTGAGGGCATCGGCATAAGCATCATGTCCGGCCGCATTCGGGTGGAAAGTATCATCGGTCAACTCAATGGGCGGCACAAGGTCAAGAACGATCCATTGCTGCAGGGTATTGGCTTCGTGCCCGGCGAACGGAGTCGTGACATCGATGTAAACGGCGTTGGCTTTTGAAACCGCGTTGGCCTCTGCCACAGCTGCAAAGATGGTGTCGTTCAAGGCTTCCGTCCCCGCGTTGACCAAGGCCTGGCTCTCCGGAGATAGCACCGGAAGGCCACGTACTGGATCAAACAGCAGCGGGTAACCAAAAACGGCAATCTTGGCTCGCGGTGCCGCCCGGTGAATGGCGCTCAGGGCTTCGACCAGGTCAGCCTGTATTGCGGGCAACGTAGCGCTGGCATTGGCAACCGCCAGCTGGCAGGCTTCAAACGTAGAGAAGGCACAGGTGAAGAGCACCGTGTTGAAACCAAGATCATTCGCTCCGGCAGTCAACGTGACCAGTTCGGTGCGGCCGGAGAGTGCTTCGGAAGCGGCGAGGGCCGCGATCTGCTCCATAACGCTGGGTACGATGTTGGATGCCCTGGCGTCCAGGAGTGCACCATGGCATGCCCCGTTACTGACGACGTCGTCAACGATGGCCAGGTTCTTCAGAATGTCGACATATCCGCCCGGGGTCTGGTCGCAGGGGAAGTTCGGGATGAAGTCCGTTGCCCCCGTCCCGGCTGTGTAGGAGTCGCCGACCGCCACGAGATCGACATCCGGAACCGGCGGCGCTGCGTCCGCCGGAACGGCCGTGAAGCCCAGTGCCATGGCCAGGGTGGCGAGGCCTGCTGCAAAAGCCGGGCGCCGCCGTCGTCCTGTTGGAAGTGTCATTGGTTTCCCCTTAGCTGATCGAATGCACGGGTGAGGTATGTGACACGGTACGCCTGGACGCGGCGGCGGTCACTGGCCCGGAGTACCCTATTTTGCTGGCCCGGCTACCTATTAGGGGATGTGCGGCGCTCGCCGGCGTGTGGTTAGCTGTCCGGATGAAGAAACCTGGCGGACCCCTGGACTGGGACGGGGCTGTGAACGCCTGGCACGTGGCCGGCGCCGTCTACCGGATGGGCCGCCGCGAATGGCTTACAGCGGCCGGCTGGCGTACCGCTTACGACGACGGCGTCCGCACCGTGGTGGACCTCCGTAACTCCCATGAGGCCCGGCGCCGGGACACAGACCCAGCCGTAACGGAAACGGCATGGTCCGGCATACGGATGGTGTCCGCCCCCACCGAAGACCCGGACGATCCGCGGTTCACTGCAGTCTGTGGACCGTACCTGAACGATCCTGCCCACTACGTCCACAATGTCCGGCTGTTCCCGGCGAAATTGGTGGAAGTCTTTCGCACCATTGCCGAAGCCTCGCCCGCCGGCGGGGTGGTGGTCCACTGTGCAGCGGGCCGGGACCGCAGCGGCATGGTGGCTGCAATGCTGCAGGACCTGGCCGGCGACACGGACGAGCAGATCGCCGCCGGCTACGCCCGGGCTGCCCGCGCCATCAATGAGCGCTACCGCACGCACGGGCCGCCGCACGACCGCGAACGCTACGTTGGGGAAACCGAATTGGCGCCGCTGCTGGAAGAGCGGGGCCACATCGTGGTGGCCTTTGTCCGGGACCTGGACACAGAGGACTTCCTGCTGCGGCACGGTCTCACCGACGCTGAGCTGACCGCTGTGCGGTCCGTGCTCGGCGCCACGGTGGCTCGATGAAATCTGGACCAAGCCAGGGGGCTGGGATGAAGCGGATTCTTACGCTTGGTGCGGCGGCAGGGCTGTTGCTGGGTTCTGTGATGCTGGCAGACCCTGCTTCGGCAGAATCCACGGAACCGCCCGCGATCGGCGATGGACTCCACACCGCAACGCCTTCCACGCCGGCTGTGAGCGACGCTGGCCTGGCGGACGCCGTTTCCCGCGACTTGGGCCTCACGCCTGGGGAGTTCAACGCCGCGGGTGAGCTCGGCAGGCAGGCCGCAGCAGCCGCTGAGGCCCTCCGCGGAACACCCGGCTACACCGGGACCCGGCTGCACAACGGCCGCATCCTGGTCAGTGGCTCCGGACCTGAACTGGAGGCCAGGGTTTCGGAGCTCACTGCCACCATTCCCGCACTGACCCTTGAGGAACCCGCCCCGGAGAACGCTGTTAGTGCCCCCGGGACCGAGTTGGCGGTCAGTGCGCATCAGCTTTTCCAGGCCTACGTCCGGGAGGTGGGCCCTCAGGGGCTCCAGGCCGTGGCCTACTCCGACGGTCGGTTTGTCATCCGTACAGGCGGAACCAACGCACCCGAATCGACTCCCGAAGGTCCTTCGGCTCCAGCTCCGGATGCCCCGACCGCGGCGCCCGGGAAAGTGTCGGCCGAGGACTTTGTGGCCCGGTTTGCCAATGTGGAGCTCGACGCCGGCACGGACCTTGCGCCGGAAGCGGACGTAGTGGGCGGCCAAGGCTACATCGCCGACACCTGGGAAGTCTGCTCCACCGGGTTCTCGGCGTTCGATCCCGCCGGCCTGCCGTCGGTCCTCACTGCGGGGCACTGTTCGAACGACGGTGCCGCGCAGCAGGCCAGCCTGGAGTTTCCGGCCTGGACGCCGGCCGGACCCCTAGGGACCTTCGGGTTCAGCCAGTTCGGCGGCCCCGGCAACACGGGCATCGTCGGCAACGAGGACAACCCCGGCAATGTGGGGACTGACGTGGCCGTGATCGGCTCCATAGCCCCCGGACTTGAACCGCAGCCTGCCGCGAGTACCTGGAAGAACCCCTCCCAGACGGGCCCCGACGTCAAGGTCATCGGCGTCGCCGCACCCGTGGAGGGGCAGCCGGTCTGCCGCTCAGGGCGGACCTCCGCGTGGTCCTGCGGGATCATCGATGAGGTGGGCATCTACGTGGTCCAAGGGCGTTCGGGCAACCCCGCGGACCTGAGGGCGTTCAGCGGGTTCCTGTCCTTCGCGGTCCAGTCCAGCGGGGGCGACTCCGGCGGCCCCTGGCTCAGCGGCAATTACGCCGTGGGCATCCACGCCGCCGGCGAGGGCGCCGGCGCGCCGGTGAACTTCGCAGTGGCCGCCACGCTGCAGGACGCCCTGGCGGTCCTGCCCGGCTACCAGCTGGAACTCTTCCTCAACAAGCCGGCGGTGACGTCACCCGCGCCCGGCAGTACCTACGAACCAGGACAAACCATCACCGGGAACGTGCCTGCCGTCCCTGCCTCTGCCGTGGCCGCAGGGTCCTCTGTCAGGATCACCGTTGCCGGGCACGAGCCCGTCGAGGTGCCTCTGGATAATGAGGGGAACTGGCAATTCACGGCCCCCGAAGCCGTGCCCGGTGCGGCTCCCGCAGCGCTCAGCTTTACGGCCGAGACTGTCAACGGCTTCAGCGCTTCCGGTCCCGGTGCCTTCGAATTTGCGCCGCCGGCGCAGGAGGATTCCAGCGAGGCGGCACCCGTCGTCGAACCCCCGGCCGTCAGCCCGCCGGACAGAAACCAGTCGGTCACCAACCTCGCGGACACCGGAGCCGACGGCGTGCTGACCGCAGCCGGCGCGGCGTTGGCAGCGATCGCCGTCGGCGGTGTCCTGGTGCTGCTGGCCCGGCGCCGGAACTGGCATCCCAACTAGGTAGCAGCAGATGCTGTTTTGAGCCCTCATAACGACATTTGCTGCTACCTAGTTGGGATGGGGCTAGTTCTTCCGGTCCATCAGCAGGTTGGTGATGCGCATGGTGCAGAGCCGCTGGCCGGAGCCGTTGGTGATCAGCACTTCGTGCGTGGTGAGCGTACCGCCCAGATGGATGGGCGTGGCCGTGATGGTGATCTGGCCCTCGCGGGCGGAGCGGTGATGGGTGGCGGAGACGTCCACACCTACGGCCGTCTTACCCAGGGTGCTGGCGTGGATGACCGCCGCCCAGGATCCCACGGCCTCGCCCACGGCCAGGGACGCGCCGCCGTGGAGCAGGCCGAAGGACTGCCTGTTGCCTTCCACCGGCATTGTGGCCACCACGCGCTGGACGGATTCCTCCACGATCTTGACGCCCATCTTCTCGTCGAGTTCGCCCAGGGTGATTTTCCAAAGGGTGGCGTCGGTGACCTCAGGGGCCGGGTCGGTGCTGTCCTGGGATGGGGCGGTCATGGCTCTCCTTTGTGGCAATGCTGGAAGTTCTAGTGTGCAGCACGGAACATTCATGTACTGTAGGTATATTACCGAACGTACGGTCAGTAATGATCTGGCCGTTATTGTTTGTCCCCGTGTTGGAAGGACCCGTCAACGATGACCACCACCGCAACAGCTGAAGCCACAGTCGACACTGTAGAGACCGTCCCCAGTTTTGTGCAGGACTCCTGGTGGACTCCCGACGCCGGTTCCACGGCATCCGCCGTTCCCGTCCGGGACGCGAGCACCGGCGAAGTCCTGGCCAAGGTGAGCACGGACGGCCTGGACCTTGCCGCCGTCGTTGATTATGGCCGTACCACCGGCCAGGCGGAACTGGGCAAACTCACCTTCCACCAGCGCGCGCTCAAGCTCAAGGAACTGGCGCAGTACCTGAACGCCCGCCGCGAACACTTCTACATGTTCTCCGCCCAGACAGGCGCCACGAAGATCGACTCGATGATCGATATCGACGGCGGCATCGGCGTGCTGTTTACCTTCGGGTCCAAGGGCCGGCGAGAGTTGCCCAACTCCCAGGTGGTGGTGGACGGTCCCATGGAGGTGCTGTCCAAGGACGGTTCGTTTGTGGGCGAGCACATCTACACACGCATTCCCGGCGTGGCCGTGCAGATCAACGCGTTCAACTTCCCCGTCTGGGGCATGCTGGAGAAACTCGCCCCCGCCTTCATCGCCGGCGTCCCCACCATCGTCAAGCCCGCCACACCGACCGGGTACGTGGCCGCGGCCGTGGTGAAGGCGATCATCGAGTCCAACATCCTGCCCAAGGGCTCGCTGCAGCTGATTTCCGGCTCAGTCCGTGGCCTGATGGACGTGCTGGACTACCGCGACCTCGTGGCCTTCACAGGCTCAGCGTCCACGGCGCTCTCGCTGAAATCGCACCCCAACGTGGTCCAGGGCGGGGTCCGCTTCACCTCCGAGACCGACTCCCTCAACGCGGCCATCCTCGGCCCCGATGCTGTGGAAGGTACGCCGGAGTTCGATGCCTTCATCAAGTCCGTAGTCACCGAAATGACCGTCAAGGCCGGGCAGAAGTGCACCTCGATCCGCCGGACCATCGTCCCGCAGGAGCTGGTGCCCGCTGTCACCGCCGCAATCGGCAAACGCATCTCCGAACGTGTCGTTCTTGGGGACCCGCGGGCAGACGGCGTCACCATGGGCGCCCTGGCCTCGGTTGAACAGCTCGCCGATGTCCGGGCCGCGGTGCAGTCCATGCTCGACGCCGGCGGCGAGCTGGCGTACGGAACGCTCGATTCGCCGTCGGTCATGTCCGCGGACGGGACCACCGGCGTGGTGGACGGCGGCGCGTTTATGTCGCCAATCCTGCTGAGCTGGGAAAATCCGGAAGCGGAGGCAATCCACTCGCTGGAGGCCTTTGGCCCGGTATCCTCCGTGATTGGGTACAAGGATCTGGCCGACGCCGTCCGCCTCGCCGCCCGCGGCGGCGGCTCCCTGGTGGCTTCGGTCTGCACCAACGATCCGTCCGTGGCGCAGGAACTTGTGATGGGGATCGCGGCCCACCACGGCCGTGTCCTGATGCTCAACCGTGAGGACGCCCGCAGCTCCACCGGCCACGGATCCCCGGTCCCGCACCTGGTCCACGGCGGTCCCGGCCGGGCCGGGGGTGGCGAGGAACTGGGCGGCATCCGCTCGGTCATGCACCACATGCAGCGCACCGCCATCCAGGGCTCGCCCAACATGCTCACCGCCGTCACGGGCGTCTGGCACGCCGGCGCTGACCGGAACTTCACCCTTGAGACTGAGGGGACGCACCCGTTCCGGAAGTCCCTGGAAACGCTGCACATTGGCGACGCCGTCCGCTCCGACCTGCGCCAGGTCACCCTTGAGGACATCACAGCGTTCGCCAACTCCACCGGCGACACCTTCTACGCGCACACCAACCAGGAAGCCGCGGAAGCCAATCCGTTCTTCCCCGGCATCGTGGCGCACGGCTACCTGCTGCTGGCCTGGGGCGCGGGACTGTTCGTGGAACCCGCTCCGGGACCGGTCCTGGCCAACTACGGGCTGGAGAACCTGCGCTTCATCACCCCTGTTGCCGCCGGAGATTCCATCCGCGTGACCCTCACCGCCAAGAAAATCACCCCGCGTGAGACCGACGAGTACGGCGAGATGGCCTGGGACGCCGTCCTGACCAACCAGGATGACGAGATCGTGGCCACCTACGACGTCCTCACCCTCGTGGAAAAGTAACCCACCCGCGGACGCTCTCTCACTTGTTGCAGGTTTTCGCCCAACCCTCTCTCACATGCGAGAGAGGGTTGGGGGTTTACCGACCGGATGTGAGAGAGGGTTTCGGCTCTTTCCGAGCCATCAAGGCGTAAAATTTCCTCCGTAGGAGGTGGCCAAATGAACCTAGCCCTGAGCACAGCCACAACCATCCTGCCAGTCGATGATGCAGCGCGGGCCCACAGTTTCTACACCGAAAAACTGGGACTACCGCACCACGGAATGACAGACGATGGAAGCGAATTACTCGGTACCGACGGCGGCCCGATGCTGCAGTTGATGCCTGTCTCGGACGGAAAGCACTCCGAGCACACCGCCCTCAGCTTCGAGGTGCGCGACATTGAGCGGATCGTCCAGGACATGGAGGCCAAGGGCGTCCGGTTCCAGGATTACGACCTTCCGAACCTGAAGACAGAGAACCACATCTGCACCACGGATTCCGAAAAGTGCGCGTGGTTCATGGACACCGAACACAACATCCTCTGCGTCCACGAGACCTTGGGCACGCAGATGGAGTACCAGCTCTGACCTGAAGGCGGCAACTGCCAGCCGCTTGCCAGACCGCAGGAGGGGCGTCCCAGCGAACGGGGGCTCCCCTTCTGCCTCGTTAAAACCCGCCTTGGACGGGCTTTAAGGGGCCACCGGCCGTTCGGTGAGTTCCACCTTGATGTCCAGGCTCTCGTCGCCCCGCTTGACTTTGAATCCCACCGTATCGCCCGGGTTGCGGTTCCTGAGCTCGGCCAGCAGCTTCTCCGGCGCGGCAAGGTCCACGCCTTCCATCGACTCCAGCACATCGCCTGGCCGGATCCCCGCAGTGCCGGCCGGGCCGTCGTCGTCAACGGACAAAACCACGACGCCGGTGCTCGCGTCGATGCCCAGCTGCTCGGCGATCTGCCGGGTCAGTTCGCCCGGGGTGAGCCCCACGTAGGCGTGCTCCGCCGAGCCATCTGCCAGCAACTCCTCGGCCACCTCGACGGCGGTGGCCGCCGGAATGGCGAAGCCCAGCGCCACAGCACCGGACGACGGAGGAATGTAGGCCTCGCTGATGCCCACCACCTCGCCGCGCATGTTAATCAGGGCACCGCCGGAATTGCCGGGGCTGATGGGCGCATCAGTCTGGATCAGGTCCACCAACGACAGGCTGTTCTGTGCGGAGCCGGGGATGGAGCGGTGAAGGCCGGAGATGATCCCTGCGGTGGCCGTGTTTTCGAAGCCAAGCGGCGAACCCAGCACCACGGCCCCTTCGCCCACCTTGGGCAGCGAGGTCTGATAGGTGGGCTTCGGCAGGCCGGTCCGGTCCGCCTGGACGAGCGCAAGGTCAGTCACGGGGTCGGTTGCCTTGACGGTGCCGGAAACGCGCTGGCCATCCGCGAAGGCCACCTCCACCTCGGTTTGGCCGCGGATGACGTGCTCATTGGTGAGGATCAGGCCGTCCTCGGAGTAGACCACCCCGCTGCCCAGGCCGCCGTCGGTGAAGATCGTAACGACGGAGGGGGACAGGTTTTCCACAATTTCGGTAATGCCGCCCGCTACGTCGGGAGCTGCCGGGGCCTCGGTGCTGGTACCGCCAGGGGTTGCGGCGGCAGAAGTGGCCCCGGCTGTGGATTCGCTGGGACCCGGCGGAACGGGTGAGCCTGTGCATGCGGCAACTGCCAGGATGACGGCCGTCAGGATGCACCAGAGCGCTGTCCGGAAACCGGCTGAAGGGCGTGTTGGACTGGCTGACGGCTTCATGGGCAACCTCCCCGCGGACGCTGGCTCTTACCTCCTAAGGTAACCGTACACAGGACTGGCAGGCCAGTAGTATCAGCCCCGTTCAGTGCGCCCGGGAGGGAGCGTGAGAACCCCCTCCGCCCGCGCCTGTCGGCGGCGTGGACCACGGCGTCACCGGCCGTTCCTGGAGGACGCCGTCCACCGTGATGTCCACCCTCTCGTTATAGAAACTCACCAGCCCGTGGATCTGGCCGGCGTCGCGGAAGGTCCGGTTGTACGCCCACGCGAGGTTCTTCCCGTTCTCGGCCGGCGGGTAGGACCAGTAGCTGGCGGTCCCTTTGTACGGGCACACGGTCCGTTTGGTGCTGGCTTCCATCAGGTCCAGCCGAACGTCGGCCGGAGGAAGGTAATAGCGCACCGGGAGCATCGTTTCATACAGCAGCTGGGCGCCCTTGGTGGCGGCCAGCGTAACGCCGTCGGCTTTGACCTCCACCGTGAGTGAGGACGCCCGGATATCCACTCGGTGGAAGGGGTCGCGGGGATGGCCGATGATCTCCTCATCGTCTTCCAGCCAGTCGAAGGCCTTGAAGTCCAGCACCACATAGCCGGC
This sequence comes from Pseudarthrobacter sp. CCNWLW217, assembly GCF_037203985.1. Taxonomy (NCBI): domain Bacteria; kingdom Bacillati; phylum Actinomycetota; class Actinomycetes; order Micrococcales; family Micrococcaceae; genus Pseudarthrobacter; species Pseudarthrobacter sp. CCNWLW217. Next base: position 188,698 of record NZ_JBBCBT010000003.1, read on the forward strand.
GAGATCCGGATCAGCCGGCCGGAAAGCCGCCCGGGGGAGCCTCGCGGCGGAGGTGACGACGTCGAGCTCCTCGCCTGGTGCGGTATGCCTGCCGAAACCGGTGCGCGGATCCAGCGAGGGCGGCGCGTCCAGCATGATCTTCACGCCAAATTCGGGAACGTCGCCGGCCTGATGCTCGGGCGGCGCAAGCTCGGCGCGAAGGTCCGCGGCGGGGACTGCGAAGACGGGGGTGATGCGTTGGGGTTCCCAGACCAGGAGCGCGTGGAACGTGTCGACGACGGCGTTCCCGCCTGTCAGGGCCCGCACCCGTTTGGCGGTGGGCTGGTAGCGGAGCTTACCGAACGTGCCGAAGAGTACTTCGGACAGTTTGATGGCCATAACTCATGCTAGGGCTGCGCGTGGAGCCCGTCGAACGCGATGGTGATGACGTCGTCGGCCAGCTTTTCGGGGGAGAGCGAGCCGCCCGGTTTGTACCATTCGACGATCGAGTTGATGGTGCCAAACAGCAGCCGGGTCACCGTGCGGGGGTCGATGTCCTGGCGCAGCGAGCCCTCATCGCGGGCGGCGGAGATGAGCGCGGCCACCTTGTGGTCGAAGGCGCGCCGCCGCTCCAGGGCGTCCCGTTCGATCTCCGTGTTGCCCCGGAGGCGCAGTAGCAGCGTGACAAACGGCAACCGTTCCACCAGTACGGCCACCGTCTGGCGGAGCACGAATTCAAGCCGTGCGTCGGCGGCGCCGGACTTCGCCTCGGGCCGCTCCAGGATGGCCTCCAGCCCACCCAAAGCGTGGTCCAGGGCGAGCTTGAGGAGATCGCCTTTGGACGGCACGTGGTGGTAGATCGCTGATTTGGAGATGCCCAGGTTCTCGGCGAGGATGCCCATGGACGTGGCGTCATAGCCGTGCCGGTTGAAAACGTCGACGGCGATGAGCAGGACCGACTGCTGGTCGTAGCCGGGCCGGCCGCGTTTGGCGGGGGCTTCGGGGCTGGATACTTCGCTGGTGCTGGGCATAGTGGCTAGTTTCTCATGAACGGTCGGTCAGTCTCGTGAGGTGGAGGCGGCGCGGCCAGGAGCTGCGCCGCCCATCTGGGCCCTAGCCCTTCGGCCGCAGGTCGTAGATCCGGCGCAGCTTGCCGTTGGAACGCTCCAGCGATCCCGGCTCCACCACGTCCACGGCGCACGAAGAACCCACGTGGATCTTGATCTGCTCCTTCAAGGCGCGTGCCGCCGTCGCACTTTGTTCGAGTGTCACGGCGTCACGGCGCTCGATCCGGACCGTCAGCTGGTCCATCCGCTGGCCCTCTGGACGGGTGAGTTCGAGCTGGAAGTGCGGGCTGAGTTCCGGGATCCGCAGCGCGATTTCCTCAATCTGGGACGGAAACAGGTTCACGCCGCGGAGGATGATCATGTCGTCGCTGCGGCCAGTGATGCGGCCCATCCTGCGGTGCGCGGGGCGGGCGGTGCCGGGCAGAAGCCGTGTGAGGTCCTTAGTGCGGTACCGGATGATCGGCAGTGCTTCCTTGGTCAGCGAGGTGAACACGAGTTCGCCATGTTCACCGTCGCCCAGCACGTTTTCCTTGCCCACCGCGGGGTTGAAGGCGTCGATGATTTCGGGGCGGAAGTGGTCCTCCCAGATGTGGCTGCCGTCCTGCGTCTCCACGGCCTCGCCGGCGACGCCCGGGCCCATCACTTCGGACAACCCGTAGATGTCGCAGGCCTTGATGTTCATGGTGACTTCGAGCTCGTGCCGCATCTCTTCCGTCCACGGCTCAGCGCCGAGGACTGCGTACTTGAGCGACGTGGAGGCGGGGTCGATGCCCATGTGTGCCATGGCGTCGGCGATGGTCAGCAGGTACGTGGGCGTGGCCAGGATGGCATCGGGCTGGAAATCCTGGATGAGCTGGATCTGGCGTTCGGTCTGGCCGCCGGACATGGGGATCACCGTGCAGCCGAGCGCTTCGGCGCCGGCGTGGGCGCCCAGGCCGCCGGTGAACAGGCCATAGCCGTACGCGTTGTGGACCTTCATGCCGGGGCGGACGCCGGAGGCGCGCAGCGAGCGGGCCACGAGTTTGGCCCAGTCGGCCAGGTCCTGCTTGGTGTAGCCGACGACGGTGGGCCGGCCGGTGGTGCCGGAGCTGGCGTGCACGCGGGCCACTTCAGTCTGCGGCACCGCGAACATGCCGAAGGGGTACTCGGCGCGCAGGTCTTCCTTGGTGGTGAAGGGGAAGTTGCCGAGGTCGGCCAGCTCGCGCAGGTCAGTGGGGTGGATGCCCGCGTCGTCGAACTTGCGCTTGTACAGCGGTACGCGGTCGTAGGCGTAGGCCACGGTGTGCTTCAGGCGGCTGAGCTGGAGCGCCTCGAGTTCGTCGCGGGAGATGGTTTCCTCGCGGTCCAGGACGGCGTCGGTGGTTGTGGTTGCCTGTGGCATGGGGGTTTCCGGAGCGTGGAGGGTCATGGGTTTCCTACTTCTTGGGGATGGTGCGGCTGCGTCCGCGGAACTCGGCGATGAGTTCACCAAACGGCTGGGGATCGGGCTGCGTGGCGGCGTCGGCTGCGAAGATCTGGATGTCGTAGAGCCCGCTGCGGCCCGCGCTCGAGCGGCGGTCGGCGACGGCGGTGATCACTTGGCCGCGGTAGGCCGGCTTGAGGAAGTTGATGTCGACGCCGGCAGCAACGGTGATGCTGTCCGCGTCGCCGGGGCCGGGGTTCACGGGGTTGCAGGCGAGGGCGAAGGCGGTGTCGGCGAAGGCGAAGATCATTCCGCCGTGGGCCATGCCGAACCCGTTGAGCATTTCCTGCCGGAGCGTCATGCGGATGGTGGCGTGGCCGTCGCTGAGGGCGAGGACCTTGATGCCCATCCATTCGGAGGCGTAGTCGTTTTCCAGGATGGGGTGGGTTGCCCCGGAGAGTGTTGCTTCAGCCATGCGTCATTGCCTCCAGCTTTATTTACCGAATGTTCATTAGGTAATCCCATGGAGGGGGTCGGTGTCAAGAGTGGGGCGGTTGCGGTCGTCCCAACTGGGTAGCAGCAGATGTCGTTTTGGGGCGTCAAAACGACATCTGCTGCTACCCAGTTGGGCGGGCACGGAGCAATCGGTGCCGGACGGGGTGCCCGGTGCGGCGCCGGGAGGTGACAGGATGGGAAGACCTGCACCAGCCAAAGCAAAGGGCGGACCATGGCCAAAGGCATCTACGTCAGCGCAACCACTCCGGGGTCGGGCAAGTCGCTCGTGGCCCTGGGCTTGGCGGACACGCTGCACCGGCACGCGGACAGGATCGGCTTCTTCAAACCCGTGGTCCATGGCCCGGACGCGGCAGACGATCCGATGGTGGCCTTGATGAAGTCCCGCTTCCAGCTCGATGACGACCGGTGCCGCGCCGGCCTCACCGGCGCCGAAGTCCGGGCCCTCCTGGCCGAAGGGAAGCGAGCCGACATCGATGCGCGCTGCGTGGAAATCTTCGCCGAAATGTCCCGTCACTGCGATGTGGTGATAGTGGAAGGCACCGACCTCACCGGCCAGGATGCCGCCGTCGAATTTGACCTCAATGCGCGCCTGGCCAACAACCTGGCTGCCCCCGTGGTGGCTGTGGTGGGCGCGAAGGGCCTGAGCGTCGCCGAGGCGGCGGCCGCCGTCGAGGTGGCCCGCAAGGAATTGTCCGCGGAAAGGTGCGTGCTGCTGGCCATCATGGTGAACCGTGCGGACCCGGACCTGGTGGACTCGATCGCAGCCGAGGTGAAGCTGGGGGCATCCGGCCGTCCGGTGTACGTCCTTCCGGAGCTCGAGGAAATCGCCCGGCCCACCACGGGCGAGGTGGCCACGGCCCTCGGTGTCCGGCAGATCGCCGGCCGCGCCGACATGGAGCGCGACGTGAAGGACATCAAGGTGGCGGCCATGAACGTGGGCAACTTCCTGAATGTGCTGGACGAAGGCGCGCTGGTGATTGTGCCGGGCGACCGGGCGGATGTGATGGTGGCATGCCTCGCCTCGTCCTTCTCTCCCGAGTTCCCAGTGCCCTCCGCGCTCATTCTCACGGGCGGGCTCGCGCCGGACGCCAACATCTATCCGCTGCTGGCGCAGGCTCCGTTCCCCGTCTTTGCCTCGGTGGAGGACACCTACACCACGGCCCGGCGGGTCTCCGAGGTCCGCAGCGAAATCTGGTCCGGGCACAGCCGCAAGGTCGCTTCCGCCCTGGGACTCTGGTCCCGCCGCGTAGATGAGGCCGAACTGGTGGAGCGCCTCCACCTGCCCCGGGCCGAGCGGATGACCCCACTGCGCTTCCTGCACGACCTCATCGAACGCGCCCGGTCACAGCGCCGGCATGTGGTGCTGCCGGAGGGAACCGACGTGCGGATCCTCCGTGCCGCCGAGATCCTGCACCGCCGCGACGTTTGCGACCTCACAGTGCTCGGCCCCGAACCGGAGGTCCGCGAACTGGCCGCCGCCCGCGGCATCGACCTGTCCGGCATCAACATCGTTGACCCGGCCACCTCGGACCTGCGCCAGAAGTTCGCCGAAAAGTACGCGGAACTGCGCGCGCACAAGGGCGTGGACCTGGCGAAGGCGCTGGAAATCATGCAGGACGTCAGCTACTTCGGCACCATGATGGTCCAACTCGGAGTGGTGGACGGCATGGTGTCCGGTGCAGCCCACACCACGGCCCACACCATCCGGCCTGCCCTGGAGTTCGTGAAGACGCGCGAGGGCGTCAAGATTGTGTCCTCCGTGTTCCTGATGCTCATGCCGGACCGGGTACTGGTGTACGGCGATTGTGCGGTAAACCCTGACCCTAACGTGGAGCAGTTGGCGGACATCGCCCTCGCTTCGGCTGAAACAGCCGCGCAATTCGGGGTGGAGCCGCGGGTGGCGATGCTGTCCTACTCCACCGGCGGATCCGGGTCCGGGGAGGCCGTAGACGAAGTCCGGCAGGCCACAGAACTGGTGCGGGAGCGCCGCCCGGACCTCGCCGTCGAAGGCCCCATCCAGTACGACGCAGCCGTGGACGCCTCGATTGCGGAGTCCAAGATGCCCGGTTCCTCGGTGGCCGGGCAGGCCACCGTGTTCATTTTCCCGGACCTCAACACCGGCAACAACACATATAAGGCTGTGCAGCAAAGCTCCGGAGCGGTGGCTGTGGGGCCAGTCTTGCAGGGGCTGCGGAAGCCGGTTAACGACCTCTCCCGCGGCTGCACGGTGGAGGACATCGTCAACACCGTCGCCATCACGGCCATCCAGGCGCAGGCTCCGGTTCCAGCCACGGTTTAGGCGCCCGCTTCCTGGGTTAACGCACGACGGCGGCACTCACGTGAGTGCCGCCGTCGAGCGTTATTGGCTAACTGTTTTCGGGCTTGGCGAAGCTTTCTGGGTCCTCCTGCTTGGCGGGCTCGTCGGACAGCCCTGAGGGCGTGAGGTCCAGGTCCTCCAGATCCTTGGGGGGCTCGGGTGCTTCCCCCACCTCTTCCGCCTTGACCTTCCCGGTGTCGTCCAGCGCCGGATTCGCGCCTTCGACGCCGGTGGGATCCTTCGTGCCTGCACCCGTAGTGCTGGTGGCATCAGGCTCGTCGTTGTCGGGCTGAGTGGTGCCGTTCGTCATGGAAGTCCCTCTCTGCGTGGTGCTGCCTGTCCGCCGACTCTAGGCGCCTGCCGCCACGAACGCAACGGCAGGCGCGGGGTGAGTCGGGCTGTGGACTCAGCCCTGACGGGCCTTCATGCGCGGGTTCTTTTTGTTGATCACAAAGGTGCGGCCCCGCCGCCGGACGACCTGGGCGCCGGGGATCTTCTTCAGCGCGCGGAGTGAGTTTCTGACCTTCATGGTGGGCTCCTTCTGATTGGGTGGGGCTGGTAAGTCGAGGGATTGGAAGTCAGTTCGAGTGCGGTGCCAGGTTCCCTGACGGATCAAGCTGGAACGGGTCGGGCAACCCTGCGAAACCGGCGTCCATTTCGGCGTCCGTGAGTTCGCAGCCCGAGAGCAGCCCGGCGATTTCGGCCGCATTGATTCCGTCGCCGGTCGCTGCGATTACGCTGCAGCGGTCACCGTGCTCCGGGTGCCAGTCCAAGTGGGCGTCCACATAGTTCATGGGATCGGGCTTTGCCCCTGCATTCTGGTCTGCCAGCCACGGGCCGGTGTTCTCCAGCCAGACGCGGGGGCCGATGCCTTGGATGGCGATCCTGCAGCGGGGCGCGGCGGCGATCCACAAGCGGCCGCGCAGCCAGCAGCAGCCTTCCGCCAGGGATGTCAGGGCGTCCCGGAACCGTTCCGGGTGCAGCGGCCGCTCGGCCCGGTGCGTGACGGTGGTGAAGGGCGACGCCGAGACGGCGGCCGGGATCCGCACGGAACCTGGAAGTGTCCTGCACAGTGCCTCCTGGTAGTCGTGGCGGCCGGGGCGGATTTCGCCGGGGTCCGCAACCACGTCCGCATGCGGTGCCAACTCCTGGATCAGTTGGACGCCGCGGCGGCGAACAGCAGGGTCCACCGGAACAAGGGCGGGTTCGGCCAGCAGGACGGTGTCGTTGAAGCTCAGCTCGCCCACCAGGAACTCACCGGGCGTCCGGTGGTCCTCGGGGACCGGGGTGAATCCGGACTCGAACAGTGTGTGGCGGTCCCAAAGATGGTCCTCCAGCGTGTCCGGCGCGCAGGCCAGGACAGCGGAATCGATGGTGACGCTTTCGGGCAGCCCGCGCCGTAGCGCTCCGATGGCCGCTTCGGATGACACCGCCGGTGGGAGCCCGATGATCACGCACTCTTCGCCGCGCTCCAGCAGCCTTTCCACCGTGGGAACCACGTCCAGCCGGACAGTGCAGCTCAGGCAGCCGTGCTCCAAATGCGTCTCGTCGCGTTCCAGAAGCCCTGCCGGGCTGAACACCCGGCGGATGACCAGGCCGTTTTCCAGAAGGTCGTGGAGGACCACCACGGCCCGGGGATTTGCGGCCGCGGCGGCTTCGCAGGCCTGCTGGCGGCACAGGGCGTCGAGGGAGCTGATCACAGTGAGATGCATGCGATCAGTCTAATGAGAATCATTCTCAAATACAAACCGCGCGAGCAGCTCTGTACCTGGACAAAAACTCGAAGGAGGGGGTGTTCGGGAAGCTAAGGTAGTTGAACCGTCAGGTGCAACCGCCACAGCAAGGCTCAGGAGGCCCCTATGCTCGTGCTCGTCATCAATTCCGGCTCGTCCTCGCTCAAGTACCAGGTCCGCGATGTCGCGGCCGGCAGCGTTCTGGCGGAGGGGCTGATTGAAAAGATCGGCATGGGCAACGGCGGCGATGGAGACGGCGAGATCGAGGGCCCGCGCGACCACGCCGAGGCGCTGGAGCAGGTGGACGCCGCCATCCACCAGGAACTCGGCGACCTCGAACTTGCGGCGGTCGGACACCGCGTGGTGCATGGCGGGGAGCGCTTCGCCGAGCCCGTGCTGATCGACAACGAGATCACCCGTGCCATTGAGCGGCTCAACCCGCTGGCGCCGTTGCACAATCCGGCCAACGTCCTGGGCATCCGCGCCATCACCAAGAAGTGGCCGGACCTGCCGCAGGTTGCCGTGTTCGACACCGCCTTCCACCGCACCTTGCCCGAGCACGCCTGGCGCTACGCCGTTCCGGACGAGCTCTACACCAACCATGGCATCCGCCGCTACGGCTTTCACGGCACCTCGCACGAATACGTGACGCACCAGGCTGCCGCGCTCCTTGGCCTCCCCTTGGAAGAGTTCGACGGCGTCATCGCCCACCTGGGGAACGGCGCTTCCGTCACTGCGATCCGGGGCGGCAAGTCCGTGGATACATCCATGGGCTTCACCCCGCTGGAGGGCCTCGTGATGGGCACCCGCTCGGGAGACCTCGACCCCTCCATCCTGGTGTTCCTCGGCAGGGCAGGCTGGAACCCGGAGGACATCGACACCATGCTCAACCGCGAATCGGGCCTGAAGGGCCTCGCTGGCAACAACGACATGCGCTCGGTGGTGGAAGCTTCCGAGGCCGGCGACGCCAGGGCTGAGACGGCGCTCGCGGTCACGTCCTACCGGCTGGCAAAGTACATCGGCGGGTACCACGTGGCCGTCGGAGGCGCCAAGGCGCTCGTGTTCACGGCCGGAATCGGCGAGAACTCACATCAGTTCCGGGCCCTGGTGGCGGAGAAGCTGGGTGCGCTGGGCGTAGAGCTCGACGCCGGCCTGAACAGCCAGCGGTCCAAGGAACCACGGGTGATTTCCACGGCGGAGTCCGCGATTCCGGTGCTGGTGGTTCCCACTGACGAGGAGCGCGCCATCGCGGAGGCGACTGCCGCCGTCGTACGCCCTGCCGGCTGAGCGCAGCATGCTGGACATCACCCTGCCCCTTCGGACCGAGAGGCTGGTCCTGCGCCGCTTCGACGGTTCCGACCTGGACGCCTTCCACGCCTACCATTCCCTGCCGGAGACGGCCCGGTTCCTCCCGGGGCCGGCCAAAACGTACACCCAGTCCATGGAGCGGGTGGGCAGGTACGCCAACTTCGTCTTTGAAAAGGAAGGGGACTGGGTGTGCCTGGCCATCGAGGCCAAGGGCCAGCCCGGCCTGATGGGTGAAGTGGTGCTCAAATGGCTGCCAGGCCGAGGACAGGCAGAGGTGGGCTGGACGCTTGCGCCGGCAGCGCGGGGCAAGGGCTATGGCACCGAAGCGGCCGCGGCCGTGATGGAGCTGGGGTTCGAGGAGCTGGGATTCCACCGGATCGAGGCGCGCCTGGATGAACTCAATACGGCGTCGGCCAGCCTGTGCGAACGGCTTGGCATGCGGCTTGAAGCCCGCTTCGTGGACAAGTGGCATTACAAGGGCCAGTGGGCCACCGAAGTGGTCTACGCCGTCCTGGCCATCGAGTGGCGCGCCACCCGGTCCCGGTGAGTCCTTCCGGGCCGGGCACTTTGTGTTCACTGCCTGTTTCAGGGCCGGATGCCTCCTTCCCCTACTCTCTCGGCAGTAAGGCGGCGCGATCCTGAGGCCGCCACCCTGACGAGAGGTAGCGATGACTTCAAGCATTAACCAGCCCAAACTCAGCCGTCGGGCGGCCCTGGCGGCTGCCGGAACACTGGGGGCACTGGGAATCACCATATCCGCTGCTGCGGCAAGCGTGGCGGCACCTGGCACGAAGGCGCCGAAGCCCACCCTTGCCTTCCGCCCGGAAGGCAAGTTCAAGGTTGTTCAGTTCAACGACACCCAGGACGATGAACAGACGGACCGTCGCACCATCGAACTCATGGACCGGACCCTGGACGCGGAAAAGCCGGACTTTGTGGTGATCAACGGCGATGTCATCAACGGTGGCTGCGACACCGAACTGGACGTCAAACAGGCACTCAACCACGTGGTCAGGCCCATGGAGAGCCGGCAGATTCCGTGGGCAGTCACCTTCGGCAACCATGACGAAGATTCCGCCCAGCAGACAGGAATGACTGAAGCCAAGATGCTTCAGTTCCTCCAGAGCTACCAGTACAACGTCAATGCCGACTCCACTCCGGGCCTGACCGGTACGTCCAACTCGCAGCTCCTGATTCAATCCTCCCGCTCAAATGCTCCGGCTTTCGGACTGTGGCTCATCGACACCGGCCGGTACGCCCCGGACGCCATCAACGGCCAGGACTTTGAGGGCTACCCGGACTGGGACTGGGTGCGCATGGACCAGGTCAACTGGTACCGGAACCAGTCCATCGCCACAGAGCAGAAATACGGTGCGAAAATTCCATCCCTCATGTGGGGCCACATCGCCCTGCACGAGCACCGCAACATGTGGTTTGCCAGCCTGGACTCCCGGACGGAGGCGGACCACGCCCGGGCCGTGGCGAAGCACAACATTGTCGGCGAGCGGAACGAGGATGAGTGCCCCGGACCCATCAACTCTGGCTTGTTCAACGCCTTCCTTGAACGCGGGGACGTGCTCGGCTACTTTGTGGGGCACGACCACGTCAACACATACGTCGGCAACTACTACGGGGTTCAGCTCGGCTACGCACCGGGAACGGGATTCGGCGCCTACGGACTGCCGGGCGCGGAGCGGAACCGCCTCCGCGGTGCGCGCGTCTTCGAACTGGACGAAAACCACCCCGGAATCTACAAGGACACTCGACTTGTCTTCGCGAGCGATTTTGGCATCGACCTGACGGCCAACGACCAACCGATTGTCCCGCTCCCGCTCGATCCGGCGCAAAGCTAACGCCGACGCGTCGCTAGTGGTTGGGCTTGTCGGGCTCCGGGCTGGGCAAGCCGGGTTCGACAAGCTCAACTGCAGATCTGTGCTTAGGCCCGGCCCTTGAGGATCAGGTTCCAGTAGACGCGAGGGAAAACATCGCGGTCCACCACCCAGGAGGCACGGCTTTCCTTCCACGTGGGCACCCTGGGGACGGAGGGCATCGGCCGGTAGTCGGCGTCGAACTCGGCGAACACCACCGTGGAGCGGGACACCGTGAACGGGCAGACCGCGTAGCCGTTGTATTTTTCCGTCAGCGGCGCTCCTCTGCGTGCCGCCACCAGATTCTTCGCAAGGACCCTGGTCTGCTTGCGCAGCGCGCCGCCGCACTTGGAATTGGTGGTGCCCGCAGCGTCGCCGAGCGACCAGACGTTGGGATAGCGCACATGCCGGAGGGTTTCCGGATCCACCTGCACGAAGCCGCCCTCATCGCCCGGGGCTGGCAAGTCCGTGGCCTTGAGCCAGTCCGGCGCCGACTGCGGCGGGACCGCGTTCAGCACGTCATAGCGGAGTTCCTCCGTGGTGCCGGCGGCGTTGTCCCTGATCAGCGCCACCTGTCCCGCCGGATCAACCGAAGCCAACTCGCTGTTCAGGCGCAGCTCGATGCCATATTCGGCGATCTTTCGGTTCAGTTCCTCATCTACGCCTTCAACGCCAAACACGGTGGGGTACGGCTGGACCATGACTACGCGGATGTCACCGAGGACTCCGTGTTCTTTCCAGTAGTCGCATGCCAGGTACATGGGTTTCTGGGCTGCGCCCGCGCATTTGGCCGGTCCAGACGGCATGGTGAACACGGCAGTCCCTGACTTGAGGCTGCTGAGCAGTGTCCAGGCTTTGGGCGCCAGCTCGAACTCGTAGTGCGAGGCGCCGTGCGGGGAGTGGACCGCGGCCGCGAGTCCGGGCACCCTGTCCCAGTCCAGCTGCAGCCCGGGGCACACCACCAGGTGGCCGTAGGTGATCTCGTCGCCCGAAGCCAACGCCACGGTGGTGTCCGCCGCGTTGATGCCTGTGGCCCCGTCCCGAATCCATTCGACGCCCGGCGGGATGACTGAAGACTGCGCCCGGATCGCCTCACTCGCCTTCGCCCGTCCGCCCGCGATGTGGGAGAACAAAGGTTGGTAAAGGTGGTGGTCTTTGGGTTCGACGACGGCGATGTCAGTGACGCCGTAACGGTGCAGTCGTGCCGCCAGGGAAATGCCGGCGTTGCCGCCGCCAATGATGAGGACGTCGTGGTGCCTGGTGTTCACAGGACGATTCCTTTCCTGGAAAGGCGGGCGCCACCACGTGGCCACCCGCCGTTGCAGCCGGTTAGGCTTCGACCCTACCGGGACGATTCCGGGGCGGGAACCCTTCGGGCCCCTGGCCCTTGACGCGCTCCGGCCGCCGGGCCACACTGGCGCTGTGCCTAGCTGCCGGCCAAGCCGGGCTGGCAACAGGTGTGTCCAAGGAGCGCTCGCCATGCCCGTCGTCGAAGACAGCGTATACATCTCCCGTCCGCCGCAGGACGTCTTCAATTTTGTGTCGAAGAACGAAAACATTCCGGTATGGGATTCGTCGGTCCTGCACGCGGAAACCATCGGCGGTGTTCCCGAAGGCCTGGGCACCCGCGCCCAGGGCACCAGCAAGGTTGTGGGCAGGAAATTCGACTGGACCGCTGAGATTACGGAGTACCAGCCGCCCAGCCGCATTGTGTCCCGGTCGGTGGATGGGCAGCTCGAGTTCACCATCACCACCACCCTGGAACCCGAAGGCGACGGGACCCGGCTCAATTACCGGATCGACGCGGCTTCCGGCCTGGGCGGCATTTTCGGGAAACTTGCCGACCGCCTGGTGGAAAAAGCCCAGGCCAGGACGGTCCGCGCCAACCTTGAGACGTTGGCGGAACTGCTGGCCGAGCATCCCGAACTGGGCCGCAGCGACGCCTGACCGGGGCCGCTAGGAATACTTCAGGCCGGCCCCCGGCAGCAGTTCCGTGGCGCCCAGGGAATCGGCGATGAACGCGTAGTCCCACGCTCGTTCACGCCACTGGACGTACCGGCCGGAGGCGCCGCCATGGCCGCCGTCCATCTCGATCTTCATCACGATGGGCTCAGTGCCGGTGGTCTTGTTGCGCAGTTCCTGGACCCACTTGGCCGGCTCCACGTACAGGACGCGGGTGTCGTTGAAGGACGTCACCGCGGCCACCTTGGGGTAGGCCACGTCGCGCACGTTCTCGTAAGGGGAGTACGACCTCATGTAGGCGTACACTTCAGGGTCCGTGATGGGGTTGCCCCACTCCTCCCACTCCAGGGCCGACAGCGGAAGTTCGGGGTCCAGGATGGTGTTGAGGGCGTCCACAAAGGGCACCTGCGCCACCACAGCGGCATATTTTTCCGGCGCCAGGTTGGCCACAGCTCCCACCAGCAAGCCGCCCGCCGAACCGCCCAGCGCCGCGATGCGGGACGGGTCCACCCAGCCAGAGCCGGCCAGCCAGTCGGTAGCGTCCACGAAGTCAGTGAAGGTGTTCATCTTCGTGAGTTTCTTGCCGTCCTCGTACCAGTGCCTGCCCAGTTCGCCGCCGCCGCGGACGTGCGCAATCACAAACACGATGCCGCGGTCCAGCAGCGACAGCCGTGCGATGCCAAAGCCCGGATCCATGCTCAACTCATAGGACCCGTACCCGTAGACCAAGCCAGCCGCCGTCGAATCCTGCTTGATGTCCTTGTGCCGCAGCAGGGACAGCGGGATCCTGGTGCCGTCGGTGGCGGTGGCCCATTCGCGGGTGGCGACGTAGTCGTTGCCGTCGTAGCCGCCCAGCACCGGGCTTTCCTTGCGCAGCAGCAGTTCGCCCGCGGGCTGCGCCGGGGTGGGCAGTACAAAGTCGTACACGCGCGAGGGCGTGAAGTAGGACGTGTACCCCAGACGGATGACCGGGGCCTCGTAGTCCGAACCGCCGACGCCGGCCGTGTACAGCTCTTCGTCGAACGCGGGCTCCACAGGGTCTTCCTGCGCCGGTGTCCCCAGGCCCGCCAGCCCCATCACCTGGACGCGTTCGATGGTGTCTTTGCGGATGGAGACGATGAGGTGGGTCGAGGTGACGCCCGCGCCATTGACGCGGACGTCGTCGGAATGCTCGACGACGGTGCTCCAGTGCTGCTCGGCCAGCGGCTTGGCGAGCTCGGCGGGGTCAACCAGCGAAACCATGGAGTTGACGGCGTTCCGGTTGTGGGTGATGACGATGCGCTCTTGCTTTTCGCCGTCAGGGCCGGTGAGCAGGAACGGCTCTGCCTCGTAGAGCACGTGTTCGTCGCGGGAGATCACGGTGGTGAGTGTCGCCGTCGGGTCATCAAAGCGCAGCAGCCGCGTTTCGCTGTATTCGGAGCAGCCGATTCCCAGCACGAGGTGACGCCTGTCAGAGGAGAGCTCAAAGCCCAGCCACATGGCGACGTCGTCCTCCTGGTAAATCACCTCATCGTCGGCGACGGGCGTGCCGAGGACATGGGATTTGACCTGGTACGGGCGCCACGCATCGTCCACCACGGTGTAGAAGATGCGGGTGCCGTCGGGCGAGAAGCTGACGCCGTAGAAGATGTTCTCGATGACGTCGGGCAGGAGTTCTCCGGTGCGGAGATCCTTGATCCGGAGGGTGAAGCGCTCGTCGCCCGCGTTATCCACAGCGTAGGCGTAGAGGTTCCCATCGACGGTGACGGCCGAGCCGCCCACGGAGAAGAATGGCTTGCCTTCGGCTTCAATGTTGCAGTCCAGCAGCACCTCTTCGCCGGGAATTTCGACGCCGGCCTCCACTGCGGGGGGAGTCCAGTCCGCCACGGGGTTACCGGTGTCCTGGGCGCGGACGCGGCACTGGATGCCGTATTCCTTGCCTTCAACCGAGCGGCTGAAATACCACCAGCCGTCCTTCCGGTTCGGGACAGACAAGTCTGTCTCCTGCGTGCGGCCCTTGATTTCCTGGAAGATGGCCTCGCGCAGCGGCTCCTGGTGCGCAGTGATGGCTTCCTGGTAGGCGTTCTCTGCCTTTAGGTGCTCAATGACCTCGGGGGATTCCTTCTCACGCAGCCACTCGTAGTTGTCCACGAACGTGTGGCCGTGGTGCGTCCGCTCAATCGGCACCTTCTTGGCAACTGGCGGCGTAAGCGAAGTGGTAGCGGAATCCTGCAGCGGAGTCTGGGTCATTCCTTCAATATATAGACCCCTCCGGGCAATGGGGCGGCCCGTTCGCTACCGGGGGAGCGCCCCGCCCAGTTGCCCTATCACCTTTGGTCGCTCTGGGCCCCAAATGGGGACCAAAAGTGATAGAGCAACTGGCTTCTGGAGGGGACAGGGTGGCGGGCGTATCCTGAAACGGCAAAGGCACACCCGCCACGCGTGAGAGGGGAATCAAATGACCATCCCGCCAGTGCACGAACCTGAGCCATTCCCGCCGGAACCCGGCCCGGACCCCATGAACCCTGACCCCACTTCGCCGGGCCATCCCGGTCCCGCCAGGCCCAGTCCTGTGCCGTCGCCGGAGCCTCCTGGCCCGCTGCCGGTGCCGGATCCGGGACCCGCACCGCTGCGCCCGGATCCCACCCGGAGCTAAGTTACCCGTCGGAACCCCTTGTATTGGGTCGCAACCCAGTGCTAAAACGGCAGTACCGGGAGGATCCGAACGCGTTGTATATCTGCCTCTTCTGGGCGATTTGCCACTAAGGAACGCCACAGCGCCAGATAGCGCATCGGCAGTTGCGGGTGATCCCCTCCGATAATGATGGCCCCCGGCATTGCGCCGGGGGCCATCCCTATGCCCGGACGCCCACTCCTCGAAGCCGGGAAATTTAGGAAAAATTCTTGCCCCAAGTGCTTGCGACTGCTTCCGGCTGGTGCTATAAAAAATCTATATCAGCGAATATAGATCTCGCTGGTATGGATATGTTGGACCATCTCTCAAGAGGAGGTAGCCATGTTGATGCGAACCGATCCATTCCGCGAGCTGGACAGGCTGGCCCAGCAAGTCCTCGGTACGGCAGCACGCCCGGCGGCAATGCCCATGGATGCGTGGCGGGAGGACCAGGAATTCGTGGTGGCCTTTGACCTGCCCGGAGTCGACCTGGACTCGGTAGACCTGGACGTGGAGCGGAATGTCCTGACAGTGAAGGCAGAGCGGCCCGACCCGACCGGCAAAGACACCGAACTGATCGCCGCCGAGCGCCCGCGCGGTGTCTTCAGCCGCCAGCTGATCCTCGGAGATACCTTGGACGCGGATAACGTCAAGGCATCGTACGACGCCGGTGTCCTGACGCTGCGGATTCCGGTCACCGAAAAGGCCAAGCCGCGCAAGATTGCGATTGAAACCAAGGAGGCCAAGCACGAGATAGCCGCCTAGGTTCACCGATGGCCCGGGAGGTCCGGCCCGCTTAATGTTGACTGCCTTTTTGGGGCGATTAGCCATTCTGTGCACGCCACAGCGCCAGACAGCGCACCGGCAGCGAGCGGCCGCATCTCCCGCAACGATGGCCCCCGGCATTGCGCCGGGGGCCATCCCATGTGCCTGTGCTACGTGGCGAGTTCGACCATCAGTGCGGGCAGTTCGTCGGCGAGTTCGCGGGCCAGGAAGCCCAGCGGTCCCAGCCTGCTGGCAAGGCGGTCCGCGGCAGCAGCATGGAGGTGGCTGCCCCAGCAGGCTGCTTGGGCATCGCTGGTTCCGCGGGCGCGCAGCCCGGCGATGGCACCGGCCAGGACGTCTCCGCTGCCGGATGTCCCCAGCCCGCCGTAACCGGTGGTGATCTCCCACAGGTCGGGACCCTCCGGCGTATCGGCTTCCCCTTGCCTGCCCACAGGCCGGGCCACAAATCCCTGGCAGCTGACCACCGCCTGGTATCGTGCCGCGATGGATGCCACGGCAGGTTCCAGTTCGTCCAGGTCCCGGCCCAGCAGGATTTCGGCCTCGTGAGGGTTCGGGGTCAGGATCAGCCGGCCCCGCCACGGATCCAGGGAATCTTCCAGCCGGGGCAGGCATCCCAGCGCATAGGCGTCCAGGATGATGGTCGCGTCGCCGCTGACCAGGCCGCGGCCTGCGACGCCGTCGGCATCCTGGTCCAGCAGTGTCCGGAGGAGCTCCTCGGTGAGGTCGATGTCGTCCAGCCCGGGGCCGATCAGGACGGCATCGGCGCCGCCAAGCTCGGAAAGGATGGGCTCCAACCCGGATCCCAACACGGACCCCCGTGCCGTCTCGGGAAGTCCCGTGACGCCTGCTTCGGGAAGGGCCACCGCCAGCTGCATGGCCACGGATTCGGCCACTGCCATGGTCAGCCTTCCGGCGCCGGCCCGGAGCGCGGCAGTGCCGGCCAGCAGCGCGGCGCCGGGGGTGGCCCGGGCGCCGCCGATCACCATGACGGCGCCGCGCGAATACTTGTCCTCACCGGCGGACGGCAGCGGCCAGGCGCGCAGCAGCGAAGGCGTGACCGGCGTGGCCCGCGAACCGTTGGAGCCCGGACCATCAGCCCGCGAACGGTTCGCCCGGGACCCGTTGGCTTCCGAAGCCGGCCCCTGGCCGCCCTGCCCCTTACCGCCGCGGGTGGACACTGGCATCCCCGGCATGTTCGGTGACTTCGACGCCCTGGGCGGTGAGGTGGTCCGCCACATTGAAGCTTTCCAGCGTCCACGGACCCTGTCCCTCGGGGCGGACGTAGCGCGTAATGGACGCGTTCAGGACCGAGGTGCTTGCGGCGAGATCCAGGATTTCTGCTTCGCTCATGCCTTCGAGGATGTAGCGGAAGAGCAGGACCACGGCGTCGTGGCACACCAGGATCACCCGGTGCCCGCTGCCCAGGTTGTTCAGTTCGCTGAGCACGGAGCGCAGCCGAAGGGCCACATCGGCCCAGGACTCGCCGCCCGGCGGACGGTAGTAGAACTTGCCCAGCCACAGCCGGCGCTCGGCCTCATCCGGATGCCACCGGTCCACGCCCTGCCGGGTGAGCATGTCCAGGATGCCCAGTTCACGGTCCCGGAGCCTCTCGTCGGTGCGGACCTTGACCGGCCAGCCAGCGGTTTCCACCGCGATCTCCGCCGTCTGCCTGGCCCGGACATAGGGGGAGGCCACTACGGCGTCGGCCCGGCGGTCCTCGGGAGTTGTGCCCAGCGCCCTGCCTAGGGCGAGTGCCTGGTCCTGGCCGGTGGAGGAGAGTCCGACGTCGGCGTCCCGGGCCGGAACCTCAATGATGTCGGCGCCGGCCAGGCCCGCCTTCGTCGCGGCAACGTTGCCTTCGCTTTCGCCGTGCCGGATCAGGACGAGCTCCACGGCACCGGCCTCCCGCACCGCCTGCGTCATTCCGCTGTTCTCCACGACCAACACCCCGTCCAGTACTCGTAATGCCTGCTGACCGCCGGATGCGGAAAACAGGGACATTACTTGCGGCGTACCCAAATTCGCGGTCGGATAACGCCCGACGGCGGCAGTTAGGTAGGGTGCATGCCCTAACGTTCCGGGGTTAGCACCTTGGAGAACACCACGGCGCCGTTGGCGTTGCGGAGGCTGGCGGTGAACGTGCCGTCCTCGCCGAGCTGGACATGGCCAAAGAACTGGTTCTCGCCGTCGCGCGGCGATTCGCCCGGGAAGCGGCCCGCCTTGGCGAACACCACCTCCGGGCCGAAGGTCCCGTCCATGGCGTTGGGCCCGAAGGACCCGGCGGCGATTGGTCCTGCCACGAACTCCCAGAACGGGTCGAAATCGGTAAAGGCTGCCCGCTCGGGGGAGTAGTGGTGGGCTGCGCAATAGTGCACATCGGCCGTCAGCCACACGACGTTCCGGACCCGGTTCCGCTTGAAGGCACTGAGGACCCCGGCGATCTCAAGTTCGCGGCCAAGCGGCGCGCCGGGCTCCCGGTTGGCCAGGCTTTCCTGGTTGACTGCGCCGTCGGGAACGATGATGCCCAGCGGCAGGTCCGCGGCGATCACCTTCCAGGTCGCCTTGGAACTGGATACCTCCCGGATCAGCCAGTCCACCTGTTCCTGGCCCAGGATGGAGGTGGCATACGGCTCCTTGCCGTCCGTGTTGGGCGACTTGAAGGTGCGCATGTCCAGGCAGAAAACATCCAGTTGAGGGCCGCGGGTGATCTTCCGGTAGATGCGCGCGGGCTGGTACTGCCCGCCGTCGTCGAACGTTCCCGGCCGCCACAGCGCGGCACCGTCAGCAATCGGCATGTTTTCCTGCCAGGCCTGCCGGCCCCGGGCAGCGAGCGTGTTGACGTCGCGGACGGTGTAGCGGGGGTCGTCCAGGATCTCGCCGGGATACCAGTTGTTGGTGGTTTCGTGGTCGTCCCAGTTGGCGATCAGCGGGACGTCGGCGAGCATGGCGCGGATATTGGTGTCGAGGGAGTTGTAGCGGTGCCGCCCGCGGAATTCGGTGAGGGTTTCGGCCACCTTGGAGACTTCCTCTGTGACCAGGTTCCGCCAAACCTGCCCGTCTTTCTCCACCACGGATTCTGCGATGGGGCCGTCGGCGTAGACAGTGTCGCCGGAGTGGATGAAGAAGTCGGGCCGGGTGCTGTGCATGGCCCGGTAGCCGCGCATCCCGCCGATTTCCTCGTTGATGCCCCAGCCCTGCCCGGCGGTGTCGCCAGTCCACACAAAGCTTTGGGCGGACGACGGCGGGAGGTCGCCGCCGCTGCGTCCCTTACCGTTGGTGCTTCCGGCATCGGGCGCCGTCCGGAAGGTTCCGGTGATCGCCTCGCCCGCCGCGCCGCCGTCGTCCTCGAAGCTGATTTCCAGGGCGAAGCGTGTGTTGGCGGGGAGGTGGCCGGCGTGGATCTTGGCGGTGAAGTCGGACCCCTGGGTGGCGCGCGGTCCACGGAGGGTTCGTGCGAAGGCTCCGCGGCCGCTCAGCACAGTGCCGCCGTCGTCAACTGCCCTCAGGGTGGCGATCATCCGGCCTGCGGCGGAGGAGCGGGACCAGAGCACGGCGGAGTCCGAGGTGACGTCCCCGGTGGCGATGCCGCTGGGCAGGGTGAGGCGGTTCCTGACAAGGGGGATCCCGGTGCGGAGGGGGCTTCCGGGGACCGGGCCGCTGGCAGCGTTGGCGGCCGCCGGGACTGCAGCCAGCGCTGCGGCGAGGACGGAACCTTTGACAATGGTGCGGCGTGAAATTTCAGTCATGGCATCCACTGTGCACGGGGCTCGAACACGCTCCGTGGAGCCTGGATTAACGCCGGGCATGGGCTGGGTTAACTGATGCCAATCTGTCATCCGCAAACCACTTGACAGGGCGTCACTAACGCGCGGTAATTGTAAGCACACTTATCAAATTGGGGTCTGAGATGCGCAATATAATTCCGAAAGGCACCCTCCGGCAAATGCTTCTGCCGCCCACTTTTGGCCTGCACATGGCCGGGAACGCGGAGTTCACGGTGCTCTCCGTGGAGGTCTGGAGCAGGTGCCTGGTGGTCAATATCCACGTAAAGTCGGCCATCGGCAGGCCGGTTCCCCGCATCACCATCGAAGACCATTGGGGCACTCCGTACAGGTTCCGCGACTCCGCCAGCCTCGGTTCCCGGAACCTGCAGGTCTTCACCCCCTCAGTCCCGTACGGCACCAGGAGCCTGACCATTAGGTCGGTGGACGATGCCGACGCCCGCCTGGTGGTGACTTTCGCCGTCCCGCTGATGCTGGAGGAGGACGAAACGGGCCAGGCAGAGGAAGCTGTTTCAAGGGCATCCCGTTTGCAGCGGCCGGCATAGCGGGCTGAAAGGAAGGCATGGAAGACACCACGCGCTTCGAACCGGCGACGGCGATCGTCACAGGATCCGACTCGGGCATCGGAAGGGCCACTGCGGTGGCCCTTGCCGCGTCCGGGATGGACATTGGCATCACATGGCACACGGACGAAAAGGGTGCTGAAGAGACCGCCGACGAGGTCCGGCGCGCCGGGCGCAACGCCGTCGTCCGCCGGCTGGACACCACTCGTCCGGCAGAAGCGGCAGCGGTCCTTGACTCGCTCGCCGAGGAACTGGGCGGCGTGGACGTCTTTGTGAACAACGCCGGGACAGGTGACGGCACTCCGTTCCTGGACCTTGACCTGGAGACGTGGAAAACCACGGTGGATACGAACCTCACGGGGGCTTTCGCCTGCCTGCAGGCCGCCGCCCGGCGCATGGTCAAAGCCGGCAGGGGCGGCCGCATCGTGGCGGTCACCAGTGTCCATGAATTCCAGCCGCGCGTGGGCGCCGCTGCCTATGACGCCTCCAAGCACGGCCTGGGCGGACTCATCAAGACCATGGCCCTGGAGCTCGCGGAGTTCGGTATCACTGCCAACAGCGTGGCACCAGGGGAGATCGCAACGCCCATGACGGGCCAGACGGACGAGGATCCTACGACGAAGGACCGTCCCGGCGTTCCGCTCGGCAGGCCGGGGGACGCCCGCGAGGTGGCGGCTGTCATTGCGTTCCTGGCCTCGCCGGCTTCAAGCTACGTGACCGGTGCATCCTGGGCGGTTGACGGCGGCATGCTGCAGATGGGGCCACAGGCCGGCTCACACATCACCGGCCACGACTGGCGCAAGCCCTGACTGTGCCTAGCGCGCGTACTCGGCGATCCGGCCATCCCGCAGGGCCGTCGCCAGGGCATTAATCCCGCCGTAGTCGGGCAGGACCACCGAAGCGCCGCCGATGGTGCCCACGCCCGCGGTGGGAAGCGTGACGAACCCCGCGGCATTGGGGTCGGTGTTGCGCAGCGCGTAGGCCAGGATGGCCACGGACACCGGATCGAAGCCGTGGTCCACCGTGAGGTATCCCCCGGCAAAGTTCACCAAGGCCCGCACCGCGTTGACATCGTTGAGTGCCCCGCCGCTGGTCAGCTTCGCAAGGACGGCCCGGAGGAAGGTCTGCTGGTTGCGGACCCGCTGGTAGTCGCCGTCCACAAAGGCGTAGCGCTCGCGGACGAACTCCAGGGCAGCCTGGCCGTCGAGATGGTTCACGCCGGCGGTGAAGACATGCTGGGTTTCGTGCGTCGACTGGAAAGGTGTGGTGACGTTGACGTCGATCCCGCCCAGCCCGTCCGTCAGGAGCTTGAAGCCGTGGAAGTCCAGCATCACAGTGTGGTCGATGTGGGTGCCCAGCACGGATTCGACCGTCCGCGTCGCCAGGTCGATCCCGCCCACCTCAAGGCTGGTGTTGATCTTTGCCCCGCCGTAACCTGGGATGTCGACCCACAGGTCCCGCATCAGCGAGATAACGTAGAAAGTTCGGCGGTCTGCCGGGACGTGGACCAGCATCAGCGTGTCCGCCCGGTGGTCTGACGAGGCGCCTGTAGCCATAGTGTGGGCGGCCTGTTCCCGGGCGTTGCCGCGGCTGTCACTGCCGATGAGCAGGATGTTCATGGGCACCGGCGGCAGGTCGGCGATCGGCTCCGGGGGTGGGGGAGCTGCCGGCGCCGGCGGAGGGGTGGTCTGAGTGGGCGTCGGCGTGGCGGTCTCGCTGGGGGTGGCCGTCTGCGTCACCACGGGCGCCTGGGATTCGGAACCGCTGCGGTTGAAACTGAAGACGGCGACGACGACCCCCGCCACCAGCACCAGTGCCAGGACAGCGGCTATCACCAGCCGCCGTCGTTCGGTCCACGGCAGCTGTGCCGGGTGGGCTGCAGGGTTGGTCCCGCCAGGAACCGAAGGTTCGGGGCTGCTGGGGCCGGAACCGGATGGGGTGCTCATCGTTGTGCCTCCATGGCATCAGTTTCCGCCCTCTAGGCCGTTGTGCGCTACATAGTCTCCCAGCGTGTCGGTGGCCATGGCCGCGGAGATAGCGTCGATGGCCGCGAGGTCCGGGAGCACAATCGACTGGCCGTCGGTGGTGGTCCCCGTGCCCCGTGTCGGTAGCGTGAACATCACCATGTCCTCGGGCTGGACATCCTTCAGCTCCCTCGCGAGCCTGATCACGGTGGCCGCATCGAGTCCACTGTCGACGCTGACGAACGGTGACATGGCGCTCACCACGTTGTGGACAGTGAGGGGATTCAGGACCGTGTCCTGGCTGAGGTTCTTTGCCAGGAGGGCCTTGACGAATGCCTGCTGGTTACGCACGCGCTGGTAGTCGCCGTCAGCAAAGGCGTACCGCTCACGGACAAACTCCAAGGCGTGTACACCGTCCAGGGTGTTCGGGCCCGCGGGGAAGGATATCCGGTCGTGGCGGGACACAAATGGCGCCGGGATGTCCACTTCGACCCCGCCCACGGCATCAGTCATCCCCACGAAGCCTTCGAAGTCGATCATGGCGACATGGTCTACGCGCTGGCCAAAGATGGACTCCACGGTGTGGACCATCAGCGGGACGCCGCCGAATGCCAGCGCAGCATTGATCTTGGCGTGGCCGTGGTCCTTGATTCCCACCCAGAGGTCACGCATCAGGGAGATGGAGTAGACCTTGGTGCGGTCCGCGGGAATGTGGACCAGCATGAGGGCGTCAGCGCGCTGGTTGGAGGCGGCGCCGGCGGCAGCCTTCTCACTGGAGGACGCGCGCCTGTCACTGCCCATCACCAGGATGTTCAGGGAGCTGCGGGTGTTCGACGGCGGGGCCCCCGCCGCTGCTGGATTGGCTGCGGTACCGCCTACGGCCGCCCCAGGGACGGACGGCTGCGGTCGGGTGGATTCTGCCGGGAAGGCTTGTTCGATCTTGGTGGTTTCTGAGTCGAAGATCCTGCCGAGATTGAATAGATACGCGTCCTTGAGCATAGGAACGAGGACTGCGAGCACCATCAGCACCTGGAGAGCAACGATGACGGGACGATGAAGGCGTGCGGCATTGGCGCGGTTGGTCGACCTTGGATCCGCGGCATGGGTGCCCATTTCCGAAAATTAGCACCGGTGTTCCGGCGTTACATCGGGGAAATCCGCAGAAAACCCGCACAATCAGCCGCAGTCAGGTCAGGCGGGGGCGTTCAGCCGTGCATGGCGCAGGATGGAGACGATGGCCGGGGCCAGTTCGTCCTCCATTTGGCGGTAGATGTCCAGGCCACGGCGGTAGGGGTCGATGACGTCGTTCTCTGACGAGTCCGACGGCAGGGACAGGTGCCGGACCGCTGCGGCCCTGGCGGGGAGGCCGCGCCAGGCCTCGGCGTTCGCTGCCAGCCGCTTGCCGGCGTCGTGCGTTGCTTCTGTTGGTGTTTCCGCTGTTCCAGGGGCGGTGGCGCGGTCATCCAGGACGTCGAGCATCCGGGCGAACTCGCGGATGGTGAAGGTGCGCTTCAGGACGGACGCGTCCAGCTTCAGGACCTCACCGCGGTGGCCCGACGTCATGGTGAGTACCAGATCCACGCCGCGCAGGATCCTGCTGGTCAGCTGACGGGCGGCGAAGCCTTCTGCGTTGCCGCCAAATGTGCGCACGATGTCCGCGGACGGCGGCTGGATGGGATCGCCCACCATGGCATGCGTGCCGGCGCTGGTGACCACAAAACCGCCCGGAACCGCCTGGTCCAAGCCTGCCTGCAGGAGCCGCTCGGCGACGGGGGAACGGCAGATGTTGCCCGTACAGACGGTCAGTATTCTCACTTGCGCGGAGGCAGGGTCGGGCAGTTGCAACAGGGGTACTCTTTCCAGCCGGTGCGCCGGACCGGTCGGTCCGCACATTTCAACTTAACACGGGAAGGCGCCGCCGCCGCCGTCGAAACGCTTTCTCACCTTTCGCGACACTTCCAACGATGCTCTATCACTCTTGGTTGCTAAACGTGGCTGTTAGGAACCGGAAGTGATAGAGCATCGCGAGGGAAAGCGGTCAGGCGGTTGTCACACTGCGGCGAGCAACTCCTTCATCTCCTCGATTTCCGCCTGCTGCGAGGTGATGATCGCGTTGGCCAGCTCGATGGTTTTGGTGAACTCGCCGGACTCGACCTCGGTTTGGGCCATGGCGATGGCGCCCTCGTGATGGGCGATCATCTGCGTCAGGAACAGCTTCGCAGCTTCTGTGCCCTGGGCGGCCTTGAGTTTGTCCAGGTCCTCGGCGCTGACCATGCCGGCCATGTCCCCGCCATGCATGGCGTGCCCGGTCATCATGCCGGTGGGCTGGTTCCAATCCTCGAGCCAGTCCGTCATCTGCTCGATTTCGGGAGCCTGCGCCGCCTTGATCCGGGTGGCCAGGGAGGCTACTGAGGCCGGAATGCCAGTTTTCGCCAGCATGATCTCGCTCATTTCCACGGCCTGTGCGTGGTGGGGGATCATCATCTGAGCGAACATGATGTCCGCGGCGTTGTGGTCCGCCGAGGCGTCCGGCATCATGCTGGACATCGGGCTGGAACTGCCATGGTTCATGCCGTGCGACGGCGTAGTGCCGGTGCCAGCGCCGGCGGCGCATCCGGTGAGTGAAAGGGCAGCGGCGAGTGCGGCTGCCACGCCAAGTTTCTGGGTGTTCATGGGAAATCCGTCCTTCAGGTTGTGTTCGGCGCAGGGGGCGCCGGAGTCTTGGCATGCCGCGCAGTTGGCGCGGCGGACGGCCCGATGGTGCACATCGGGCAGGCAGATCGCGGGACTGTGGGCCCGGCGTCGTGCCCTTTACGTCCGGCTGATGGAGAGATCTCCCGGGGACGGGCCATCGGGCAGGTAAGGGTAGAACCGCATGGTTCCCACACCGGAACGGACCCGTGCGTCCGCAAGCTGCCCCGCGCTGCCCGGTTCGGGGGCACTAAGGGAACCGGCCTTGGCCAGGGGAGTGCAGGCCACGGCCGGGGACTCCGTGCTGCCCAGAGTGTCGCTGCACGCCACGGCGGATGCGCCGTAGGCGGCGGGCTCGCCCCGCACCACGCTGCTGGGTGCGCTGTGGCTGTGCGCGCCAGAACCGTGCCCGTTGTGCGCGCTAGGACCGTGCCCGGTGGGAGCCGCTGTGGCGTACGACGGCGGCGCCCCGGCTCCCAGCGTGTGCGCGGCGTGGTTGCCGGTCAGGGTGTGCATCCCCAGGATTCCCGCCACGATGGCCAGGATCCCGGCGAGCAGCACGGCACGCCCCATCAGGGTTGCCAGCCGGCGTCGGGCTGCAACGTTCATGCCGACGATCCTCCCTGCCTCAGCGTCAACGGACCTGCTCCGGGTTCAGCCTAATCCGACGAAGCAGTTGGGCGTTCAGTGCCACCACAATAGTCGAGGCGGACATCAGGACAGCGGCCGCCGCGGGGGAGAGCACCACTCCGGCGAACGCGAGTACACCGGCGGCCAGCGGAACGGAAATGACGTTGTAGCCGGTGGCCCAGACCAGGTTCTGCCACATCTTCCGGTAGCTGGCGCGGGAGAGGTCCACCATGGACAGCACGGCCCGGGGATCGTTGCCGGCCAGCACAACGCCTGCCGATTCCATGGCGACGTCGGTGCCCGCCCCGATCGCGATACCCACTTCTGCCCGGGCCAGCGCAGGGGAGTCGTTGACGCCGTCGCCCACCATGGCCACCTTCAGCCCTCGGGCCTGCAGCTCGGCCACTTTCTTGTCCTTGTCCGCCGGCAGGACTTCGGCGAAGACCTCGTCGATGTGCAGCTCGGCCGCCACGGCCTCCGCAACCTGCCGGGCATCGCCGGTAACCATGGCAACCTTGATGCCCCGGTCCTGCAGCGCCGCTACGGCCTGGCGCGATTCGGTTCGGACCGCATCCTCCAGGCTGACGGCCCCCAGGATCCGGTCACCGTCGACAACGTGCAGGACCGCAGCCCCGCGTTCCATCCACTCCGCGGTCGAGGAAGCCACAGATTCAGGTTCCGAAAGGCCCAGTTCGCGCAGTAGGGCCGGGCCGCCCACCTGGATGGTGCGGCCGTCCACGCTGGCGCGGACTCCTCGTCCGGTCAGGGAAGTGAAGCCGGTGGCGTGCGGGATGTTCAGGTTCCGCTGCCGCGCCGCCCTGACGATGGCACGGGCAACCGGGTGTTCGCTGTCCGCCTCCACGGCGGCGGCGAGCGCAAGCAGCCCGTCCCGGCTTCCGCCGTCGGACGTTGCGATGTCCTTGAGCTCCGGCTCACCCGTGGTGAGCGTTCCGGTTTTGTCGAAGAGGACGACGTCGATGGTGCGCATCCGTTCGAGGGCCATCCGGTTCTTGATCAGCACACCTGCCCGTGCCGCCTGCTCGGTGGAGATCGCGATGACCAGTGGGATCGCCAGGCCGAGGGCGTGCGGGCAGGCAATCACCAGCACCGTGACGGTGCGGGCCACGGCTTCCGGGACGCTGCC
The DNA here is from genome assembly GCF_037203985.1 of Pseudarthrobacter sp. CCNWLW217. Taxonomy (NCBI): domain Bacteria; kingdom Bacillati; phylum Actinomycetota; class Actinomycetes; order Micrococcales; family Micrococcaceae; genus Pseudarthrobacter; species Pseudarthrobacter sp. CCNWLW217. The sequence goes on from NZ_JBBCBT010000003.1 coordinate 215,063, forward strand.
AAGCAAGGTCCAGGCAACGAAGGTGAGCACACCCGCTCCAGCGGCAAAGTAGAACAGGAACGCTGCTGCCCGGTCGGCGAGCGCCTGGGCGCGCGAAGAGGATGCCTGGGCCTCCGCAACCAGCCGCTGGATGCCAGCCAGGGCGGTGTTGTCGCCGACGGCGGTCACGCGGACGCGCACGGAGTTGTCGGTGGCCACCGTTCCGGCCACGACAGCGTCGCCTGGCGAGCGGGGCACTGTCTTGGACTCACCTGTGATCATGGACTCATCGAACTCGGCCTGCCCCTCAACGACCCTGCCGTCAGCAGGTAACCGGGCGCCGGAGCGGACCAGGACGATGTCGCCTTCGCTCAGTTCGGAGACGGGAACGGTCTCGGTGCCGGTGGGGGTTACGCGTTCAGCCTCGTCCGGGAGCAGCGCGGCAAGGGCATCCAGTGCGCCCTGCGCGGAGCCGAGGGCACGCATTTCAATCCAGTGGCCCAGAAGCATGATGGCCACCAGCAGGGCCAGTTCCCACCAGAAGTCCAGGTCGAAGCCGCCGATGCCCAGCGTGGTGACCCATGAGGCAACAAAAGCAACGCTGATGGCCATGCCGATCAGCAGCATCATGCCAGGGCGCCGGTCTTTCAGTTCCCGCAGCCCGCCCTTCAGGAACGGCTGACCCCCGTAAAGGAAGATCACCGTTCCCAGGACTGGTGGAATCCAGGCGGATCCGGGAAACACGGGCGGCATGTAACCCAGAAGGTGGCCCACCATGGGGCTGAAGTACACCACGGGGATGGAGAGGGCGAGGGCCGTCCAGAACCTGTTTTTGAACATGGCGGTGCTGTGGCCGGCGTGCTGACCGGAGGTGTGGACGGTGTGGGCGTCCTGGGTGCTGTGCCCGGTGGACGCGTGGTTTTCGTGGTGGTGATGTTCGGCGGTGGCGCTGTGGTGTTGCATGATTCCTCCCTGGTGAGGACGCGGTGGGCCGGTTCAGCGGCTAATGGTGTACCCGGCAGTGGAAACTGCCTCACGGATCGCGACGGGATCGGCCGATCCGGAAATCAGGAGGCGCGACGTCCCGCCTGCTACCAGTTCAACGGTGGCGGCGGTGACGCCTTCGACGGCGGTCGCGGCCCTCTGCACAGTCTCAACGCAGTGTCCGCAGGTCAGGCCCTCAACGGAGTATTCGGCGTCGGCCGAGTTCCGCTGGGGGTGAGCCGAGGCGCCGGTCGAGCAGCAGCTGCAGCCGACGGCGGAGGTGGCCTGAGGCAATTCGGTGCGGTTTCCAATACCAGGCATGTCAGTTTCCATTCGTTGACGAAGGTCCAATGGGCGCTGGGGTTGAACGGCTGTGATGGCGGGTGCGGGGCACCGGGCCTGGACATACCACTTCACTGACAACACTGAAAATATACCCCCAGGGGGTATCTGCGTCAACCCTGCCCGCACTTAGGAGGCGGCGGACGCCGGGTGCCGCGTCCAGCAGGAGGATGTGTTGCTCTATCACTTAGGGTCCTTCTGGGGGCCTTTTGGGGACCACAAGTGATAGAGCAACGGACCAGCGAAGTGAGAGAGGGTTCGACGGCGGGACGTCACCGTGGGGATACAAACGTCTCAAATGCGGGATTCCTTGCCATAATGGGTTGACCCGCCCAGGGGAGGCGGCCTACGGAACGCCTGGAGGTGCCCAATTGTCGGATTTGAGCAGCCCCTACACGTATTCGAGTGCTTTGGGGACGCGGAATTGCCCAGCCGGGACCTACCACATTGACCTGGTCAGCGGGACCGTGAAGTTTTCCGACGGCCTGTTTGAGCTGCACGGCTACAAGCGGGGCGAGGTGGTGCCCTCTATCGAGCTGATCTTCGCCCACAAGCATCCTGACGACAGGCCGCGGGCCCAGGAAATCATCGCTGAGATCTGCTGCCATGGCGGCCATTTCTCCATCTATCACCGGATCATCGACGCCCACGGCCGCCTTCACCAGGTCCTGACTTCCGGCGAGGGGACTGTTGACCCGGCAGGAACGGTCACCGCGATCGACGGGATGATGGTGGACCTGACCGCCACCCTCCAGCGGGAGACCGAAGTGGCCGCCCGCGAAGCCGTGGAGCGTGCCACCGCCACCCGCAGCGTCATTGACCAGGCCCGGGGACTGCTGATGGGCAGGCTGGGGATCGGCGCGGAGGAGGCGTTCAAGCTGCTGATCGGCCACAGCAGCCGCAGCAACCTCAAGCTGGCGGTCGTAGCGGCGGAGCTTATGGCCCTGGCAGACGCCAAAGGCACCCTGGACCAGCTGGATGCGGCTGTCCGGACGATCGTGAACGGGAAACCCAAGCGTCAGCGGCGGGACACCCGAAGCTAGCCAAAAGTTTTTCTTCAGTTGTGTCGATCTGCGGTGGTGCCGTTCGACCTATGGGTGAGAAGGTCGAAGGGCGACCTTCCACACTCAAGGAGAAGATTGAAATGGCCAAGTACATGCTGATCATGCGGGCAACCGACGAGTCCCTCGCCAGGTTCACGGACGTCGACTTCACCGAGGCCCTGACTGCCATGGGCAAGTTCAACGACGAACTGATCCGCGCCGGCGTCCTGCTGGCAGCCGAAGGCCTCGATGATCCCAAGGAAGGCGTCGTGGTGGACTTCACCGGCGAGCAGCCGGTAGTCACCGACGGGCCCTATGGCGAGACGAAGGAGCTGTTCAACGGCTTCTACCTCCTGGACGTCGCCTCCAAGGAGGAAGCGGTTGAGTGGGCCAAGCGGGCGCCGATGACGGAAGGCAGCAAGACCGAGATCCGGCGCGTGCCCACCATCGACGAATTCCCGCAGGATAACGAATGGATCCAGAAGGAACGCGCCTGGCGCGAGCAGACCGGGCAGCTCTGACCGGTGGGATCCACCGCGGCGAGGGGCGCCGTCGAGGCTGTGTGGCGGATGGAAGCCGCACGAATCGTCGGCGCCCTCGCCCGCTTCACTGGCGATTTCGCCCTCGCCGAAGACCTGGCGCAGGAGGCGCTGGCCGAGGCGCTCGTCTCCTGGTCCGTTAACGGCGTCCCCCACGAACCGACGGGCTGGCTCCTGACCACCGGCCGCCGTCGTGCCATAGATGCCTTCCGGCGCCGCTCCGCAGCGGACGAGCGATACGCAATGCTGGCCCGGGACCTGTCCCCGGAGGAACCCGGTCCGGATGCCTTGTTCGACCCTGAAGCCATCGACGACGACGTCCTGGCGCTGATGTTCATCTCCTGCCACCCGGTGCTGTCCAAGGAGGCGCGCATCGCGTTGACCCTGCGCGTGGTGGGCGGGCTGGGGAGCGAGGCCATCGCGAAAGCGTTCCTGGTGCCGGTGGCAACGATCCAGGCCCGCATCACGCGCGCCAAGAAAACCCTGGCCGCCGCCAACGTGCCCTTTGCCGTGCCCGAGCCCCGGGAGCGGGCCGAACGGCTGGGTTCGGTGCTGCAGGTGGTCTACCTCATCTTCACGGAGGGGTCGTTTGCCTCCGGCGGGGACTCGTGGATCCGGCGGGACCTCGCCGGCGAGGCGCAGCGGCTGGCCCGCACGCTGGTGCGGCTCGATCCGCAGCCGGAGGTCTTCGGGCTGCTCGCCCTGATGGAGTTGACCGCCGCCCGCTTTCCCGCCCGCCTGGACAAGTCCGGCCAGCCGGTCCTCCTCGAGGACCAGGACCGGCGGCTATGGGACCAGTCGGCGATCCGGCGCGGACGTGCGGCGCTGGCAAAGGCCGACGGCGGCCGCGGGCTGGGTGCCTATGGCCTGCAGGCGTCCATCGCCGAATGCCATGCGGTTGCGCACTCGGTGGCGGAGACTAACTGGCCCCGGATCGTTGGACTGTATGAGGCACTCGGCCAGCTCACGCCGTCGCCCATCATTGAACTCAACCGGGCGGTGGCGGTAGCCATGGCGTCCGGCCCGGCCGACGGGCTGGCCCTGGTGGAGGAGATCGCCGGGCGGGGCGAACTCAACGGTTCGCACCTTCTTCCGTCCGTCCGTGGCGAGCTCCTCACCCGGCTGCGCCGCGTCGACGAAGCCCGACACGCCCTGCTGCAGGCCCTGGAGCTGTGCGGGAACGCGGCGGAAAGGGCCGCGCTGGAGCGCAAAATCAGCGCCCTTAGCCCGTCCTGACGCCGGAAGTGCCACCGGGTCGGGGGCGCCGGGGCCGGGCACTCCCGGGCAGGACGGCCCCGCACTATGCTGGCAGCATGTCTACCTATGAAGTGACCCGCAGCGCATTCATTCCGGCTCCGGCCGAGGCAATCTTCCCGCTCATCAACAACTTCCACGAATGGACCCAGTGGTCTCCCTGGGAGAAGGTGGACCCCGCCCTGGAACGCCACTATTCCGGCAACGCTGCCGGCGTCGGCGCGAAATACTCCTGGAGCGGCAACCGCAAGGCCGGCAGCGGAAACATGGAAATCGTGGAGTCCACGGAGCCCCGATTGGTCAGGGTCCGGCTCGAGTTCACCAAGCCGTTCAAGGCCGTGAACCCCACCACCTTCACGCTGACCCCGGTCGACGGCGGCACCAACGTGAAGTGGACCATGACGGGCGAGAACAAGGGATTGGCCAAGGTCTTCGCCCTGTTCATGAACATGGACAAGATGGTGGGCGGAGACTTCGAAAAGGGCCTGCAGGCACTCTCGGCAGCGGCGTCCGCGCGTACTCACTAGGGCCGCCTTGTCCCGCATGAGCTGCCGTGGGCCGCACGAGCGGTGTTGGGCGGCACCGTTCATGCGGGCCCGGGCCGCGGAAGCCGGCAACGGTGTTCGGGCTGTGAGGATGCGGGGCAGTTCGAAGTCCGCGTTCAGTCCTCGTATGGATGGACCGGGAACGCTGAGGCAGCCCTGGAACTCGCCAAGCAGCACCAGGATCTGAACCTGCCGGGCAGCCGAATCGTGGTCCACCAGGACCAGCAGGTCCCCGGAATGCAGGGCGCCTACGTAAAAAGCCCTTCGCCGATGTATCCTCCCGGCTGGACGCCGGGAGGGACCGCTGCCAGGGCCGAGCCGGTGTGTTTGAGGTATTCCACGGCCATGGTGTCCTGCTTGGCCATGGCCATCTGCATCGGGACGTAGTGCGTGCGGGGATCCCTGACGAAGGCAACGAAGAACAAACCGGCGTCGAGGTGCCCCAGCCCGTCGGAGCCGTCGGTGTAGTTGTAGCCTCGGCGGAGCATCCGGACTCCGTCGTTCTGGTCGGCGTGGGCCATTCGGACGTGAGCGTCCATACCAATCAAGGGTTCGCCGTCCTTGCCTTTAAGGGCAAAATCAGGGGCGCTGAATTCCTTGCCTCCGGATAGCGGGGACCCTTCGGACTTGGTCCGCCCGATCAAGCCCTCCTGTTCGCGGAGCGAGGTGCGGTCCCAGATCTCGATGTGCATACGGATCCGGCGGGCCACCAGGTAGCTGCCGCCCTGCATCCATGCTTCCTCTGGACGGGAGCCTGCACCCGCCCACACGTGTTCGTTCAGCAGGGCTGTATCTTCGGCTTTGATGTTGTTGGTGCCGTCCTTGAATCCGAAAAGGTTGCGTGGGGTCTGCTGGCTCCGGGACGTCGAGGAGGTGCGGCCAAAGCCGAGCTGGGACCAGCGCACCCGGACCGTGCCGAAGCCGATGCGGGCGAGGTTGCGGATGGCGTGGACGGCCACCTGCGGATCGTCCGCGCAGGCCTGAACGACGATATCGCCGCCGCTGCGGTTCGGTTGCAGGTCATCGCCGGGGAAATGTGGCAGGTCGATCAGGGCTTCGGGGCGGCGGCCTTCCAACCCGAAGCGGACTTTGCCGTCCTTTTCGAACAGGCCAGCGCCGAACCCGAAGGTCACAGTGAGCTTTGCAGCGCTGAGGCCTAAGGCTTCGCCAGTGTCCTCCGGCGGCGCGTCGTAGGGGCCGTCCGCCGCGCCGGTGGTGCCAGTTTGGCGGCCTTGGCTCATGGCCTCGGCGGCCGCCGTCCAGTCTCTCAAGAGCCGGATCAAGGCGCCGCGGTCGTCCGTGGTGACGTCGAAGGCAGCCATATGCAGGCGGTCCTGAGCCGGTGTGGTGATGCCGGCCTGGATGCTTCCGTGGAACGGCACAACGTCTGCTTCGGCCGGGGTCGGAGCTGTAGCGGGAGCCAAAGCGTCATGGCTGAGCAGGCCTGCGGCCACGCCTGCAATGGCTCCTGCACCGCCTACGCCGGCCAGTGCCAGGAGGCCCCTGCGCGACATGCGCGTCGCCGGCGCCTCACTTTTGGCCGATTCGGCGGCGGAAGTGTCTGCACCGAGTGCGTCCGGTCCGGCAGCGTCTCTTCCCGCCTGGCCCCCGCCGTACGGGCAGCCGCTCACAGAACGACGGCGGCGGTCAGGTTGGACAGCGGCTCACCGAGGGCGTCCACCAGGGCGGCGAGCTTTTGTACCTGCTCCGGGGTTAGCTCGTCGTAGTACATGAAGCCTTCGCCGCGGTCGTGCTGGGTGAGTTGGGCCTGGAGAGCGGCGAACTTCGCCTCCAGCGACGTGGCGAGTGCCGGGTCTTTCTGCTCCAGGACGGGTTTGAGGTTCTCAAAGGCGATCCGGGCGCCGTCCACGTTGGCCTGGAAGTCCCAGAGGTCCGTGTGCGACCAAATTTCCTCTTCACCGGTGACCTTGCCGGTAGCAACTTCGTCCAGCAGTTCCTTGGCGCCGTTGCCCAACTTGTCGGGGGTGAGTTCAACGTTGCGGGTACGGCTGACCAGGTCCTCGGTGTCGGCGACCAGTTGGGCGGAGAGCCTTTCGCGTTCGGTTGCACTCAGCGCAGCGAATCCGGCAGGCGGGAAGAGGTCCTTTTCGGCGCGGTGCCAGCCAGTCCATTCCTCGCCCGGCGCAAGGTCTGCCTCTCGGGCATCCAGCTTCGGGTCGAGGTCGCCGAAGGATTCCGCAATGGGTTCGATCCGCTCCCAATGCATCCGGGTGGCGGCGTAGAGGTCCCGGGCCTTGGCGGCATCGCCGGCGGCGTAGGCTGCGGCGAACTCCTTGGTGCCGGCCAGGAGCTGCTCGGCCTGGTCCTTGACGTACGCCATGTACTGGGCCGTGCCAGTGTCCGTGAGGGCCTTGATGTTGGTGTCCACTGCGGGCGTGTCCCCGGATTCGGTGATCTCGAAGGCGGAGCGGATGCCCTCGCCCTGCATGCCCGGCTTGCACGCAGTTATGTACTTGCCGGCGGGTGCAGTGGCCACCAGGTTGCGGGTCAGACCCGGTCCGATGTTCTCCACCTCGCCGATGATGCGCAGGCCGTCTTCGGCGAGGAGGTAGAACTCGGTGACCTGGTCGCCATCGTTCTGGATGGCGAACGTGATGTTGCCGCTCTTGGCGCTCGCGGTGGACAGCGAGCAAACGTCATTGGTGCTGGAAACCTTGATGGGGCCGGTGGCGGCCGGAGCGCTGTTGCTCGTGCAAGCGGCCAGTGCCAGCGGAAGGATAGCTGCGGCCAGCATGTAACGGAAATGCCGGTTGGCGAACTGAGGCATGGGGATATTCCTTTGGGGATGTGGTGGTGTGGAGGGGGAAGGCTAGGATTTTGACGCGAAAGTCGGCGGGCTCTGGGGCTCATCCACCGGGTCATGCGCGCGGTGATCGGTGCGGAGGATGAAAAACATCACCGGCGGGACGTACAGCAGCCAGGTAGTGGCGGGGGAGAAGTTCAAGGTGCCCTTGAGCAGCGTTCCGTACCAGGATGACGGCGGATGGACAGGCTACCGCCGATGGCCTCCTGCGTTTCGAACGTCAGTCCGCGGGGGCCGAAACTGAGGAGGGCCTCGAAGCCCTCGGCAACTCCCACGCCGGCCCACAGCTTGGGGAGCAGATGCGACCGGCCACTCTTGGACAGGTAGGCCATCAGCAGGACGATGACGAGGGTCGCCTCAAGGCCTTCGCACAGGCCAAACAGATAGTTCGCGGTCATTCGCCAGTGCACCTCGCCTCGTGGAAGCCAAGGTTAGGCTTACCTAAGAAGGAAGAGTACCCAGCTGTGCCAATTTAGCAAAGTTTTTGTGAGCTATTTCCTACTGCAATAGGCGTCAAGCATCAGCTGTCGAAGTGGGGTTCGGGGGCGCCGCCGTAGCCTTCCAGGATTGATTCCGCGAGGAGGCGCAGCTTCACGTTCCGGTGGCTTGAGGCCCTGGCTAGGATGTCGAAGGCTTCGTCGTAGGAGCATCTGTTCTGCCCCATGATCACGCCGCAGGCGATGTCTATCGTCGTGCGGCTGATCAGGGCCGAGCGCAGCTGGTCTGTGAATTCGGACGCCCGCCGCACCTGCGTCGCCAGGCGCAGGCTCCTCGATCCAACATCCCGGAAAGCAAAAGCCTGCGACATGAGCTCAGTGGTGAAGATGTTGGGCTCGGCCGCGAAGAAAGACAGAGCGCCGGAATAGCCGTGATTCACCTTCAAAGGAAGGCTCATAGCGCTCAAGTAGCCAGCCGCCTGCAGCCGTTGGCGGTAGTGAGGCCACCGCGGGTCCCGGGATTCGGCGTTGAGGAGGATGGCAACGCTGCCGTCCAGCGATTCCGACGCCGGGCCGTGCGAATGTTCCTGGTCCCACCTGGTGAGCGCCACGGCTGCGTCAGGCGCGCCGGCCGTGACCGGTTTCCGCTTCGGTGCCCGGAGGGTCACCGCACAGTCAAGGACCGCGTCGGCGGCCCTGGTCAGGGCCGCGGCCCCTAGGCCAGCGAGCACGTCCAGTGACGCGGCCTCCGTGGGTGCCACCAGATCGTAAAGGAGATCCGTGCCGTCCCAGCGCCAGTGGGTCGGCAGCTCAAGTTCGTCCGAGTCCCTGCCGGTATGTGTTTGACCATCGTTCACGTGATCGCCCCCATCAAGTGAGAAGGGCCGTCGCTACTGCAGCCAATCCCGAGCCTAGGGGGCTCACAACCGGGGCACACGAGTAGTTAGTACTCATATTTGATTAACCCCGGCACGGAGCGGCCCGGGTCCCGCAACGGGATCCGGGCCGGCGTTTCGGCAGTGTCAGCCTTGGTTGATGCGGATCATATTGCCGGAGGGGTCCCGGAACGCGCAGTCACGCGGGCCCCACGGCTGGGCCTTGGGTTCCTGCAGGACCTCGGCCCCTGACGCGCGGAGCCTTTCGAACGTCGCATCGAGATCGTCCGTGTTGAACACCAGCATGGGCATGACGCCCTTGGTGAGGAGCTCCTGGATGGCGTCTCCGTCTGCCTGGGAGCGGCCTGCGTGGGGAGGCGAAAGAACGAGCTCAAGGTCGGGCTGGGCGGCACTTCCAAGGGTGACCCAGCGCTGTCCATCCGAGCCGACGTCGTTCCGCACTTCAAAGCCAAGCGCGTCGCGGTAGAACGCGAGGGACTCGTCGAGATCGTTGACGGTTACGTGTGCGTACTTCAATGAAATGTTCATGTTTCACACGCTATTGCAGCTGTGGCGCGGGCGCTTCTTCAATCCTGCTCAGTGTTTCCCGTGCCACTCCACTGCCCGCTTTCTTGCTTGCTGCCGACGCCTTGCGGTCCGGCCGCGTGTGTTGTTTGGCGATGCAGTTGGGCATGGCGTTAACTGCGTGGTGTTCCCTGGAGCGGTACTCGCTGGGGGTGATGCCCACGACCTCTGTGAAGCGGGAGCTGAACGAACCCAGCGATGTACAGCCCACCTCCATACAGGCGTCCGTCACGCTGATGCCGGCCCGCAGCAGGGCCATGGCGCGTTCGATCCGCCGTGTCATGAGGTAGTTGTAGGGCGTCTCGCCATAGGCAGCCTTGAACTGGCGCGAGAAGTGCGCCGGCGACATCAGGGCGCCGGCAGCCATGGTTGGCACGTCGAGGGGCCGCGCATATTCGCGATCGATCAGGTCGCGGGCGCGGCGCAGGTGGGCCAGGTTGGCCAGCTCCTGCGGTGTCATGCGGTCATTTTACGCGTCGAAGTGGGTGCTGGGCTTGTCGCCGGAGATCTTGATGACCATTTCCTCGGCCACGTCCCGGAGCTTCTGGTTTCGGTGGCTGGAGACGTTGGTCAGGATGGTCATGGCTTCGGCCTGGGTGCAGCGGTTCTGGCCCATGATGATCCCGCAGGCCAGGTTGATGGCTGTCCGCTTCTGCATCGCTGCGCTGAGGTCATCGGCGGCGCCCTGGGCGGTGCCCACTTTCAAGGCGAGGCGGACGGCGCTCCCGGCAAGGTCGGCGAAGCCGGCGGCTTCCTTGATGATGTCGTCAGAGAACACGCTGGTGGACGTAGCGAAAAAATTCAGGGCGGCGGAAGAGTCTTCGCCGATCTCCAGCGGCACGCCCAGGGCGCTGAGGATGCCCTCGTCATACAGCGCTTTCTGGTAGCGCGGCCAGCGCGGGTCGGTGCGGACATCGCCCAGGAGGGTGGGCCTTTGGGTCTGGAGGGCTGTAATGCAGGGTCCCTCACCTACCTGCTGCTCGATTTTGTCCAGGTGGATGGCCTTGGGGCTGCTTCCGCCAACGGTCCTGGTGTGCTTGACGCGTTTCAGAGTCACGCCGCATTCCACGGTTTCACCGGCGTTACGGCTGATCACGTCGGCGGCGATAGCAGCGAAGCCTCCCAGGAACTCGGCTATTGAGTCTGTGCCGATAATCAGGTCCTGGAGTTCAAGGAGGAGGTCGCGCTCCGGCGTTGTGGACATCTCCACAACCTATTCCCATCGGTTAGCGCCCGCAACTGGAAAGGGCTGGGGACTAACCGATGACGGGGCGCTCTTCCGGCAGGCTATAGAGCCTCGGCCGGGAGGAGAGGGCCAGCGCGGACGCTACTGTCACGGTGCCGATCCTGCCGAGGAACATCAGCGCCATGAGGACCCACTCGGCCGACGGCGGGAGGTTGTACGTGATACCGGTGCTCATCCCCACGGTGGCGAACGCGGAGATGGATTCGAACAGTACCTTCTCCAGGCTGTAGTCCGTCAGCATCAGCAGCGCCAGGGTGCCGCCCACCACCGCGGCGACCCCCAGCAGCGCCACGGACAGAGCTTGGCGCTGCGACGAGGCGCTGATGGAACGGTGGGCGATGGTCACCTCATCCCTGCCGCGCACCTCGTTCCAGATGGAGAACGCCAGCACCAGGAACGTGGTGATCTTGATGCCGCCGGCGGTACCGGCGCTGCCGCCACCGATGAACATCAGGATGTTGGTAACCATCAGTGTCTCAGGAGCAGCGGCACCGTAGTCGATGCTGTTGAAGCCGGCAGTGCGGGGGAAGACGCCGCCGGCCAGTGAACCCAACAGCTTGCCCGTCAGTGACAGGCCGCCCAGGGTCTCGTTTCGATTCCATTCGAAGGCTCCGAACAAGGCGATGCCGCCGGCGAGTAGCACTAGGGTGCCGTAGATGGTCAGGCGCAGGTGAATGCTCCAATTCCTGGGTTTCAGGTCGCCCCGGAGCAGTTGGATGATCACCGGAAACCCCAGGCCGCCGGCAATGATGGCCAGGCAGATGGGGACGATGATCAGGGGGTCTTCGGCGAAGCCAACGAGGTTGTCGCTGTAGAGCGCGAAGCCGGCATTGTTGAAGGCCGACACCGCATGGAAGGAACCGTGCCACAGTGCCGTCAGGGGATTCTGGTCATAGGCCAGCCAAAATCGGACCGTCAGAATAACGGCTGTGACCGCCTCGATGCTGACCATGAGCCTGGCCACCCGCAGCAGCACGTGCCTGACATCGCCCAGGTTCAGGGTGTGCGTTTCGGACTGCGCCACCAGTTGCCCGCGCAGGCCTATGCTCTTACGGACCAACAGTGCCAGCAGCGTCGCCAGGGTCATGATGCCGAAGCCGCCCACCTGGATCAGGAACATGATCACAGCCTGCCCGAACGGCGTCCAGTACGTTGCCGTGTCCACAGTGATAAGCCCTGTTACGCAGACAGCCGACACAGACGTGAACAGGGCGGCCATCACGGGGTCGCTTACCAGGTCGCTGCCGGTCCGGGCCATCGGAAGCATCAGCAGGGCCGCACCCAGTCCGATGACGGCCAGGAACGCCAGCGGGACCGAACGCACCGGGTGCAGGAGGGCTCGGCGTATGGGGTTATCGCTCCGCGGTTCGGGGATTCGTCCGCCCCTCAGGCCCGGCATTGCAGCGCCGTTCCGGGGTGGCGCCGGCGCGCCGTTCCGGAACCTGCTCAGGGACATGTCCTAGCCCACATGGATGCCAGGACGGCGACTCGGGTCGGGTTCATTTTCCCTGATGATCTCCCGGACCACGGGGGCCGTGTCACCGCGGCCCAGCAGCAGGTAGCGCATCAGGTGTGCCAGGGGGTTGCCTTCCGCCCACTCAAAATAAGCGTGTGGCCGGACTCCCGTGGCGTCGCGGAGGGCCAGCAGGATGGCGGCGATGGCGTTGGGAGCGGCAGGGCTCTCGGCGCGAAGGACGCGGTGTCCGTCCACCTCGATTCCGCGCACCTCCAGCACGTCACTGAAGCCCGAGGGATCGGTGACGTCGATTTCCAGGAAGATCACATCAGCCGTTCCAGGCACGGGATTGTTCTCGCGCTGTTGAGCTTCCTTCGCGCTGTATTCCGCTGCATCGCGGGCCTGCGGGCGGTTGGCGATCAGGTTGATCCGCCCGTCGTAGTCAATCGTGTCGGTGATAAAGCGGCGGGCGTCGTCGTCGAACTCGATTTTATGAACCCTGAGTTCGGTGGTGCGGCTGACCCGGGACACCAGCGAGACCACAATGATTCCCACGATGAACAGCCCGGAGATCGCCAGGCCGTCCGGTTTGGCGATCACGTTGGCGGCCAGTGCGTACAGCAGTATCAGGGTCAGGACAGAGAACCCGACGGCGGCGCTCCGCCTTTTGCTGCGCGCCGCGGAGATGCTGACGGCTACCGCCCCGGAAACCATCATGGCCAGGATCCCGGTGGCATACGCGCCGGCCTGGGCGTTCACGTCGGCCTTGAACCCTATGGTGATCAGGATGCTGATGGCGGTGTAGACCAGGACCACCGGCCGCACGGCCCGCGACCAGTCTGGGGCCATGCCGTAGGACGGCAGGTAGCGGGGAACGATGTTGATCAGACCGGCCATGGCGGAGGCGCCGGCGAACCACAGGATCAGGATGCTGCTGACGTCGTAGACGGAACCGAAACCGTTGCCCAGCAGCTCGTGGGCCAGATAGGCAAGGGCACGGCCGTTGGCTTCACCGCCGGCCTCGAAGGCGTCGGCGGGGATCAGCACCGTGGTCACGAAGCTGCTGCCCAGGAGGTAGACGCTCATGATCAGGGCGGCCGTGGTGAGGAGCTTGCGCGTGTTCCGGACGCGGGCGGCAAGGCGTTCCTCCGCGGTGGCGCCATCGGCCGCGACCAAGGGCATCATGCTGACGCCGGTCTCGAAGCCGGAGAGGCCCAGGACCAGCAGCGGGAAGGCGAGTAGGGCGGGACCGGCGATGTCCCCGAAGCCCATACCGGAGGAGGTGAGCGCGGCGGTCCAGGCGGACAGCGCACCTGGCTGCGTGACGGCGTCGAACATTCCCACGCCGATAATCACGGCGTTGAGCAGCAGGAAGATGGCCACCAAGGGGATGGCGACTGCAACCGCTTCAGAGAAGCCAAGAAGGAACACTCCGCCCAGGATCAGCAGGAGCGCCACGGTGATCAGGACGGCCTGGCCGTCCAAAAAAGGCGGCAAGTAGGGGTTCTCCAGCATGTGGACGGTGGCGTCGGCGGCGGAGAGGGTGATGGTGATGATCCAGGACGTTGCAACGAAGCCGAGCAGGACGAGGACAAAAATCTTTCCCCGCCAGAACGGCAGCAACTTCTCCAGCATCGCCACCGATCCCTGACCGTGAGGGCTTTCATGCGCGACCCGCCGGTACATCGGCAGCATGCCCAGCAGTGTCAGGCCAACAATGAGCAGGGTGGCCAGTGGGGATAGCGCCCCGGCGGCGAGGGCGGCGATGCCAGGCAAGTAGGAGAGGGTCGAAAAGTAATCCACTCCTGTGAGGCACATGACCTTCCACCAACTGTGGGCCGGTGCGTGGTCCTCCGCGGCTTCGGGGCCTACCGGCTGGTGGACTGTATGTTCCAGCAGCCACCTGGTCAGCCGGTTTCCAGGGTCGCCGTCCCGCTCCGGATTCGGAACACTGGCGGGGATGGAGAAGCGGGTGGGTGCAGTCAACGGGTTACTTTCTCTACCCGCGCAGGCGGGATCGGCGTGAATAACCAACGGAGCGTAGCACCGGGCCAAGGGCGCCCAACGGCGGAACCCGGGATCTTAACGCGTTCTTAACGCCGGCCCCACAGCACCTCCAGACGGATCATTTTGAGGCCTTGCACTTCGGCTACTTAGCGCTACTATGTACTAGTAGCTAGTAACACTGAGTAGTGGATGAGGAGGTGTCCGGTGGGTAAGCAAATGACGGAAATGCTCAAGGGGACACTGGAGGGCATTGTTCTCGCCCTCCTGACCGGGAGCCCGGCCTACGGGTACGAAATCACCACGCTGCTCCGGGCGCAGGGTTTCACCGAAATCGCCGAGGGGACCGTGTACGCGCTGCTGGTCAGGATCGAGCAAAAGGGCCTGGTGGACGTCGAGAAGCGGCCCTCCGAGAAAGGGCCGCCGCGCAAGGTGTACACGCTCAACCCGCAGGGCGAAAAAGAACTGGACGAATTCTGGAAAACATGGAGCTTCTTGTCCGAACGGCTTGAACAGCTCCGCACGGGAGGAAAGTGATATGGCAGCCAAGTGGATCGAGCTGGTGACCGGCTCGCTCGAGCAGAAGAAGCAGTACAAGCAGTCCAAGGCGCGGCTGGAAGCCCTGCCCGAGCCCTACCGCGCCGTGGCGACCGCCTTCAACCGGTACTTCATGTACTACGGCGGGGTCACGGAGGGGGACACCATCGTGCAGATGTTCTCGGACCTGGCGGACCTGTGGGAACGCGCTGCCATCGACGGCACGCCAGTGGTGGAGATCGTCGGCGAGGATCCCATCGAGTTCGCCGAGAGCTTTGCTCAGGCCTACGGCGGAAAGCGATGGATCGACAAGGAACGGGCCCGTCTCATCGAGGCGGTCGATAAGGCGAAAGAGGCAGGATCGTGACAACCGCCGCTATCCGGGTGCAGGGCATCGAGAAGTCCTTCAAGGAAGTGCACGTCCTGCGCGGTGTGGACTTTGACGTGGCCGCGGGGAGCATCTTCGCGCTGCTCGGTTCGAACGGCGCGGGCAAGACCACGCTGGTGCGGATCCTGTCCACGCTGCTGAAGGCCGACGCCGGCACCGCCATGGTGCACGGCTTCGACGTCACCGCGGAGCCCGGCGACGTGCGCGAGTCGATCAGCCTGACCGGCCAGTTCGCCGCGGTCGATGAAGTACTAACCGGCCGGGAAAACCTCGTGCTCGTAGCCAAATTGCGTCATCTAAAGGACCCGGGGGCGGTCGCCGATGGGCTGCTTGCGCAGTTCAACCTCGCGGATGCGGGTTCCCGCAAGGCGTCGACGTACTCGGGGGGCATGCGACGCCGGCTCGACATCGCGATGAGCCTGATCGGGAACCCGCCGGTCATCTTCCTCGACGAACCAACAACGGGGCTCGACCCCCAGGCTCGCATCGAGGTGTGGCAGACCATTAAGCGACTCGCCGGTCAGGGCACCACGGTGCTACTGACCACGCAGTATCTCGACGAGGCAGAACAGCTCGCTGACCGCATCGCGATCCTGCACAAGGGCACGATCATCCAGAACGGGACGCTCGCCGAACTCAAGCAACTCCTCCCGCCCGCCAAAGTCGAGTACGTGGAGAAGCAGCCCTCCCTCGAGGACGTCTTCCTCTCCCTCGTCGGTAACACCAGCGAGCGCCCGACCACCGCCGACGACGGCCCGACCACCGACGGCGGTCACGCCGCCGGCTCGGTCCCAGCACGAAAGGAAGTCCGATGACTGCTCACGTTCTCGGCGACACACGCGTCCTGACCAGCCGCTCGCTGCGCCATATCCTCCGCAGCCCCGACACGATCATCACCACCGCTGTCACCCCGATCGCGCTGATGCTGCTGTTCGTGTACGTCTTCGGCGGTGCGATCAACACCCGATCCGACACGTCGTACATCAACTACATGCTCCCTGGCATCCTGCTCATCACGATCGCGTCCGGAGTCGCGTATACCGCGTACCGGTTGTTCCTGGACATGCAGGGCGGCATTTTCGAACGCTTCCAGTCCATGCCGATCGCGAGGTCGAGCGTGCTCTGGGCCCATGTCCTCACCTCCCTGGCCGCGAACCTGGTCTCGGTAGGGCTCGTGATCGGCGTCGCCCTCGTCATGGGGTTCCGCACCGGGGCATCCGTGGCATCCTGGCTTGCAGTCGCCGGCATCCTGGTCCTGTTCACCCTGGCGCTGACCTGGATCGCCGTGATCGCCGGGCTCTCGGCGAAGACTGTTGACGGCGCGAGTGCGTTCAGCTATCCACTGATCTTCCTGCCGTTCATCAGCTCGGCATTCGCGCCCACCGATTCGATGCCGGGCCCGGTCGCATGGTTCGCTTCGAACCAGCCCGCCACCTCCATCGTGAACACCATCCGGGCCTTATTCGCCGAGGAACCGGTGGGCAGTGACATCTGGATCTCCCTCGCCTGGCTCGTCGGTATCCTGGTTCTCGCCTATGCCTTCGCGACCGCCATTTACCGTCGCAAGATCTCCTAGGGTTTTGTCGGGCAAGCTCCCTGTCAGGCACGACGGCGGTGCCGCCGTCGTGCCCCAGGTTGCAGTGTGGCGTATGCATCAGTCAGTCCGCGGAGGAATTTGTGCCGGCCCTGCACTGGCTGTGCAGCGGGTGCAATGTCAGGATTGAAGGCAGGCACGCAGAGGCCAGAGGAGGCTCACGGATGACCGATGGGACGACAGCCGCCCGCGAGACCGGATACGCGTCGGTCAATGGGCTCCAGATGTATTACGAGTTGCACGGGGAGGGCGGCACTCCGCTGTTGCTCCTGCACGGCGGGCTCTTCGACATCGAGCAGCAGTTCGGTGCGCTGATCCCGAGTTTGTCGGGCGGGCGCCGGGTGATCGCCGCGGACTTCCAAGGGCACGGACGCACTAACGACATCGACCGGCCGCTGGGCACTCACGCCCTGGCGTCTGATGTCATCGGGCTTCTTGAGCACCTCGGTGTCGGCAGCGTGGATGTGTTCGGGTTCAGCGTCGGCGGTGCGGTCGCGCTGGACCTGGCGATCCACCACCCGGAACTTGTGCGCAAGCTCATCGTTTCGTCGGTGTCGTTCCGGCCAGAGGGGGATCGCGGCGGCAACGGGGAAGCTGTCGCGGAGATGACGGTGGACATGATCGCGGGAACCCCAATGGAGGAACGTTACCTCACAGTGTCCCCGCATCCCGATCGCGAGCACTTGCAAGGCCTGCTCGATAAGCTCTCACACTACGGCTCGGGCGAAACCGGATGGAGCGATGATGAGATCCGCGGAATCGCTGCCCCGACGCTCTTCACGGTGGGTGACTGCGACATGGTCAAGCTTGAGCACGCGGTGAAGTTCCTCCAACTGCGAGGGGGAGACGTGAACGGCGACTTCGAGGGCGTGCCCGCGTCGCAGCTCGCGGTGTTCCCCGGAACGACGCACTTTTTCGGGCTCGCGCGGACCGACCTCGTGCGCGAGGTAGTGACCACGTTCCTCGACGCCCCCGCGCCCACCGGCTGGGCCGACCGGTAAGGGCGCCGGCCAACAACCCCCGTATCACCCCAGCAAGTCCGCTTTAGGACGCCTTGCTCGCCGTACCTTTGCCACCCACGGAGTCCACCACGGTGGAGGCCACCTCGCGGAGTTTCACATTGCGGCTGTTGGACGCCCGGGTGAGGATGCTGATGGCCTCGTCCTGGGAGCTGCCGTTCTGCGCCATGACCACGCCCACCGCCATGTCGATGATGGTCCGTGACTGCATCGCTGCCAGGAGGTCCTCGTGTACGCCCTTAAGGTGCGCCATGCTGAGCGCGAGCTGTATGGATCGTGACGCGTTGGCCACGAAATTTTCAGCGGTCAGGACGTCCAGGTCCGAGAATCCGTTGGGTTGTCTGGAATAGAGGTTTGTCACCCCGTGCGCCTCGCCCGCCAGGTTCAAGGGGACGGCAAGGACGGAGCGAACGCCGTTGTCCAGTGCGGCCTCCGTGTAGCGGTGCCACCGTTCCTCGACAAGAAGGTCGGGGATCAGGACGGTGGTGTTCCCCTGCAAGGCCGTGAGGCATGGCCCCTCGCCGAAGCCGTTCTGCAGCTCATCCAGGGACGCCGCCCGCGCATCGCTGCTGGCTGCCACCGCGGGCTTTTTCTCCCGCAGTACGGTCACGCCGCAATCAATAATGTTGTCCTGCGTCGAAAGGCACGACGCCGTCATGATGGCCAGTTCGGTGAGGAAAGAAGTGATCTCTGGGCTGTCCAGGACAAGCCCCAAAAGTCTGTGTTCATCCTCGGCCGCTGCCACATGGCCCGCTGTTCTGCCCTCGCCTTTGGTAGCCCCCAGCTGATTGTGGTCCAAAATGTTCCGCCTCCTTCGCCGAAACCAAGTCCCCTTCCGACGTTACCCCCGTCGGAAGGTGGTGGACATCCCTAATTCATGCGGATAACGGCTCCGCGTTAGGGGT
This sequence comes from Pseudarthrobacter sp. CCNWLW217, assembly GCF_037203985.1. Lineage (NCBI taxonomy): Bacteria > Bacillati > Actinomycetota > Actinomycetes > Micrococcales > Micrococcaceae > Pseudarthrobacter > Pseudarthrobacter sp. CCNWLW217. The sequence continues at coordinate 233,619 of NZ_JBBCBT010000003.1, forward strand.
TCTGTTCGGCCCTCCCGCTGGGTAGTTACGGGGTGTGCCGCTGCCGGCTGCCGTGTCCTCGCGCCGGATGATCTCCAGGGCCTCCGGATCCAGCAGCCTGCGGGTGCCGGTCCGGGCGTCCAGGATCCAGAACAAATCCAGTTTGGGAACGACGTCGGTCACCCGGCCCTCGTGGAAGAGCTTGCCGTTGTGCCACGCCTCGATGTAGTCGCCGGCTTGCAGCCGGTCGGTGTTGACTCGTTCGGTCTGGACCGGTTCGGTGTGGATCCGGCCAGTGCTAATACGTTGAGTTCCCATGTGAGCCGCCTCCAACTCGTTGTGTCCCCGTACGGCCAAGCTTGCCGTGGCGACGTTGCCGGAGTGTTTCGCGGGGATGATTTTCCTGTGTCGTCGACCCGGGGGCGTGCGTGGCCGGCTGTAACCCGGGGCGGGAAACAGGCACATCAGAACTTCGCTGCGAAAAGGGGTTAAAGTCCGGGGACAGTTTCCGGATCTCGGGTTTCGCGTTCTTTTGCGGTGACCTGGGCGATGGCGTGCCGGGCGCGGCGGACAAATCGGGCCGTCCGCCATGCGCCGTAGGTGGCGCCTAGTACGAGGAAAAGCCCGGCGATGAGGAGTGGCCAGGGTGCGTAGGCGATGCTCGTCTCGGAATGCTCTGTGCCCGCTTCGGAGGTGACGGTGGCCGCCGCGGTGCCGGACTGAATTGCGGGTGCCTGTGGCAGGCTGGCGTGAAGTTCGAGCGTGGAGCCGGGCAACATGCCTTCTGGTGTGTCGAACTTAAGCTGGGTGTTCGCTCCGACCCAGCTGCTGACATCGAGCGTGCCGGACGGGTGCAGGATGGTATTGCCGGTGTTGTCCAGGGGCAGGGCGAACGTGACTGTGTCCCCGGTCTTCTCCCAGCTCAGGCCGCCGTGTTTGAGTGTGCTGACAGCGGTGCCTGCGACGTTGAGGTAAATGCGGACTCCCTGGCGCTGGATGACGTCTAGGCGGACGGCTGTGTTTCCTTCCACGGTGGAGGTCTTGCCTTGGACCGGGGGGCTTTGGATGATCAGCCCGCCGGCGTAGTCTCCCGGTGGGGTTTCGGCGGGGACGCTGATCCTGAAGGGGACTCTTAGTTCTGAGTTCGCCGCAAGAGTGATGTGGTCGTTGGCCAGTTGCACCCAGCCGCCCACGCCGGGACGCGGCTCGTCCTGGTTGGCCAGCGCGAAGGCGCCTTGCGGTGTGCTGGTGGCGTCTACGGGATAGTTCAGCAGCGTCACGGCTGTTTCAGTGTGGTTGGTGACGATCGCGGTAGCCTCTAGCGCTGCCCCGGGGTAGAGGGAGATGTGGAAGAAATCAGATTCGTTCGCAGGCCGAATTCCCAGCGCCCCGTTGTCGACCGCAGCTACCGGTCCGGAACCGGCAAGCAGGCAAAGGGCCAACGCCGCCGTGATCAGTGCAGTGCTCAGGGCCCGGTGGGGCCGGGAAAAGGGAATGGTCATGGAGGGTCCTTAGATCAGCAGCCGCATTGCCCGTTGTTCGGGTAGGGGCGCAACCCGCCGGATGTTCTCCCCGGGAGAGAACATCCGGCGGGTGCGCAAGGGCTCTAGGAGATGGTGTACGTGAGCGTGGAGACGTAGGGCAGGAGAGCAGTGGACCCAACGGCGCCAAAATAATTCGACCGGTAGGTGTTTGCCGGGACGGCCAGGTTGTAGGTGGGTGTTAGCGCGTAGGTTCCCCTGTTGGCTCCCCCGGACGTAACGAGGGCCTGGGCCGACCCCGACATTGCCAGGGCCGGTGCAGTGATGCCGGCGACAGGATCGGCGCCCGACCCGGCGGTGACTGTGCCCGGGGTGATGGTCAGGTTGGAAACGGGGATGGTGCGAGCCGTTGTTTCAACGGTTCCGGCCGCGCTGGTGGGGACCGTGGCGGTAACTGACAACGTCCATGCTTGGCCTGTGCCGCGGGAGTCTGAAATGCTCCACGGGGACGAAGATGTTCCGGTGGCGGCTTTGTCTGTTCCGTCGAGTGTCACACCGCTCAGGTTCGCCCCGGACGTTGTGGAGGTCAGGGATCCACCGGAAATGGTGGAATCGACCGTGTCCGCCGTTGCCGCCGGCAGGACCGTAGTGAGCAGGATTCCGGCGGCGGCAAGGACGCCTGCGGCCTTGATGAATTTGCGCATGGGATTTCTCTCCAAAGGTTGTGGGCACGCCAAGAGCACGGCCGCGATGTGGCACGACGAAGTGATTGAGATACGCAAGACCGTGCAGGGTGAAGGTCCAACGGGATAACGAGGATCCGAGGGCGGGTTGAACAACCCGCAGCTTCCCACATCCGGCCCGCAGATAGGCACTGGTCTTGCGTGAGAGCAATAAGGAATTCGTTCTGTAGCCCCCACCATGAACGAACATCACCAAACGATGTGGTGTGTATGTGTCACTGTACGCTAGTCGCCGGCCGGCACTCCGGACAGGGACGGCGGAACAGATGTTCACAGGCGGGTCATAGCATGGGGGTATGAAATTTGGGATGATCCGGGGACACTCAGGGCGGAAACTGACATGACCGCCGACAGGGACAGGGATGCTTCACAGCGCCCCCGGCAGGCGCGGCCGCGTGACGCCCTTGGGCGGCCGCTGCCGTACGGAAGCGTCGGCGTCGAACCGGTCTCGGAGGAGCCGCTGCCGCCGGCACAAACATTGGTCACGGCTCGGAGCCTGGTGGAGGCCGGCCGGCCCTTCGCCGCCCATGAGGTACTCGAGGCCCGCTGGAAAGCCGGGCCAACCGAAGAACGCAACCTTTGGCAAGGACTCGCCCAAATCTGCGTCGGTCTCACGCACGCCGCCCGGGGCAACAATGTTGGCGCGCTCCGGCTCATCGAGCGCGGCGCGGCCCGACTCGCCGAGTACGGTTCCGGCAGCGGCCCGACCTACGGGCTCGACTTGCAGGCTGTTGTCAATTGCGCACGTGACCGGATGCGCACTGCCCCCTGAACTGACAGCCGCGGTCAGCCGGCATTTTCCTTGGAGGCAAGCCACCGGTTCAGCGCTTCTCGCCCCACACCCAGAACGGACGTGACGCTGGAGCTACGCGGTCGGCCTTGGTAGCTTCAACGCATGGCCATCAAATTTGAGAACGTCGGCATTGCAGTTCGGGACCTCGAAGCAACCATCGCTTTTTTCACAGATCTCGGTCTTAAGGTTGTCGGCCGTGACACGGTCAGCGGCGAGTGGGCCGACACTGCGGTCGGACTTGATGGCAACCACGCGAAAATTGCGATGCTCCAAACCCCCGATGGCCAGGGTCAACTGGAACTCTTCGAATACATCCACCCTGAAGCGATCGAGACGAACCCAACTCGTCCGAACGACATCGGAATGCACCGCGTTGCCTTCTCGGTTGACGACATCGACCAAGCCCTTGAAATAGCTGCGAAGCACGGATGTACTCCGCTGCGCGGCGTGGCGACCTACGGTGACGTCTACAAGCTCACGTATCTCCGCGGACCCAGCGGAATCCTCGTCATGCTCGCTGAGAAACTGACAAAGGACTGACGCCGGGGTCTGGCCGATGAGGGAGGCCTGCGCCCCAACCGCGCAATAACGCCGTAGTAACGGCCAGCGTGAGCCAATAACTAAAGCGACCTTCGCACTTTCTTGTGAACAACGCCGGTCAGAGAATTGAAGATGACGGAAGTCCGCGCTGCAGCAAGGGAATGAGCAGAGGATCCAGGTGAACGCCGGTGAGTTCGCGCAACACTGTGGGACGAAGGCAAACCTCGAAGCTCAGTCATGGGTTTCGCACTTCTGCCACTGGGCGGCGTCGCTCGTCTTCGGGGAAGCGTGATGTAAAAACCGCGAGCGGAGCCGATCTCAGTCACTCGGTTTTACAATGGTTTGCCATTATTGCGCCCCTCACCACCGTTGCCACCGCTTTGGCATTTTGGTTCGGCTGGACCATGACGGCTACTCGGACAGCCTATTTTGGCATTGATCAAAGTATCCTTGAGTATTCCACGGTCGATTATCTCCTGCGCAGTGCAGATGCGCTGATTGTTCCTGCCATTTTTATTCTGCTCATCACGGTTGTATGTGTTGGAATTCATGCGGTGACCGCTGCAATTATCAGGCGGGAAGTTGGTCTTGGGTACGTCCAAATCGGGGCCGTATTCGTGTTGTTGGCCGGGACATTCGTCACTTCGCTTGGAGTCTGGACGATGTTCGAGGACCTTCCCTTTGCCACTCCCTTCCTTTTCGAACCTTCCGCGCTGGGAGGTGGAATCGCAGTCAGCGCCTACGCTTTCTGGGTGCTCCGGCGAACGGCCCTCGGCGCGAACACGGTAAGGCGCCTGCCAATGTGGGAAAAGCTCGGCTACGTTGCCGTAGTTCTCCTCGTGGTGGTGGCACTCTTCTGGGCCTGCTCTTCCTATGCGGGAGCCCTTGGCACCGGCAGGTCCCGGGAGTACGCCCAGGATCTGGAGCGGCGTCCAGCGGTGACTGTCTACAGCATGCAGTCGCTCGCGCTGGGATCCTCCGTGACAGAGGAAAAAATCTCAACCCCCGGCTCGAAGTACGGCTTCAAGTACACCGGGCTCAGATTCGTGACACTCAGCTCCGGCAAATACTTCCTGCTGCCAGCGGACTGGTCACGGAGCGCCGGCGTGGCGATCGTTTTGGATGAAAGCTCCGAATACAGGGTTGAGTTCGAGCCGGGAAGGGGATAAGCAGTGCAGCGGAAAATAATAGCCCTAGGAACCAGTTGTCTGATAGCCGTTGCCGCGCTCAGCGCCTGCGTCGCGGAACAGCCGACAAACGGCGAAACATCTGAGCCGGCCGCGGTGGATAACCGCGTCAAAGTGGGCGGAAACAACTGGATATATGAACCTGGGGCTAATGCTGAAGTTGTCAGGGTCGGCGCGGTTGAATCTTTTGAAATTGTCAATGAGACCGATGAGGACATTTCACCTGAAGTTGGATTTGGAAATGTCCTGTTCAGGGAGATATCGAACGGATGCACAAACACTGTTCTCAAACCTGGTCAGTCCTGCCGGGTTCTTGGAGAGTGGGTGCAAGGGGGTGTCAGAAAAGCAACCCTGGACGTAGCGGTCACCAAGCAGAGTACGCCCGGCGCTACGAAGGAAAAAATCTCCATTCCGCTTGAGGCGACTTCACGTTCGGAGGTGCCGACAGGAAAAACCGTCTCACCCACCCCGGCTTCTACCACTGCGTCGCCGTCGCCTTCAGAGACTTCGACAACGGGCACTCCCACACCATCGACCTCGACCTCGGGGACGTCAACACCTTCGAGTTCACCAACGGGGACGTCAACGGGTTCGGCTCCGCTGGGTCAGACGCCGTCTCCAAGCGCAACGCTGGGTGGTCTATAGCGTTGGTGACCCTGGTGCCTGGACAGCGGGAAAATTCGAGCAGCTGGTCAGGCGTGGGCATGGAGGAACCGCTCGAGGCCGTTCTCTCCCAGGGAGAGCCCGGTTTGGGCGAGGTCAGGTAAGTGGCAACCAACCCGAAATTGAGACTTATTGTGCAGTGACGGCTCAGTCCGCCGCTGTCGCGCGCGCTCCTGCCCAGTTGCTCCCAGGGGGTCGCCATCCTGATGCCGGGACGCGCCGACGTCGTGGCGCGCCTTCGTGAAGGCAGGAAGAGTAACTGGGCGGGGACGTACGACGGTGGCCCGGCAGGCAGTGGGCCGCGTTCCCGGTCAGGGTGTCGCCGGCTCGCAGGAGCAGCATCCACCACGCCCCGCTGCTTGACGCCCCCCAACGCTTCCGCATATCCTGAACGAACGGTCGGTAAATAAATTAGTCCAATGAAGGCCTTTGCATAGGAGCAACCATGGCAGCGCATAATCTGCAGTCAGTGCCCGCTGAACAGTCCCCGGAAGGAACGGCGGCGTCATCCGCAGAAGCAGCACTCGCCCAGCGTGAGGCGGACGGTCAGGCGAACTTTGACCGCGTCATGGCGGAGGATTCCCGCATTGAACCCAAAGATTGGATGCCGGACGCTTACCGTAAGACCCTCCTGCGCCAGATCTCCCAGCACGCCCATTCTGAAATCATCGGCATGCAGCCCGAAGCTAACTGGATTTCGCGAGCCCCCAGCCTGAAGCGCAAGGCCATCCTCATGGCCAAGGTCCAGGACGAGGCCGGCCACGGGCTCTACCTCTACTCCGCCGCCGAGACCCTGGGCCAGCCCCGGGACAAGATGACGGCGGACCTCATCGCCGGCAAGGCCCGTTACTCCTCAATCTTCAACTACCCTGCCCTGACCTGGGCGGACATGGGTGCTATCGGCTGGCTGGTGGACGGCGCCGCCATCTGCAACCAGGTGCCGTTGTGCCGCGCGTCCTACGGCCCCTACGGCCGTGCCATGGTCCGCATCTGCAAGGAAGAGTCCTTCCATCAGCGCCAGGGCTTCGAAATCCTGCTGGAACTCTCCAACGGCACCCCGGAGCAGAAGCAGATGGCCCAGGACGCCGTGAACCGCTGGTACGCCCCGGCGCTAATGATGTTCGGCCCGCCCGACGACGATTCGCCCAACTCCCGCCAGTCCATGGCCTGGAACATCAAGCGCTTCAGCAACGATGAACTCCGCAGCCGTTTCGTGGGAATGATGGTGGAACAGGTCCGCGTCCTGGGCCTCACCCTCCCGGACAGCGAGATCCGCTTCAACGAGGAAACCAAAAAGTGGGAGCACGGCCCGCTGGACTGGAACGAGTTCAAGGAAGTCCTCGCCGGCCGCGGCCCTTGCAACGCGCAGCGGCTGGAACGCCGCAGGGAAGCGCACGACGACGGCGCCTGGGTCCGCGAGGCAGCAGCCGCCTATGCAGCAAAACAGCACGCAAAACAGTCAATGAAGACGAAGGAATACGCAGCATGAGTCCCCACGGCAACCCGGAAGCCCCGGCCAGCTCCGCCACGGAAATCAACCGTGAGTCAGCGAAGGTCCCGGCCGGTCCGGAGTCGACAGTTTCGACAGGCTCAACCACCCAAACCAGCGGACACCCGGTGGCAGAGCTTGTCGAATCCCAAACCGCAACGACGGGCAGCGCTTGGGGCCTGTGGGAGGTCTTCGTCCGGTCAAGCCGCGGGCTGAGCCATGTCCACGCCGGGTCCCTGCACGCGCCGGATGCCGCCATGGCCCTGCGCAACGCCCGCGACCTCTACACCCGCCGCAACGAAGGCGTGTCCATCTGGGTTGTCCCGGCCGATGCCATTGCCGCCAGCGATCCGGACTCCAAGGGCTCGTTCTTTGAGTCCCCGCAGGGCAAGGATTACCGGCACGCCACGTACTACACCAAGAGCGAAGGGGTGAAGCACCTGTGATCCCCACCGGCTCCCACAGCTCGCAAGCTCGCAGCGGGTCCCTCGCCGGCGTGGCCCCAACCACGGAAGGCCACGGCGACATCTCCACCGGCGTCCCCAATGCAGCCGGAGTGGCCGGCGGCGACAGCAACGCCAGCGCCACCCGCATCACGCCCGGCAACGCCCTGCGCCCGGAGGATATTGCCCTTGAGGTCCGCACCGGCCTGGTCAAACCCACCGAGGACGTGGCCGAGTACGCGCTCCGCCTCGGCGACGACGCCCTGATCCTGGCCCAGCGCCTGGGCCACTGGATCTCCCGCGCCCCCGAACTGGAGGAAGACGTGGCCCTGGGCAACATCGCCCTGGACCAGCTGGGCCATGCCCGGAGTTTCCTCACCTACGCCGGCGGCGCCTGGGAGAAGAGTGAGGATGACCTCGCCTACTTCCGGCGCGAGCACGAGTTCCGCTCCGCCCACCTCTTTGAGCAGCCCAACGGCGACTTCGCGGTGACCATCGCCCGGCAGTTCGTGGTGAGTTACTACCAGTTCGAGCTCTACCGCCGGCTCACGGAGTCCACCGACGCAACGCTGGCCGCCATCGCCGCCAAAGCCGTGAAGGAAGTGGACTACCACCGGGACCACAGTGCCCAGTGGATCCTTCGTTTGGCCGGCGGCACAGACGAATCCCGCAAGCGGATCATCCACGGCCTCAAGCTCGTATGGCCCTACGTCGGCGAACTTTTCGAGGATGACGCCCTGGTGACCCGCCTGGCGGAGGCCGGTGCCGCCGTCGTTCCTTCCTCCATCAGGGAAGACTTTGACCGGCTTATCGGCGGAGTCCTCCAGGAGGCCGGGTTGGAGGTGCCGGACGTTCCGGCAGCACCTGGGGGCGGCCGGTCCGGCAAGCACTCCGAGCACCTGGGCTATGTCCTCGCGGAGATGCAGGTGCTGGCCCGCGAGTATCCCGGAGCAAGCTGGTGACGGTGATGGAAATGTACGTCGCCGGCTTCGAGGCCAAAACCAAGAGCGCCGAGCAAAAGGCGTGGGACATCGCCGCCACGGTGTGTGACCCCGAAATCCCCGTGCTCACCATCGCGGACCTGGGCATCCTCAGGGACGTGAAAATGGTCGACGACGGCGGGATAGTTCCCGCTGTCCAGGTCACCATCACGCCCACGTACTCGGGCTGCCCGGCGATGGACGCCATCCGCGACGACCTGATGACTGCGTTCGCCAAGGAAGGCTACCCCAGTGTCCATGTGGACCTGGTGCTTGCGCCCGCGTGGACCACTGACTGGATGACGGACGCCGGCAAGGCCAAGCTGCGCGAGTACGGCATCGCCCCGCCCTCCGGCAGGGCCGCCGCCGCCAGGCACGCGGGCCCCATCCGCCTGCAAATGACCGTCAAATGCCCGCAGTGCTCGTCGCTGAACACCAAGGAACTCACCCGTTTCGGTTCCACCTCCTGCAAGGCGCTGTACGTCTGCCAGGACTGCAAGGAACCGTTCGACTACTTCAAAGTCCTGTAAGGAAGCCCCATGCCTGTTGTCCGCCAGACCGCCGCCGAATCGGCGCAGGCCACCGGCCGCCGTCGTCCGTCCTTCCACACCCTCACCGTGGCGGAGGTGCGCCGGCTCACCGAAGACGCCATCGAGGTCACCTTCGGAGTACCCCAAGAGCTCGCCGGCCAGTTCGACTACCTGCCCGGCCAGTACGTGGCCCTGCGCACTACGCTCCCGGATGAGAACGGCGAGCCGCATGAGGTGCGCCGCAGCTACTCCATCTGCGCCGAGCCGCGCAGCTTCGAGGACGGCAGCAGCGAGATCCGCGTGGCCGTCAAGAAGGACCTGGGCGGCCTGTTTTCCACGTGGGCCAACGCGGAACTGAAGGCCGGCGACACCCTGGAGGTCATGAGCCCCATGGGTGCGTTTGTGTCCAAGCACGGGCGGGATGGCAAACCGGTGGACCAGAACGTCATGAATTCCATGAACCATCCGGAAGACCTGGCGGGGGAAACTGCCTCCATTGGGGGAGGCAGCTTCGTGGCCATCGCCGCGGGGTCCGGTATCACCCCGGTGATCGCCATCGCCCGCACGCTGCTGGCCGCCAACCCGGAGACCCGCTTTGACCTGATCTACGCCAACAAGGCCGCCATGGACGTGATGTTCTTGGAGGAGCTCGCGGACCTGAAGGACAAGTACCCGCAGCGGCTGGCCATCCACCACGTGCTGTCCCGCGAGCAGCGCATCGCCCCGCTGCTGTCCGGCAGGATCGACGCCGAGAAGCTCCAGCAGCTCCTCGGCACCGCCATCCACGCGGACGACGTTGACGAGTGGTTCCTGTGCGGGCCGTTCGAACTGGTGCAGCTGTGCCGGGATACCCTGGCCGAGCGCGGCGTGAAGCCCGAGCATGTCCGGTTCGAGCTGTTCACGTCCGGGAAGCCGGACCGGCCGGAGGGCCACGCCGGCCGTCCCGTGGTGGTGGACGAGTCCAAGGAAACGTACAAGATCACGTTCAAGCTTGACGGGCTGCAGGGCGAGGTGGCCAGCCCCACGCACGCCCGGGAGTCCATCCTGAACGCCGCCCTGCGGGTCCGCCCCGATGTGCCGTTCGCGTGCGCCGGGGGAGTGTGCGGCACGTGCCGGGCCAAGGTGGTCACCGGCAGCGTCACCATGGACGAGAACTACGCGCTGGAGCAGGATGAACTGGACAAGGGGTACGTGCTGACCTGTCAGTCCCATCCCACCACCAAGGAAGTCACGGTCGACTTCGACGTCTAAACACTAACGATTGAGTCCGGGGCCACGCCCGCAGGGTTCCCTGGCCGAGCTTGCGAGGATAGGGTGCGGGTGGGGACCCGGACGAACCAAGGAGCCCCATGATTTCCCTTTCCATCAGCAACGGCGTCGCCGAGGTAGTGCTGGATGCGCCGAACAAGCTGAACTCGCTGGACGAGCAGGCGCTCAAAGAGCTGGGCAAGGCGTACGACGACGCCGCTGCCGCCGCCTCACGCGGTGAGGTCCGGGCGCTGCTCCTCAGGGGAGAGGGCCGGGCCTTCTGTGCGGGCCGGGATATATCGGGCGTATCGCCGGAGAGGGACGACGCGGCCGCGTACCTGGCGGGGCTGGTGCAGCCACTCCTCAAGAAGATGGCCGGCTTCCCGGCGCCGACGTTCGCTGCGGCGCAGGGAGCGTGCCTGGGGGTGGGGTTGGGCCTGCTGCTGGCCACCGACGTGGTGTACGTGGCGGAGAACGCGAAATTCGGATCGCCGTTCGCCAAACTCGGCGCCACGCTGGATTCCGGCGGTCATTGGTACTTCACCGAGCGGCTGGGCATGCACCGGACGCTGGACCTGATTTACACTGCGGAGCTGATGAGCGGCTCGGACGCCGTGGCCCAGGGTCTCTTCAGCCGGGCCATGCCGGCAGATGAACTCTTGGACAACACGCGGGCAATTGTGGCGAAGGTGGCAGTTGGCGCCACTGGCGCCTTCAAAGCAAGCAAGGAACTGGTGGCGCACATCAGGGACCAGCGGCTGGGCCTGTGGGACGCCATGGAAGAGGAAAATGCCGAGCAGGCACGGCTCTGTAAAACCGACGATTATGCTGAAGGTTTCAGGGCATTTCAGGAGAAACGAAACCCAGAGTTTACGGGCTAGCAATTGCTATCCCTAGGCCTTGATTTGTAAGGTTCACCTATGACTATGGGGAAATCTGTGACCAAAGCCGTCATTCCTGCTGCCGGATTGGGAACTCGTTTCCTGCCCGCCACCAAGGCAATGCCGAAGGAAATGCTGCCGGTGGTAGACAGACCGGCCATCCAGTACGTGGTGGAGGAAGCCGTCAACGCAGGCCTGACCGATCTGCTGATGATCACGGGCCGGAACAAGCGGGCCCTGGAGGACCACTTTGACCGGGAACCCGGCCTGGAAGCCGCACTGGAGAAAAAGGGTGACAAAGAGCGCCTGGCGTCCGTTCAGTACGCCTCCCAGCTGGGCCCCATCCACTACGTCCGCCAGGGTGAAGCAAAAGGCCTGGGGCATGCTGTGCTTTGTGCCAGCCAGCATGTGGGCAACGAGCCCTTCGCAGTCCTGCTGGGTGACGACCTCATCGACGAGGCCGAGTGCCTGCTCACCACCATGATGGAGGTGCAGCAGAAGACCGGCGGTTCGGTCATCGCCCTGATCGAGGTGGACCCCACCCAGATCAGCGCCTACGGCTGCGCTGACATCTCGCCCGTTGAAGGCGAGGAGTTTGTCCGCGTTAAGAGCCTGGTGGAGAAGCCGGCCGCGGGCGAAGCACCGTCCAACCTGGCCGTCATCGGCCGGTACGTGCTCCACCCGTCGGTGTTTGGCGTCCTCGAGAACACAGCGCCGGGCCGCGGCGGAGAGATCCAGCTGACCGACGCCCTGCAGACCCTGGCCGCCGGCGAGGGCGAAGGCTCCGGCGTGTACGGCGTAGTGTTCAAGGGCCGCCGCTACGACACCGGCGACAAGCTCAGCTACCTCAAGGCAGTCATCACCCTCGCCTCAGAGCGTGTGGAGTTCGGCGAGGACCTGAAAACCTGGATGAAGGGCTTCGTCAGCTAGCTGCTGCTCTTTCTGCTCCTTACGGGCCCGCCGCTGACAAAGTGGTGGCCCGTAGGCGTTTAATGACTGCCTTCGCAACGAGGGCGCCAATTACAGCCCCTCCAGTGTTTGTGACAAGGTCCACGGGACTCGCGAAACGGTGGTCAAGAAACAATAGTTGGCCCACCTCCATGCAACCGGAAACGGTGAGCCCGAATGCACCGACCTGCCACCAGGATTTCCTCGTGAAAGCCAGAGTAGCCACGAAGCCCACAGGAACAAACAGCAAAACATTTGCAGCGGCTTCGACGAATTTGTAATCGAACCACCTCGGGATCCCGTGGGCGTGAAGGAACCTCAAGAGCCTGGCGAGGTCGCCCTGGACGGGCTGGTCTATGGGACTTGGCCAGAATGCGACGAAGGCAAGCGGGACCAGCATGGCAATGAGGATCCATCGCCATAACCGCTGGGCTTCCAGGTATTTCAAAAAGGCCTCAGGACGTCTTCAGAATGGCTAGAAATGCTGTGCCTAGGGCAGCGGCTGCGAGCAGGCACAGGAGGAGGTAGGGGAGGGCCTGGGGGCCCGGCTGGGGTATGGAGAAGTCGAACTGCCACCGTGTTCTGCGCCAATGTCTCCCCATAGCTCTAATAAATACCACGGATGGAGCCCGTTCTTACGGGATTCCGAGCTTAAAGCAGAGGGTGGGTGGTCCCCGGTTTCCCGGAGACCACCCACCCTCTTTGGTGCTTGTGGGTGTTGCGGTTACGCAGCTGCCTCGGTCTTGGCGCGGCGGCGAACGACAACTACGGAAGCTGCACCGGCGGCAAGTGCGCCAGCGCCGACGATGGTCCAGAGAACCAGGCCGGAGTCAGCACCGGTGTTGGCAAGGCCAGCGCCGGTGGTCGTGGTGCTGCCGGTGTTGGCAAGTGGGGCGGCTACAACAACCGTGACGGGTCCAACAGTGATGCCGGACGTGTCGCCAGTAGCCGTCAAGAGATAAGTGCCCGGCTCGGCAATCGCCAGCGTCACAGCGAAAGCACCCTGTGCGTTTGCTGTGGCTTTATGAGTCTGTGCTTCGAAGAAAACAGGGATCTTGGCGGAGAATGAGGTTCCACCGGCGATGTTGGCGCCGGAGGCTGCCGGCGGATTGCCGGGCGTAACGTTGATGGTCAGTGATTCGCCAGCCAGGAACCCCTGGCCACGGAAGACGAACTGCTCGCCCGGACCAACGGTGCCGTCGGAAACGGCAGCCTGAGGCGGAAGAGGCGGGTAGGTGGCTGCCATTACCGGCGCAGAGCCGAGAAGTGCAATGGATCCAGCCAGAGCGATTGCTGCGAGTGTCTTTTTCATGTGTGTCCCCCCGGAGACGTTAAGTTTTAGATGTACCCGAATTGAGGAGGGTTCCTCACCGCAAGAGACCTGTGCGGAAATGCCGGATAGATATCCCAAAAAGACGGTACCATTCTGCGAGCAGTCCGAGCAACGTCAATCCAGTCGGTTTACATAGTGTTAACGCGCTGTCTATGGGCTAGGCGTGCACGGAGAATTCTCCGTGACGAGTATCACATCTTTTATGTCCTCCACTGTTGGTGTGACAAAGATGTTAGGTTCGGCATGCTGAACGATCTTGCCGAATGTGAAGTCCACAGTTTGGGTTTCGCCGGGAGCAAGCCGTACTGAAATCACTCCTACTGGACGGTTGCCATGCAGGTAGGGTGCAAATTCGATGCGCTGCCCACCTAGCCTGGCACTTTCGATATTTGCGAGTGCAGGACCGTAGGTAACAATGTTTGTTTGCACCGATCCAGGGGGAACTCCAAAAATTCCATCCCCGGTCACGTACGCAGGCAATGCACTGGCAGCATCTTCCGGCGCCACGTTGGTACTTGTAATGCGAACCGTTGTTTGTTCGTAGCCATCTTTGGGACATTCCTTGACGAGTTGGACAGTGCGCTTGACGTAGTAATCCATCTTCGCGCCTGTACCGTCGTTGAAATACACGCCGAACTGGGCAGGAGCTATGCTGGGGCCGTCTACGGCACCGCTAATCGTGTATCGATCAAGGATTGCCTGTTCGTCGGATGTGCTGGACCAGAGAAGAACCCGGCCCTCCTGCGCTCCCCGCGTGAGGCTCTCGATCAGATTCGTAGCGTCGGTGTTACCGCCCGAAATTGCCCCAAATATCTGTTGTGCGGCGCTGGCGAAGTAGGCATCCTGAACCGTCGGCCTGTCGATTTCCTTGTAAACGTCTGATAGCAACGTTTGCACCACGTTGGAAGAGGTAAGTTCTGAGGGCAATCCACCTGTCAGTCCCAGCAATTCCGGAGCAGTGACCTGAACTGGTCCCGTAGCAGCCAGGACGTAACTCAAGGCGACGGGGTCCACTGAAATGACCCCATCAAGGTGCTCACCAGTCTTTTGCTCCCACATTGCTCGGGCGGTACCCGCAGCACTGGGGAAGTCTGGGGTCAGGTTGACATCCTGCATGTACTTCCCAAGTCTCGAACTGTATATGTTCTGCTGTTCTTGAGTGACCGGGATGGCGGGGCTCGTCGTTCCGAATTTGCTGGCGCTTGTTTGGTTATTAAGGGTGAGCTTGCCGTTATCAACGCTTAATATGGCGAGTGCGCCAGGTATTCCGCCAGACGCCCGTAGTTCGGCGTTGTTCTGAATTAGCACGAGGTATCGCCGAGGCGACGTCCCTCCCAGCATATCTGGTGCGAGGCTGGCGGTGTTCGCGGCGGCATCGAGACCATCACGCAGGGCAGAGAGTTGGTCCCGTGCTTGGACCAGCGGGCCAGAAATTTGAGGAAGCAATTCATCGGCATCAATGGAACTTAGGCGATCCGAAGATTGCCGCACGGCATGCGAGGCAGAGACAAGTTTCGGCTCTGCCGCAGCCAAGGGGGCCAAGTCTATTCCGTCTTCGTCGGGTGCCAGTGTTTTCCAGTCAAGGGACTGAAAAACACTCACCAGTGGTCCAGCGCCTAGGCGCGAGACATCATCCGCCGACAAAGCCACTTCGCTGGCTGCTTTAAAGTTTGCACCTATCCAAGGCAACTCACCTGCGATCACCCATAGCGGGTCCGTCGTATCCTCGCGTGCGGCTTTAGTGTGCTGCATCAATTTATCCACGGTTGCTTTGGCTGCATCGACGTCGTTGTCGAGAAGGGCAGACCTCAGAGCAGGAACCAATCCGTTCGCGGCTTGCAGTTCTTGGCTGACGCGTGTTGCTGTTATGCCTAGCCATGCCGCGGATCCCCCGAGAACGGCGATGCCGACCAGAACGCTGGCACCAATCGCAATGCCACGTCGACGTCTCTTTACGCGGTTGCTCACCGATTTGGAGCGTATCTGCCGGGAGCTACGGCCATTTCGGGAAGTCTCGATATGGCTGTCCGTCATGTGTTGAGGTGCCTTTCAGATTGGTAGTGCAACGCATTTTCATGGGAGAAATCAGTACGCACCAGTGCTGCGGAAAACGGCGCGAACTGTACGAAGGAGTATTACGAGATCACCAGCGAGTGACCAGTTCTCAACGTAGTACAGGTCAAGGCGGACGGAATCTTGCCAAGACAAGTTTGAGCGTCCACTGACCTGCCACAGCCCAGTCAGTCCAGGCTTGACGAGAAGTCGACGGCGAACGTCGAGTTCGTATGCTTCCACTTCGCGTGGCAATGGGGGTCTCGGCCCCACCAAGCTCATAGAACCAGCAAAAATGTTGAAAAGCTGCGGCAGTTCATCCAAACTAAATTTCCTGAGAACTGACCCAACTTTGGTCACTCGCGGGTCATTCTTCATCTTAAATAGAACCCCGCTACCTTCGTTCTGGTGTTTGAGTTGCGAAAGCCTGGCTTCAGCATCGACCACCATGGAGCGAAACTTCAGCATCTCAAATTCGTTTCCCTCAATGCCCACACGAATTTGTCGAAAAAAGATCGGCCCGGGGCTGTCGATACGCACCAGGACGGCAACGATGCCCATAATAGGGGCAGCTACAACAATCATGGCACCAGACACGAATACGTCGAACAACCTTTTAGCAACCCTCTGGCCTCCTTCCAACGTTGGAGTCGTAACGTGGATGAGAGGCAGCCCCGCAACTTGTTGAGTATGAATTCGTGGACCAGCGATGTCCGTCAACGCGGGCGCCATAATGAGTCCGATATTCCTAGCGGCGAGCTCCCAGCCAAGATGCCGAAGAGTCTGAGGATGTAGTTGCACTCCAGCCGAAACCGCTACAGCATCTGCGGAGCACTCATCTATGGCTTCAAGGATCGCTAGTGTGTCAGTTGCCGAACCCAGAATTGGCAAGCCAGATTCTGTCTCGTGCTCGGGGTGATCCTTTACTCCTGGCGTGTACGCAGCGACCGGTTGGTACCCGGCATGACTGGCCTTCGCCAGTGACGTGGCTAAGTGTGCAACCGCGCCGGGCCCTCCCAGCAGCATCAAGCGTGACATGCTATCGCCATTTAGCCTGTTGACACTAAGGTGCTGCCTGAGCAGCCAGCGAGCTAGAATGAGTCCGGCAAGTCCGACTGGTAATGCGACTCCGACATACCCGCGTGCCGTATCTATCCGTAGAACATAAGAGAAGATCGCCACAAGACCGAACAGCCACAGCGATGCGGCGGCCACTCGTTTGTATTCATCTGAACCGGCCCCTAGGATGCGGCTTTGTCGACTATTCCAAGCGCCGAGCATAAGCCACCAAGCGATAATTAGGGCGACAGAAAATAAGCCGTAGGCTGTTTCGCCACCGAGAGTCGCAAAGTTCGGCTCAAAACCGAAGCGCACGATGTAGGCGCCAGCAACGGCCCAAATAACCACAAATGCATCAACAATGCCAAGAGTGCGGGATGCGCGTACACGCCAATCATCTCTAGCCCCCAATCCGGTTACCCCTTTCCAGTGGTTTGGCAAAAATGGAATATTTCCATTCAATGGCTTGCGCATAATCTAGGAAACGTACTGACCAATACGTGGACCCTGACGAGTCCAACGGATATAAGGCCTTTACAAAACTCTTTGATTCAGTGGCGTGGTCCAAAATGTTTGCCTGAAACATTTCAGTGGAGAGCGCGGGCGGTGAACTAGATTATCTATCGATTCTGCGATCGACTTCGCAGTAACGATGATTCGAACCCGCCGCTTGCGTTCCTGTCCAGTCCACTTTCTGCTGTGTGCTCCCTCGCGTACTCAGGCTCCGCGTCCGCTTTTGCGTCGTAGCTTGAATAGCTGTATGTGTACGCGTCGGGACCTTTGGCTGGGAGCAAGTTGAGGACCACGCCAAGGAGGTCAGCTTCGACGAGGTTCAATGCGCCAATGGACTTCTTCAGGTCCGGAAGCTTGACCTTTGAGGAGCCGATGACTAGCACAACTCCGCCCACTTGGTGAGCCAGCACTGCTGCGTCCGTGACAGGAAGGAGTGGAGGAGCATCGATAACCACCGCATCGAAAGTGGCCTCAAGTCTGGCTATGAGGTTCTTCATCGCGATCGACCCGAGTAATTCGCTGGGATTAGGAGGTATCTGACCGGAGGTCAAGACGAAAAGATTCTCGTCGCCCCAAGGCTGTAAGAGGTCATCAAGATCCCCCTGTCCGATCAACGCTGTGGTCAGGCCAGCATTCCTCTCAAGTCCAAGATACTCGTTGACACTTGGCCGGCGAAGATCGGCGTCAACTAATACGACAGATTGACCAGCTTGGGCCATTGCTATGGCGAGGTTCGTGGCAGTTGTGCTCTTGCCCTCGCCGGGCAGCGAAGAGGTTACGAGAACTGTCTTGGAACGGTGGCTGACATGAGCGAACTGTATATTAGTGCGAATTTGACGAAAGGACTCGGCCCGTCGGCTTTGTGGCGGAGACTGCGTGAGTAACGGTCTTTTTGTCGCATCTCCATCATATGAAATTCCGCCCAAAATGGGCGCTTCCGTAGCGCGTCGGACGTCTGCTTCACCGCGCACCTTGGTGTCCATCGTTGTTCTGACAACGGCAAAGGCCAAACCTACCCCGAGGCCGGCCAGAACTCCGATAACCAGGTTCAGCCGGGTATTTGGAGCCGCGGGAGCGGCCGGAGCGATCGCAGGAGTCACAACTGAAAGCCTGACAGGGGATGTCCCACCAGCTTTCGGCCTTTCGATCTCGTCAATTGCGGCGATAAGGCTGTTACCTACAGCTTGGGCGATTGCGGCTGCTTGGACTGGGGACGTATCCGAGGCAGCGATAGTGATGATAACTGTGTTGGAATCTGCGCTGGCTTTGATGTTGTTGCCTAGGGCCGCTGGCGTCATGTTCAAGCCGAGGCTGTCTATGGCGGGTTGTAGGACTGCCGGCGTTCCGGCAGCCTGGACATAAGATTGCACTCGCGCTTGGCTGAAGGTGTTGCCTTGCTGAAGCTCGGAGACTGTACCCGAGCTTTGAATCGCAACAAAGAGTTGAGTCTGAGCTGTATATATCGGCTTTACAGCGAGTGACGCTGCGGCGGCGATAAGTAGACCAAGCATGGCACATGCGACCATGGCGATCCAGTTGCGGCGAACGAGGCGCAGGTAGTCGCGTAACTCCAAAGTTGAGACCTTTCCAAACATTATTCCAGTGCCAGCTACGGAGGCAGGTGCCTCGATTCTATCCTCGACCTGAACGACTCTGTGACTGTGTGACCTAACTGGGCTGAGGGTTTTGTAGTGGCTTACTGCCAGACTCATCTTTTCGCGAATCGCCGTCATTATTTGTTGGTCCATTGCCTCGGGCGGAGGACACAGTTGTCGCATAGTCGGAAGTAGTTTGGTCGTTTTGCATCAACTGGGATGACAATTCGTGCGGTGAGAGTTCCCAGAACTTGGAGGTGAGTAATTCCTCGCGATCCGCATCCGAGAACCTATATTTTATGATCCTGGCAGGCGAACCAACCACGACGGCGAAGTCGGGAACATCCTTTGTTACGACTGAACCCGCACCCACTACAGCGCCAATCCCAATTCTGCTGCAGCCAGGAAGGATGATCGTATTCGCTCCAATCCAAGAATCGTGGCCGATAATGCAGACGGTTCGTTTAACGTCACGTGACGAGTCAACGAAGCCGAGCCTAGGGTTGTAAAAATACGGGTGGAGACTGCCGGCCTCGAGCGGATGAGCTGCGCCGAATCGCCTCACATTCGGCCCCACAGAAACGTACGATCCAATGTCAGTACCTGTATCACTATGACCAGGTATGAGCAGGGAGCCGTACGAGTAGTTGCCTACCGCAACACCATAGTGCGTACGCAATACCCAGCGCAGTGTTTGCGACGTCATGTCTCCACCCTCAGCCGAAATGGCGACAGACAGCAATGCCCGACCAAAGCTGTTCTTTCGATAGAAAATCTTTGTGAGGCCCCCCACGAAGGACTTTCTCATTGCAAATTTCTTTCCAAAATTCATATTATCTCAATGTCTCCCTGCGTTCATATCTAGGCACATCTCTAGAATTTCCGTGGCTGCTGCGTCGCGTATGTCGAGAACATTCTCAGGCTCCATTGATCTTTTTGGAACGGACTGAACGCAGGAAAGTACCAAGGAAAGTCTTCAAGGACAACCGTGGGTATTTGATCGCAGTGACTAAGAAGCTGTAACCCCGGTAGGAAGGCACGCGGCTGCCTGATAACAGGCGTGCCCACTGTCGGACAACTATCGTTCGTCGCCGGTTTCGTTGAAGCGGCTGGATCTCTGAAACTGAATCCAAGTCCACAGGGCTCAAATCAAGAACGCCAGCCTCAACGGCTTCGATCAAGAGTTGATGTCCGCGAGCAGTACGGGCAATGACCGCTGAATTTCCGGAAGCGTTCTCGAATATCGGATAGCCACGTTCGTCAGAATGCCAGTAGTCCCCAACCGAGATGTCAGAGTGTTCACCTGTTCCATCCGGGCAGATCTTGCATCGCCATTGGAGCTCCCTACCAAGATGCTTCCCCCATGACTCGTCATAGGAAATGCTTCGTGCCTCGCCAGAGGTGCCTACGGCTGTAAATTCACCTGGCCATCCGTTCCCTCGGTAGCGCAAAGACTGAAGCTGCAACGGGTCGATCCCCATTTCGTCGATAAGTCGATCGGTGGCCAGCTGGCTTGGAGTACCCGCACAAAAAAACGACAACGAAATGGGACGGTTCGCATCGGGGACGGCGCAGGCGTCCTGGTACTGAGCCAAGGCTGTTGCTTCGCAAGGTTTCAGGATTGCTGCTGTGCGAGTATCCGGCTCGTCGGAAAGCTCAGTCAGGTTAGAAACTGGGGCGTACCTTGACCCTGCCGCCGCGAGTGCCTCCGCCTTGGTTGTAATACGAACTGGAATGGTGCGGCGTGGCGCATCGGGTTCTGCGTTGCTGCCGATGGCGTACGAAATCTGACCAGATTCAAGAAGCCACCCTGCCAAGGCGGTTAGGACGCCCCCGCTGCTGCCATTAAGTCGCGTTTTCTCATCACGGGCTGCGCCTTGCCATGCGGAAATATAAGTTCCGAACGTCTCGTGGTAGCTAGCGCCCTGACGTCTTCTGGCACGAACTGAGACACCTGGACAGGATGCTCTAAAAGTTTCGGCTTCTTGACGGTCATACGCGGGATTTGTTGATTCTTCGATCGACGGTCTCATGTAGCCGTGTGCGTCCAGAACCATGTTTACCCTGGATGAGATCAAGGCGCACGCGCCGCATCCGGTGCAGTTTCCGTTAGAAACCACCTTGGCGGCCTCTTTCAGCAGGGATGATGTCCTGTTCACGGCAATATGATCCTCTCACGAAGCAGATCAGAAGCCCCACTCAAGCGGGCTCTGGCCCGTTCACCGACAGTCACCGCAAGAGAGTCGAGGTCAGCTTGTGAATGCTCTTTGAGATACTTCATGGTGGCAGTCACGGGAGCAGGCGTTTCGCGAAGATCGATTCCAATTTGCCATCCAATATCGTTCATGAGCGGGGCAAATTTGCGTGAGTATGCCCAAGGGATCACCGGCGTACCGGTTGATAATGCGTTCAAACATGCATGCATGCGTGAGCCGATTACAACATTGGCTCCCGCAAGTATGATTCGGGCCGCTTCCAGCGACGTGGGAATAATGCACTCCACGTGGTCTTGAAATTCCTGTTCCAAGAGAAGGGCGACGGGAACATCGTTGTCTTCGCGGGGATTGTCAAGGACGTGTGCGAGCAAGGAAACACGACGACCGGCCGCCAGGAGTTCCTTTATAAGTGAACGAATAGATGATCGGTACTCTTCCGAAGAGACATGTTTATTTGAATTCCACAAGAGGCCCGAGACATTCAAGATAATGTCGCGTTTCTCAGAGCTCTCAGGTACTGGCAGTGCGAAAACGACGTCGGTGGCTGCTGCATCAGACGTTCGGCCCATGTCCTCCGCATACCGGGCACTGGCACCATCTCGGGACACGACGGCCGACATCGCCTTCAACACCCTGGATGCTGCGAACTTCGCGAACTTGTTTTGGAAGGGTCCTATTGTTTGCGGACCCAGCACGACCGGGATACCAAGCCTCTGGCCTGTTCGCTGAGTGTACAAGATCAGCGCCAGACGCCTAATGCCATAGATATCTGTAAAACTATCGCCACCGCAGGCATCAATAATCACGTCATAGCGACGTAACACCGTCTTAATCGGACCATGTTTCCGAAAGATGTCGCTAGTTACAGCCTTTTTATCGAATCGTTGTCCTGACGTCCCTCCGTCGAAGTTTTGAAAATCGACTTCGATCTGCTCACCCCAAGCCTGTCGAGCAAGAGCTTCGGTACCGTGGGCCAAGACACGGACTCCGAGATTCGGCGATGACGAATCGGCGCGAAGAATAAGAACCTTCATACGGTGAGTCCTTCTTTCACTTAATTCTCCTAAAGAGGGCATTGAATGTGTTTGCAAAGTCTGACTTTCGAGGTGTGAAACCCTTGAGGGGAATCTGGAGCGAGACGCAGACGACCACAGCTAAAACGAGGTAGCCGACGGTTGACGACCAAGCGGCACCAGGGGCCATTAGGGCAGGGCCCCACCAGTAGAGGAGGCCCACAGAAACGCCAAGCGAGGCGAACTGGCCGATTGTCAGATGCCAGCCTTTTCCTTCCGCAGCCAGCATTGACGAAGCGACGAACGCCGCGCACATGAAGACCGATCCTACGAGACACACGAAAATGACCGGCAAGGCCGCAATGAACTCTTGGCCGAATACTAGTGGAACAATTAGAGGCGACGCCACAGCCAAGGCTGCTCCCGAAAGCACCGCCGAGAGAATTCCACTGCGTATGCCCATCCCCTTATATCGTTGCCTTTTTCGTCCTTCGCTCCTTGCAACCGGACCGTAAAATGCGCCGCCCATCCCTTGCGCTAGAGCCAAAGGAAGAGTTCCAATCGTGACACCGACAGCATAGATACCTGTTTGATACGCGCCGAGCAGGGGAAGAAGAAGGATCTGGTCTAGGCGATTTGTTGCGGCCTCGCCAATCGAACTTCCTGCGAAACGCCACGACGAGCGGAGGAGCGGACCTACAGGCGTGTACTCGCCCTGAAGGGGAACCCTTACGATTACGAACGATGCCAATGATGTCACTACCTTGGCTATTATGGCTGCCCATAGAACTGTTGCTGTTGTCGCCGATGATGCGACCCACAGAGCAACAAGCAAGGATAAATTAAGGAATGGGAAAAGAACCTTTATCAGAAATACGGCCCGGTAACGTTCGCGTGCCATTAGTACGCCTATGTCACACAACCAGCTAATAGTAAGCGGGGTTAGCGTCAGACCGATAATAACCGGCACTGAAGCATTGCCGACTACCGTAGCAAAAGCGGTGTGGTGCAACAGGAATGCCATTCCCAGGGCCGGCAGGAAGGCGACTAGGCACAAAATACGCGCGGTTCTAAGGCTCGCCGAAACGCTCGAAAGCGCCGAGTCTCTTCGAACAACGGTTGGGATGCCAATAGCCAGAAGGATTGGAACCAAGTTGAACGCGGTTATTACTGCGGCAGTCTCTCCTCGGCCAGAGGGTCCAAGAGACTGCGCGATGATTGGTGCCGTCAGGAGCCCCATAGCGGATACAAGTATCTGCCCTACAACCAGCAGGGAAGGCGAGTTGTGCTGGAATAGTCTCGTGAACTTACGGAAACTCACTAGCTGAGCTTCTTCTAGTGCCGGCTGGGGTCGAAACGGCCAACGTGGCTGCGGAATCCCCATCTCTTGATTTCGCGCAGTCGACTGAGCCTGTTGAGTCGGACCTGTTTACTTTGTCCAGGACGAATACTACCCACCAACGCCACAACCACACTCTCCAGCCTGCCAGCATAGGCGAGAAAAGTACTGGAATGACGGATGGAATACCGGAAGTAAGCATCTGTTCTGGCCCGTTCCACGATTGAGGAGGCGTCCCCAGAGGAAGTGCCAGCGTCGTGCTGGATGATGGCTTTCGGTACCAGTACTGTGGCTAGGTCCGCTTTCTGAGCACGAAGAGAAAAATCGACATCTTCACCGTAAAGAAAGAAGTCATCGTCGAAGGGTCCCAGTTGTGAAAAGTCGCTTCTGTTTCCGAAGAGGCCAGCCCCGCAGAGCCTTTTCACTGAGACTGGAGCACCGATGTGAATATCCTGATCTAACTTCCGCCGCCAAGCGCGTTTGAAAAGAAGTAGCTGAGCCGACGACCACCAAACGTTGTAGGCGTGCACTTGAGGGACCCCGTTATTGATTAGGAGAGCTCCGTAGAACGCGCGTGCGGGCCAGATTCTACGCGCTGCCAAAATTTCAGCGATGGCGCTCAGTTCAATAACTGAGTCCGGGTTCATCAGAAGGACATCATTGCCTTGAGCAACATCTATCGCCTGGTTTACGGCTCGGCCAAATCCGAGGTTGGTGCCATCACCCGTAACGATAACGTTTTGATGACTCAAGAGAGGCTTCGAGAAGAAGCCGTTGTTCGCAACTATAACCTCAAGACTTGCATCTGCATAAGTCGCTGCAGCCACGACAGATTCGATACTTTTATCCAGAAGTTCTATAGGGGTTTGATAAGCCACAAAAATTACTGTTAGATCAATCATTGATACCAGCCGTAGTTCGAAGAGTCGAAATACATTCATTTCTCGCTTCAGTCCGCCGGTCTGAGGACGACAGCAAACGTTGGCGATAGTCGCGGCGCACACGCTCATCGGTAAGCAGGGACTCGGTCTGTCCTACGACGGTATCCACCGAGAAGGTGTTCACGTTGTGCACAAATTCCGAGAGACCCAGATCGTCAAAGGCGCCGAATCCTTTGCGCTCATAAGCCAAATGAACGACATAGTGGCCTGCTCGCAAGGCCATTAGGGCCGCATGGAGGCGAACGGCTACAACAACGCGCACGTTTCGGTCAGCGTCCATGAGTAGTTCGTTGCGGTCGATGATTCTGCGTGTGTTGAATGTTGCTGTTGCAGGCCTGTCGTTATTTCCTCCGGATGTGCTCTGGATGTACCCATCAAACGTTTCTAAGCGGGCCGCTAAATTATAGAGCCGTGGAGGAACGCTACCCCGAACTTCCCGAACTGAAAGCACCGGAATCTCGGATGGGGTCTTCTGCGAGGGGGGTCCCTCGATCTCGCCTGCTGCAAGGTCCGGCATTCTGGTGGGACTGATCGACCGGAACTCTTCCATGCTTCGATCGTCACGTAGCATCACAACGCCGAGCTTTCTTAGCCTGGAGGCCACCAGTCCCTTTAGTCCGTACTTCACGGGTCCTATGCTCTGCGGAAGGTAGACGGATTTCGCTGCATGTCTGGCGGCAGCCCAGAGTTGCGGGCCATGCACCAGCAGGGACTTGGCTGCCTCTACCGGGGTTCCGGCTCGCATGTAGCCGCCACCGACGCCAACAACCAGATCGAATTCCTTTACGTTTAGGAGTGTCCGTATATACGCCGCATCGTAACCACGGCGTCGCGGTTGCGAGTCGACAACGTGTGCCGAGATATTCTTGAAGGTCTGCGGATGGGAAGCGGCTACAGTGACTTCGGCCGTCTCACCGCATGCCAGCCGTATCAGGTCTAAGGATTCCCGCACCAAGAGGCCGTCACCCAAATTATCGGCGCTGTACGCATGCAGAACTAGAACCTTCATGCTGCCAGAAGGGATTCGTAGACGTCCACGTGTGCTTGCACGCTCTCTTTCCAGGAGAACCCTGTTGCCCAATCCCTGCCGCGCTCCAAGCACTCACTCCTCTTGTTTTCGTCGGTCAACGCCTCTCTTATCCCTTCGATCAATCCCTCTGTATCCAGTTCGTTCAGAACAAGAGCTGGTCCACCCACTTCCTTAAGAGATCCTCTGCGGGACGAAGCGACGACCGCACCTGCTGCCAAAGCCTCTAGAACGGGGAAGCCAAATCCCTCATAAAGGCTCGGGAAAAGGAAAAGAGAACACCGCTGCATGAGGGCAGTTCGGTCGTTGTCGGAGACAAAGCCGATGTGACGCACGTTGATACTGGCTTCTATGGTCTCCATCGTCTTCTTGAAGTCCCATGCGGGTTTGCCGGCAATTATTAGCGGAACATTCAGGCCTGCAATTTCTGGGTCGTTGAAGGCTTGAACTAAAGCATCTAGATTCTTTCGCGGTTCGATATTTCCTAAATACAAGGCAAACCGTTCGGGAATAGAAGCTTGGAGCTCTGGCGAGATTTCAGTAGGCGTCGAGAACTTTGCAATATCAATTCCATGGGGAATAACAGTTATTTTCTCCGGCGAAACGTCGAAGACCTCCTGAATGTCCAATGCACTAGAATTTGACACTGTAATTACGTGATTTGCAGACCTTATCGCTCGGCCAACACGAAATCTCCACACTGCCTCGTTGGCTGGGGAACGAACTCCCTGAATCCACCGACTGGCCACGCCATGCACAGTTACGACCGTTGGGCGCCGACCAGGAACAAGCAGGCCGGTGTCGGCCACATTGTGGAGGACCTCATTCGGTAGCCCTTTTCGAAGGCCTTCGAGAGTTTCGCGAACCATTGTCATCGGAGCATTGCCCATAGCCGGTATTCGACCCACTTCATGGCCGAGCTCTGCTAGGCCTTGGGCGATACGCCGAGCGTACGTAGTGTTACCCCCAACATGACGGTCGAGGATTCTGGACGGCATTAGTATCTTCACGCAAGAACCCTCAATCGATCATAGATTTGTGCCAAAGCTATTGTTTGGGAATCGTCATTCATATGCTCAAGTAATTTCCTACTGTTCGTGTGCAATGCCGTGTAGCGTCCGTGGTTGTTCACGAGTTCGATTACGTTCATTGCAGCGACCTCTGCTGTTTCAACCTTCAAGAGCTCGTAGCCTTCAAAGCACGGCAAATCTCTAACAATGATTGGGAGGTCGGCTGCTGCAGCATCGAGAACGCTGAGTGGAAACCCTTCATATTTTGCAGAATGAAGGTATATGGATGCCTTACGGAGACGATCTTCCAACTCCTTCTTCTCAACCCATCCCGTGACGGTGACGCCGGCACGTTCGAGAATGCCTCGATAGGTAGTGTCGCCATCGCCAATCCAGGTAAACCTTGTCGCCGCACTTACAGAGTGAACGAGTGATGCAACATTCGCGAAGAACTCAGGATCCTTTTGGCGGACCAGTCGACCAACCATGACGACTTCAAAATCGGCGAAGTTCGTTTCAGCCTTTAGCTCCACGTCGATTGTGGGCACGTTGGGTAACCTGAGAATTTCTGCTCGCGTGGTAAGTCCTTGTGCAAGGGCCTCCTCGTGTGGGGTCAGCGCAATGATGGAGTTCGTCCTTCGGCTTAGAACTGATTCAGCCAACCGGTAAGCGGCCCGTGAAAGTGATGAACGATCCGGATCATCAAAAGCAAAGCAGTGGGGTTCGTATACCACGGGCACCACGGGTTTCAAAGCGCGGGCGTAAACGCCGGCCCAGCTGGAGTGGGCATGGATAATGTCCGCATCTGTACGCACGGCCACACGATTCACAGATGAAATTCTGGCCAGAACACTTTTTGGCAGTTTGAACGTCTCTTCGAACAAACCCGTCGGGACTGGGTCCGCAAGACCTTCCCATAGTAGAAAATGTTCGTGATCTGGAGCGAGCCTGGCGATTGTATCTAAGGCACGGCTTACGCCGCCTTCGTAGCATTCCGTGACATGAAGTATTCGCATCTGGCACTCCTACGCGGATTCGATCTAATTCTGATTACGGCGTAAGAAGCCCCTGAGTCAGGACAGTGCACGGCTCGTGGATGTCCGCCACGGCGCGCGGTCCGGACACAAAAGTTACCGATCGGCTCCCCCCACCAGCGGGTCAATGTGATTCTATACGGGATCTTTTGGCATTCCTGACTTAACCGTTACCCACCCGCTTTGTGACAACCTTCGTGTCGTTGGATGGGATGTCAGAGCTCACCCGGAATTGTCGCATGTGCGTGACAAGACCTCGCACGGGAAGGGGCCGTGGCTGTGGAAGCTAGGGTTCACATGCATAGCGTTGTGACGGTCGCGCCTTAGCTCTCATAGACTGTCTGTGTCTCGTTGAGTATATGGACTCTGGCTTATGCGCCTCGTTGGCCCCTCCGCCCGACTTGGCTGGTTGCGACTCTTGAGCACCTGTTCCGCCAGATCCGACGACGCAGTCACAACCTCATTGTCGATACGAGACTGATGCTTGGTGACAGCCAGTTCCGCTCGTTTGTAATTTTCGCACCGGCACGACGGAGAGCGCGATGTAATGGAGGGGCGGCCTGGACCAGAGGCGCCTTGTCGAAGCTACGATGATACGGTCGCGTCTCGCAGGGGTAAATCGAATCGATGCCCGCCGCCTGGGGGTCCAGGCGATAGATACCTGTTGACGCCGATCCCTGGAGTTATGGATGAAAATCGACCAAGGCCAGAATCCCCTCGCTGAAAAGCTCCTGTACCTAGCTGTTGTCTTCCTGCCATTTCAACAGGCGCTATCCCTCAACATTGGGTTTCCACTCAAGATTAGCGAGGTGTTAGGGGTCGCTAGCGTATTCCTCCTAATCATGGAGCCTCATAGAAGCCCGCACCCGTTCTACGGTAGAGGGAAACTGATCCTCCTTGGAGTGGGGGTGGCGATTTCGACGCTCGTAAGTCTCTTGGTCGATCTTCCTGTTCAAGCGGCCCCGGGATACGCAAATGGGTTCCTCAGGGACATCCTTCAATATGCGGGTTATGGCTTCCTGGTGCTGGTGGTTGGGTGGTACATGGCGAGCCGTCTTGGCCCGGAAGTTATAGGCAAGGGAATGGGTGTCGCCCTTCGCCTCGCCGCCTCATATTGCGTAGTGCAGCTGGGACTTTGGATCTTAGGCACCAGCACCGCGCTGCAAGTAGTGAATGGAACATTTCAAGGTGGCACGGCCTTCGGAGCAGTCCTGCCCCGCAATGGACCCTTCCTGGAAGGAAACTATCTTGGCTTTTTCGCAGGCGTAGGCTTATTGATCGCGCTCAGGCGGAGGGACAAGATCGGGGTTGCGGCGGGAATTTTTTGTTTGCTCTACTCCCAATCTACAATAGGCATTCTTGGCGTAATTGCTGGCCTTTTCCTTACCATGACCCTGCGCCCTTCAGGAAAAGCAACAACTGCACTCTCTTTTGTTGGCTTGGTCGCCGCGTTGGCAGTTACTTTCGTACCGGTAGTCAATGGACTCGTAGCTCATCAGCTTGCCAAACTTGGCTTGGTTGACGTGGCTGAGTCCGGCGGCAGCGTGAGCTTCTCCCTCCGTGCACGAACCTTTAATACCGAAGCGGGACTTGCGATGGGTATCGACAATCCCCTCCTTGGGGTTGGCCCCGGCCGTTTCGGACTGTGGCAACCTTTTTATGCCGATTTTACTGGCCTGCCGCCTGGTTATCGAGCGGGAATCCGGCCCATCGTCGGAAACGCTTATGTTCAGATTTTCGCCGAAGTTGGCCTGCTTGCGGCTCTTGCTTTCTTTCTCCTAATAGCAGGTCTATTGTGGCGGCTATGGCGCCAAGGCCACGGAATGGATCTAGCGCTGGCGGCGTTCGTAGCTATTGGTCTTAATGCAACGCCGGCTTGGACGGGTTTGCCGATTTGGGTGGCTATTGCCTACCTAGCATCCGTCAGAATGAAGCCGCGCGTGAATTCGACCGGGGACCTGGATGCGGCCCATAAAGATATGAAGTTGTCGAAGTATTAGCCTCTTAATAGGTTTAGGGCTGACAGCTCGCTGAGCAGGGGCCCGGACAGGCGGCGTCGACCGTAATTTCGCGGAAGGGCAGTCCGTCAGTGGGCGGCGATGGGCTGCGCGCCTCGAACGGAGCACGCCCCAACTACCGCGTATCCAGGTCTTCAAAAACAAGAAACGTCTGCGTATCCACCACTCCGGGCATGGACTGCAGTTCATCGAAGATCACACGGCGCAGGTCGATGTTGTCTATAGCTCGCACAAGAAGAATCACATCAAAGTCGCCTCCTACTAAAGCAATGTGGTGCACTTCCGGGATGGCGCGCAGTTGTTCACGCAGTTCACGCCAGGAATGCTGGCTCACCTTCAGGGTCACGTACGCGGATGACCTCAGCCCGGCCTTGATCGGGTCCACCAGCGCCGTGAACTTCGTCAGGACACCGTCTCCGGTAAGCCTGGCGATCCTCGTGTAAGCGTGCGCCCTTGAGATGTGGGCGTTCTCCGCCACCTGGGTGACAGACATGCGGCCGTCCCTGGTCAGCTCCGCGATGATCCTGCGGTCAATGTCGTCCAGCGGCGCCGGCTCCGCGCCCGCATCGGTTGCTGCCATTCCGTCCACCGCCCCTGCCCGTATTCTGCATCACAATTACAATTCGTCTTCCAGAGTATGCCTATGGGCCGTAGTTCTCCAGAATTCCCAAAGAAGCTGGATACGAAACCTGTTGCAGGACGATACTGGGAGTGAATAGTGGCTACAGAAGGACGGACCAATGACGATCTCCGCAGACCACACTGCACCGGAGCAGGCTGGCACGGCGCCTGCAGCGGACGCCCTCACCGAAGCTGCCAAAAAATTCGGGATCACGGCTGAGGATTACATGCTCCCCGCCCGGCACCAGATCCAGATGGTGGACCCGGACGGGCGACTTAAACCAGAAGGTGAGCAGGGCACCGAACCCGGCCACGAGTACCCCTTGCCCGGCGATGAGGAACTGTTGGCCGCCTATGAGCAGCTCGTTGTCGGACGCCGCGTCAATGACCAGAACTCGGCACTGGTCCGGCAGGGCCGCATGGCCGTTTACCCCTCCAGCCACGGCCAGGAAGCCTGCCAGGTAGCCGCGGCCCTGTGCCTGTCCGAGGGTGACTGGATGTTCCCCACCTACCGCGATGCCGTAGCCGTCATGGCACGTGGCGTTGATCCCGTACAGGCGATGACGATTTTCCGTGGCGACTGGCACAGCGGCTACGACCCTGCAAAACATAAGGTCGGCATCCAGTGCACGCCGCTGACCACGCAACTGCTGCATGCGGTCGGTGTTGCCCACGCGGCCAAGCTCCGCGGAGAGGACACCGTAGTCTTGGCGATGTGCGGGGACGGTGCCACCAGCGAAGGCGACTTCCACGAGGCCCTGAACTTCGCAGCCGTCTTCCACCTGCCGGTCATCTTCTTCGTCCAGAACAACAAGTACGCCATCTCGGTGCCGCTGGCACACCAGTCCGTGGCGCCGTCGCTCGCGCACAAGGCCGTGGGCTACGGCATGGCCGGCGAACGCGTGGACGGCAACGACGTCGTGGCGCTCCTCGCGGTACTTGACCGTGCCGTGAAGCTTGCCCGGGAAGGTTCCGGCCCGCTCCTTGTGGAAGCCCATACCTATCGGATGCAGGCGCATACCAACGCCGACGACGACACGCGCTACCGCGAGAGCACCGAAGTTGCCGAATGGCGGGCCAAGGACCCTGTGAACCGGATGCGGACCTACCTGACGGACCGCCGCCTGCTGGACGACGACGGCGAGGCACGGATCCGCGAGAAGGCGGAGGCGGTTGCCGCACAGTTGCGGGATGGCCTCAGCGAGGACGTGCCCGTGGACCCGCAGGAACTCTTCCGCCACGTCTTCTCCTCCCCGACGCCACAGTTAAAGGAACAGTCCGCCCTGCTCGCTGACGAACTCGCCCGCGACGCAGCATCCCAGGAGGCCGGCATATGAGCCCCACCGTCACCACCTCATCCGAAGCGAACGGCAACGTCAGCGCCGCCACCGCCCGGGCGGCTGCGTCGGCCGCTGCCACAGCCGAAGCCGCCGGTCCCCAGCCCATCACCATGGCCAAGGCGCTTAATACGGCCATGGCCGATGCCATGCAGGCCGATCCGTCCGTCTTGGTCTTCGGCGAGGATGTGGGCATGCTCGGCGGGGTCTTCCGCATCACCGACGGCCTCACCAAGACTTTTGGTGAACAGCGCTGCTTTGACACGCCGCTGGCGGAGTCCGGCATCGTGGGAATGGCGGTGGGGATGGCAATGAACGGTATGCGTCCCGTGATCGAAATGCAGTTCGACGCGTTCGCCTACCCGGCGTTCGAGCAGATCGTCAGCCACGTCGCGAAGATGCATAACCGCACCAAGGGCGCCCTGAAGTTGCCACTGGTGATCCGGGTTCCCTACGCCGGCGGCATTGGGGGAGTGGAGCACCATTGCGATTCCTCCGAGTCCTACTATGCCCACACGGCTGGGCTCAAGGTCTTCACCCCGGCCACGGTTCCGGACGCGTACCGGATGCTCCGCGAGGCCATCGACTCCAACGACCCCGTCATGTTCATGGAGCCGAAGAAGTTGTACTGGTCAAAGGACATGGTGGACCTGGAAGACCTCCGGGAACAGCACTCCGCCAATGCGAAGGCGGGCCGGTCCTCGGAAGGCCGCGCCGCCGTTGCCCGTCCGGGGACCGACGCGACGCTGATCGCCTACGGGCCCTCAGTCCCAACGGCGCTCGCCGCCGCCGAGGCAGCCGCCTTGGAGGGACGCTCGCTGGAAGTCATCGACGTGCGCACCATCGTCCCGTTCGACGACGAGACCGTATCCGCATCTGTCCGCAAGACCGGCCGGGCCGTGGTGATCGCGGAGGCCCACGGTTTCGCCTCGGTGTCTTCCGAAATCGTGGCGCGGGTACAGGAACGCTGCTTCCACCACCTGGCAGCCCCCATCCGCCGCGTCACCGGATTCGACATTCCCTATCCGGCACCGAAGCTTGAGAAGTATTACCTGCCCGGCGTGGACCGCATCCTCGACGCCGTCGATGACCTCCAATGGGAGAACTGACTATGAGTGAAACGAAAGTATTCCTGCTTCCGGACCTGGGCGAAGGTCTGACCGAAGCCGAACTGGTTAATTGGCTCGTTTCGGTAGGGGACGAGATCCGCGTGGACCAGCCAATCGCCGAGGTAGAGACAGCAAAGTCGATGGTGGAGGTTCCTTCTCCGTACGCCGGCACCGTCGCCCAACTCCACGGGGAACCAGGGCAGACGCTGGATGTCGGTAAACCGCTGATTTCGGTTACGCCTATCGGCGCGGCTCCGGTGGGGGAGCCTGGTGACACTCCAGCAGGGCCGGTGGTGAAACCTATCGAAACCGAACTTGGGGACGCCGCCGCTGTCGAGGTCACTGAACCGGTGCACGCGGAGGCAGAGGCCTACCGCGAGGAGGAGAAGGCCGGGTCCGGAAATGTGCTGATCGGGTATGGCACGCCGGGCGGGCATGGCGTTGCGCGGCGGACGCGTCCCCGGAAGGCACCGGTCGCGGTGACTGAGCCTGCCGAAATCAGTCCTCCCGAGGACCTGTCCCTACTGCGGACCCGCGTTCCGGGCAAACTCGGGGCGGTGATTTCCCCGCTGGTCCGGCGCATGGCCCGCGAGCACGGTGTTGATCTCGGCGAGCTCCAGGGCTCGGGGGACAGCGGACTGATTATGCGCAAGGATGTTGAAGCTGCCATCCGGACGGAAGAGCCGGTGCCATCGAAACCTTCACTAGAGGAGGCTGCACCGGAACCTTCCGACGCCCAGGACGTCCGGACCGGATTGGGCATTTCTTCCCGGACGCCGGTCAGGGGAGTACGCAAGGCGGTAGCCGCGAACATGACGCGCAGCCGGTCGGAGATCCCGGAAGCTACTGTGTGGGTGGATGTTGATGCGACCGCCCTTGTGGAGCTTCGCGCTGGGCTCAAGAAGGGCGGGGCAGGTGCCCCTGGCCTTTTGGCCTTCATCGCCCGCTTCGTCACGGCTGGCTTGAAGAAGTATCCGGAGCTGAACTCACGCATCGAAACGGCTGCAGACGGGTCTCAAGAGATCATTGCCTTCGATGGGATCAATCTGGGCTTTGCCGCGCAGACGGAACGCGGACTAATGGTGCCGTCGATCCGGGCGGCAGAAAAGCTGACAGCACGTGACCTGGACGCAGAGATCCGCCGGCTCACAGGCGTAGTCCGCGAAGGCAAGGCCACTCCGAACGAACTCGGAAGCGGCACCTTCACGCTGAACAATTATGGCGTGTTCGGAGTCGACGGGTCCGCGGCCATCATCAACCATCCCGAGGTGGGCATTCTTGGGGTGGGAAGAATCATGGACAAGCCTTGGGTTATTAGCGGTGGGTTGGCGGTTCGGAAAGTCACAGAGCTGACGTTGACGTTTGATCACCGTGTGTGTGACGGTGGCACTGCTGCCGGGTTCTTGCGATTTGTGGCGGATGCCCTCGAGAGTCCCGGATCAATGCTGGCGGAGCTTTGAGTTCGAGCCTCGAAGCAGCCGATGTACAACGACCGTGACCGGTAGGCCCCTATGATGGAGAGGTGGGGATCCTAAAGAAACTATGGCCTACTCTTGGCCGAGACATACTTCTCAATCATGTTCTGAGCTCCGTTCTAATCCCAATACCGCTCCGGTGGAAGTTCTACCGGACAATTGGCATGAACGTGAGTCGTTCGAGAATATGCCCCAATGTATGGTTCGGCAGCCGAAATATAAGTATCGGCGAGGGGACATTTGTGAACTACCGCTGCATTTTCAATACAGCCGGAGGAATTGTCATTGGCCGAAATGTCGATATTGCTATGGACGTATCGTTCATCACTAGCAGTCATGACGTTGGCAACGCAAAGCGGCGAGCGGGTGTCTCGTTTTCGGCCCCTATTCACATCGGCGATGGGGTTTGGGTTGGGGCGCGTGCTGTGATTCTACCCGGTGTGACCATTGGTGCGGGATCAATCATTGCGGCAGGGTCTATCGTCGTTAGCGATTGTCAGCCCAATATGCTTTATGCCGGCGTTCCCGCGAAAGCTATTAAGTCGCTGCTAGACCACGGGCTGATTGAGGGCTAACTTTTCTGCGACAACTCATGGAAGTGTGAGGTTCTAGCGGTCTGTAATGATTACTTCTGATACTTTGAGGCTGCCCAACCCCACTGAACTTATGTTGAACTTTATCCTAAAATGAGTCGCCCACCCAGGGGCGACTCTATTCCAAGACCCGGAACCGTACGCCTTGGATAAGGGAAGTTCGGCAGATGAAAGGTTGTATGTGCTTGCCGGGCGTTCCGTGAAGCGCATGACCGATGGAATATTGCGGGAATCCCTATCGCCTAGAGCCACGAACTGTTCATTGACGAACAAATTTCCTTTAAGCCCCAGGATTTCTGAGATGGTAAACGATGCTGCGTATTCTCGTCCTGGCTCGCGGATGGGAACGTCTAGGACAAACTCGGCGAAGCCGGTTGTTTTCTTTGAAATGTGTAGGTAGCCGGTACCGATCGTCAGCTCCGCAGCGGGCGACGATGTTCGGGTGGTAGCCTCTGGCCTAGTGAGGTAGGCATCTACAATCGACGGAAGATTGAAATTTCCGTCTATAAGCCTATTCTTTGCTTTGGAGGTGAGAATGCTTCCCCCTCCCGCGCCTGAACCGTTCCCATCATAGTAAACCAAGTCTCTGGTTACCAGATTCCCCGTGCCACCACATAGAAAGCCCGTTTGGGTTTGGGCCTTGAAGAGTTCAACATTCGACAGGTAGACCCCCCCGCCCCAAAACGTGTTGCTTGTGCTGAAAAGAAAGTCCACTGCCGGTTCCTGATGGAACATGAGAAGACCACCGTTTATCACTACACGACCCCGATTCGAACCTGTGGTGATAACCGGCCCGACCACTCTGCTTTCGGTTGAGTTTAGTTCGATATGTGGTTGTGTGAGCAGGATGCCACCTGCATCGGCGACAGCTACCTCGGTTGCGAAGTCGATCGAAGGAGAGAACAAATGAAAATTTCCGCTTGAGTTCTGATTCCAAATTGCTCTTCGTCCCGTCCCTATTCCGCCACCGAAGAAGCGCAGGTTCTCGCCATAATTCTTGCATTTCGCTGGCATGTGAATGCCAACGTCATAATTATGGATGTGATAGTTGAAGAACGAAAGTAGATACGAATTGTTTCGAAAAGAGATCCCAGTCTCAAAGTTTTTTATTTCGATGTCGTAGAAGGCAATGCCACGATTGTTACCGACTGCTGAGTCAAACAAAATGCCGATGCTCCCAAGGGCTGACCTGCCAGGTCCTGACAGCGATAGACCCCTGATCGAGCGGCGATTATTGGCAATACCGCCGGCTAATTCCTCGGAAAAGCTACGGCTGTTGAGAACAGTAACTGCGGCCCTTCCGCCGACCTGTGTGGCGTCAATGGCTCCGGAAAGATTATCTATTGATATGTAACCAACATCAATCACAAGCGTGGTTGTTAATACTATCTTCTCAGTGATCCGAACGCGTATTTCCTTCTTTTCGGTTACAGCCTTGTTGATAATCGACTTTAGCCTGTCCTCGGCTGTGGCACCGCTGCCCGTTGACGAATCGTAAATTAGAGCCGCAAATGCGGCCTCAAGAGCCTCAGATTCGATCGTCGGCAGAGGTTCCGCAGCAGCTGATGTTGGGTTAGTACCCAAAAAAAGCGAGACGCCGGTGGTCGCTGACGCAATGCTGCCCAGCTTTATTGCATGGCGTCGATTCAGGGCATCATTTGCACTGGAAGTTTCGGAGATAAGGGATTCCCGAACTGACCGAACAGCGCCCCGGCGGCTTTTCATGACTTTGAGAGGCTCTCTCGTGGCTGCATGACGAAGTCGTGTGCGTCTACGGGTGGATAGAGGCAGAAGGTGTTCTGATAGTTCAGCATGCACAAACGCTAAGATTTACTTCCTGCCTAAGCCACCGTACTCTCTACCTTTGTTTGACACTGGCTCGTACTGGTGGGCGGCCCAGGCATACTCGCTTTACATCTCTGAAATCCTTTTTAGTGCTCACTTCGGTGGAATATGGTACTCGCACAACCGCCGTCATGCTGTCCCGAGAACAACCCCAACTGGTCGTGGGTGACCCTGTGGCCGTAAGTGCATACTTAACGCAGTGAAGTTGGCCACGGAGGACGGTCTCCGGATTCCGCGGGCTTGACTGCCCTTGGATGCCCGGCCTGTGAGAAATAGGGGAAGCTGTTGTCGACGTTGGACTCAGGCTCGCTTCTTGCTGACGCCGTCATCGCCGCCGTCGGTTCCCTCAACGCGAAATGCGCCCAAGCAAGCGTCACCGATGTTTCTGGCAGTGCCTGATAAGCACCCCCTGATGCGAGGCTGTCCTGTGGGATGGGTCGAAATACCGATTCAAGCTGAGCAGCGCCGTGTTCGGATCGCGAGCGTCACTCATCGCTCCACAAAAGTAACAGAACATAAATAGTTATATGTATTCGGCAGCGGTCAAAGAAGTTATCGCAGTTGTTTGCGTGTGACAAGATATGTCATGCATTTGTTAAGTTATTGCGAGCCGGATTAGTGAATGTTCCAACCGCCGATTCGTCGCAGCTTGGCTCCCAGCGATGGCGCGGAAACATCAGTAGTTGGACCATTTATTACAAGCCTTGGATGAATTTTTCCCCCACCGCTAGGTTGTGAATTCCATCTCCCTATAGCATTCAGCTACTTATGAGATGGGGGACCCAAATGGGGGGTCGTTCTTGGGTGGAACGAAAAAGGCGTGTCCTTGCCTCGGCAGCCACGTTTTCATCACTGGCAGTCGTCGCCGCGGCAGCCGTCATTTATCCCGGATTCACGGTCACGCAGGTGGACCTGAATGACGGCGGCGTCTGGGTCA
Organism: Pseudarthrobacter sp. CCNWLW217; assembly: GCF_037203985.1. Lineage (NCBI taxonomy): Bacteria > Bacillati > Actinomycetota > Actinomycetes > Micrococcales > Micrococcaceae > Pseudarthrobacter > Pseudarthrobacter sp. CCNWLW217. The sequence goes on from NZ_JBBCBT010000003.1 coordinate 270,591, forward strand.
CCAACACCAGCAAGAACTTGGTGGGCCATCTGAACTACCAGTCGAAACTCCTGGATGGCGGCCTCTTGGCCGCCAGCCCGGACTTCGACGTGCTGCAGAACGCCGGCACCGTCTTCCTCTCGGACCGGAGCAAATCCTCGCTCAGCCCGGTCAGCGTCACGGACGTGGTCCTGGGCCAGGCCACGGCGGTGCCCTCCCCGGCGGCTGTGAGCTTCGGCCAGAAGTCCGTTGCCCTGGCCAGCCAGGACAAAGGCACCCTGTGGGTCACCAGCAGCAGCGCCCTGGGCTCGTTCAATGCCGCCTCCGCCGAGCCCGCCCTTACTGATGCGAAAGGCGTTGTGGCCACGGTAGGCACGGATGACGTTGTGTACGCAGCCAACCCCGCCAAGGGGGAACTGACCACCCTCAAACTGGATTCCGCCGGCACGGTCGCCTCCCAAGAGTCGGCGCCGGTCGAGCCCCTCCGCAACATCGAAAACGCCCAGATCACCGCCGTGGGGGACAAGCCTGTGGTGCTGGATCCGGCCACCGGATCGCTGTTCCTGCCAGGCGGCAAGAAGGTGGCCCTGCCGGACCCCGCCGGAGCCAAGCTCCAGCAGAGCGGCCCCGCTGCGTCCTCCGTGTCCATCGCCACGTCCAAGGCACTGATCAAGCAGCCGCTGGACGGCTCGGCCGCCACTGTCACAGACCTTGGTGGCGCCGGAAACGCTGCCGCCCCCGTACGCCTCGGCTCCTGCCTCTACGCGGCCTGGGCCGGCTCGGGCAAATACCTCCGCGACTGCGACAACCCCAACGACAACACCCGCCAGGACATCCCCACCACCGGGTCCCGGGCCGACTTCGTCTTCCGCGTCAACCGCAACGTGGTGGTCCTGAACGACATCTACTCCGGCGACGTCTGGCTGGTCACCGAAAACATGCGCCTGGTCTCCAACTGGGACGACGTCATTCCGCCGCCGGACAAATCCGATGATCAGGACGAGGACGCCGCGGACAACAACCCCGTCAACACGCTGCCGGACCGCACCAAGGAAAACCGGCCCCCGGCCGCCGTGGATGACCAGTTCGGCGTCCGGCCCGGCCGCACCACCCTGCTGCCGCTGCTGGACAACGACTCCGACCCCGACGGCGACGTCCTTACCGCCCGCCTCCAGGGCGAGGCGCCCGCCGTCGGAACCCTGCAGAACGTCTACAACGGCACCGGCATGCAGGTGACCGTCCCCGCTGACGCCAGCGGAACGGCGTCGTTCCAGTACCAGGCCAACGACGGCCGCGGCGGAACCGCCACCGCGAAGGTCACCCTCACCGTCAAGGACCGGTCCACCAACCATGGACCCGCCCAGAAGCGCGTCCCCACCATCCTGCTGGAGCAGGGCAAGAGCATCAGCCAGAACGTCCTCACCGACTGGACAGATCCCGACGGCGACGACCTCCTCCTGATGGCAGCCAGCACGTCCAGCGAAGGGGACCAGGTCCGGATCCGCCCGGATGGCCAGCTCACCTTCCAGGACGTCGGCACCAGCCTGGGCCGCAAGGAAGTGCAGCTGGTGGTCTCCGACGGCCAGCTGCAGACCGAAGGCAAGCTCATCGTGGACGTCCGCGCCAAGGGCAGCCTCCCGCCCAAGGCCAACGCGGACCACGCGGCCGGGATCGCCGGGCAGGACCTGGTGGTGTCCCCGCTGGGCAACGACGTTGACCCCACCGGCGGCACGCTGCGCCTCACCCGCGTGGACACACCGCCGGACCTCACCGTCACCGCGGACTACCAGTCCGGCACCTTCCGCTTCCGCGCCCCGAATCCCGGCACGTACTACCTCACGTACCTGGTCACCAACGGGCCGGAAAGCTCCGAGGGCCTGATCCGGATCGAGATCAGCCCGGCCGGCGGCACCGCCGAGCCCCCGGTGGCGGTCGCTGACCTGGCCCTGCTGCCCGTGGGCGGCGAAGTCCTCATCGACGCACTGGGCAACGACTCGGACCCGGCCGGCGGTGTCCTGGTGATCCAGTCCGTCAGCCAGCCCAAGAACTCCGCTATCGGCGTGGCCGTGCTGGACCACCACATCCTGCGCATCACGGATATCCGCGGCCTCACGGCCCCCACGAGCTTCACCTACACCGCGTCCAACGGCGTGGCCAGCGCCACCGGCGAAGTGACGGTTGTCCCGGTTCCGGCCCCCAGCAAGCTGCTGCCCCCGGTGGCCGTGGCGGATGAGATCACCGTCCGCGCCAACGACGTCGCGACCATCAGCGTCCTGGCCAACGACAGCCACCCTAACGGCGCCAAGCTGCAGCTCAACCCCGTCCTCATCCAGGACGTGGACCCCGGCAAGGGACTCCTGGCCGTCTCCGGCGACGTGCTGCGGTTCAAGGCCGGGCCCACCGCCGCCACAGTGCACGCAATCTACGCCGTGACCGGCCCTGACGGACAGGAGGACTCCGCCCAGGTGACCATCCACATCCGCGGCGGCGGCGCTGAACAGAACTCCCGCCCGCTGCCGCAGAAGGTCACCGCACGGGTCATCGCCGGCAAGACCTCACGCATCAGCATCCCGCTGGACGGCATCGACCCCGACGGCGACTCCGTCAGCCTGATCGGCCTGGAACAGGCGCCCGGCAAGGGCACCGCAACAGTGGGGGCCACCTACATCGAGTACACGGCCTCCCAGAACGCCTCCGGCCAGGACCTGTTCTCCTACGTGGTGGAGGACGGCTTCGGGGCCCGTTCCACCGCGTCCGTGGTGGTGGGCATCGCCCCCGCCCCCGGCAGCAACCAGACCCCGGTGGCCGTGGAGGACACCATCACCGTGCTGCCCGGCCGCCACGTTGCCGCCGACGTGCTCTCCAACGACTCCGACCCCGACGGCGACACCGTCAGCCTCACCGGCGACGGCCTCGAAGCCGCCGCAGAACTGGCCGCCGAAGTGAAGGACGGCCGCGTCCAGCTGACCGCACCCTCAGCCCCCGGCACGGTGATTGTCTACTACGGCGTGACGGACGGCCGCGGAGGCACCGCCGTCGGGACCCTCAAAGTGGTGGTCCGCAGTGACGCGCCCCAGCTGCCGCCCGTTGCCCGGGATGACAGGGTGACGTTCGCCGAAACCCTCGGCAAGACCGCCGTGGACGTGCCCGTCCTCAAGAACGACGAAGACGCCGACGGCGTGGCCAGCGAACTGGCCATCAGCTTCCCGCAGTCGGCACCCACCGCCCGCGTTTCCGGCAGCGGGACGGTCAGCGTCACGCTGACTGACGGCCCGCAGCTGATCCCGTACACGGTCACCGACGTGGACAACCTGTCCTCCACCGCATTCATCATGCTCCCCGGGCTGAAGGACCAGAGCCCCGCCCTGAAGAACAGCGCGCCGCTGGAGGTGGTCAGCGGACAGCAGCTGACCCTGAACCTGGCGGAGCTCGTGGTGGTGCGGGCCGGCAAGGCCGCACGCATCACCCAGGACACCAAAGTCCAGGCTGTGGCGTCCAACGGAGCGCCGCTGGTGAAGGACGCCACAACCATGGTATTCACCTCGGCCGATGACTACTCGGGACCCGCAGCCGTGACCTTCGAAGTGACGGACGGTGCCAGCGTTGACGATCCGGACGGACGGATGGCCGTGCTGACCGTCAGCATCCGCGTGCTTCCGGACCCCGCCCGCAACCACCCGCCCGTTTTCCCCGGCAGCAGCCTCGAGACGGCCGTGGGGGAGGAAGCCGCCCTGGACCTGCGCCAGGTGGCCACAGACGTGGACGAGGCGGACCGGGACAAACTGGCGTTCGCCCTCTCCGGAGCTGTTCCTTCCGGGATCAAGGTCACCCTGGACGGCGGCACGCTGAAAGCCACGGCCGACGGCGGCGCCCCCAAGGGTGCCACCCTCCCCGTTGGGGTGACGGTCACCGACGGCCGCAGCGCCCCCGTAGGCAGTACAGTCACCGTCCAGGTAGTGGCCTCCAAGCGGCCGCTCGCCGGCGTGAACGACGACGTAGTGGCCAACGCCCGGGCGGGCCAGCCCGAGCGCGTCAGCGTCCTCGAGAACGACAGCAACCCGTTCCCGGACTCACCGCTGAAGGTCCTCAGCGCCATCGTGGAAACCGGGACCGGCACGGCCACGGTGGAGGGCGACGCCGTCACTGTGACGCCGGCGGAGAACTTCGTGGGCACCCTGGTGGTCCGGTACCGGGTCCAGGACAAGACCACGGACACTGAACGCGAAGTGGACGGCCGCGTCCGGCTCACGGTCAGGGACAAGCCGGACGCCCCCACCACCCCGACGGTCAGCGAAGTGCGCGATCGGACCGTGGTGTTGAACTGGGCCCCGCCAGCGAACAACGGTGCCGCCATCACCGGCTACAAGGTGACCGGCAGCAGCGGCTTCTCCCAGCAGTGCCCCGCCACCACGTGCACCCTCAACGGCCTGACCAACAACGTGGAGTACACCTTCACCGTGGTGGCCACGAACGAGGTGGGGGACTCCGCGGCGTCACCCGCCTCCGCCCCGGCACGCCCGGACGCCAAGCCGGACGCCCCGGCGCCGCCCACCCTGGTCTTCGGGGACAAAGAGCTCAGCGTCACCTGGGCCGTGCCCAACAGCCCGGGCTCGCCCGTGGAGAGCTACAACCTGGAGATCTCCCCGGCACCGCCCGGCGGCAACGTGCGGACCAGCAACGTGGCCGGCACGTCGTTCCAGTGGACCGGACTGGCCAATGGCACCCCGTACCAGGTGAGGGTCCAGGCATCGAACAAGGCGCCCGAACCGTCCGACTGGAGCGCGTACTCGCCCAGCGAAATCCCGGCAGGCCTTCCCGGAGCGCCGGGCAAGCCCAGCACCACACGGTCAACGTCCGGCGGGTCCGAATCCATCATGACCGTCAGCTGGGCGGCAGCACCCGAGAACGGTGCCGCCATTGACACGTACACGGTGACGGCCCAGCAGGGCGGCGCCGCCGTTGCCAGCAGCACCGTCTCCGGCAGCCAGCTGAGCGTGCCCATGACGGTGGGCAACTCCGCCACCGACTACACCTTCTCGGTGGTGGCCAGGAACAAGGCAGGGGACTCCGCGGCCAGCCCGGCCTCGGACCCCAAGCGTGCCTTCGGCGCTCCGGGGGCGGTGCCGGCCGTCCAGGCGGATCCTTTGGACAACGCGGTGCAGCTAGCCTTCCAGCCGGCGGCCGGGAACGGGGCCACGCCGAGCTACCAGTACCAGGTCAACGGCGGGGCGTTTATCGCCCTCGCCGCTGACAAGGTGGTGCGCAACGGTGTGCCCAACAACGGCAACTACACGATCGGCGTGCGGGCGGTGAACAGCCTCGACGGCGCCACGTACGAGGGGCCGGTCACCAATTCCAACCAGGTGGCACCCTACGGCAGGCCCTTCGCCGCCAGCGTCAGTGCCTCGCAGAACGGCCAGCAGGTGGTCTTCAACGTGGGATCCGTTCCACCCAACGGCCGTCCGGTGACGGGGCTTCGTTACACCGCCTCGGACGGCCGGAACGGCACAATGCCTGCGGGCGGCGGGCAGATCCCCGTGGGCAACGACTACGAGCAGGACGTGTGGCTGGACGTGGTCACTGTGGACAGCCTTGACCAGACCACGGCTGCGCCCAGGGCCTCCGGTCGGACGGCGAACAGGCCTTCGCCGACGTACTCCATCTCCAACCCCGACGTGAATGGCCGGACCGTGACCCTCCACGTGGCCAACTTCGGTTCCTGGCGGCCGTCAGTAATCCACTGCTGGGGTGCCACCAACGTGGGCGGCTCCGATCCGCACCGCGGTGGTTGGGCCGGCAACACGCACGGCGAGAACCTCGGTAACGGGGAGTACACCTGGCCGTCCAGCGGCACCGGCAGCTTCACTGTGCGTTGCCCCGGTGGTATTACGAACCCCAACCCGGGCAGGAACTACTTCTCACTTGACCTGGTCTCGGGCTATTGGACCAACGAGCTGCGGACCAAGTGAGCCATCTCCCTTCAAAGAATTTTCCTGCAAAGAACCGACGTCGAAAAGGACTTACTCCATGACCATGACCACTGAGCAGGCCGAATGGTTTGCAGGCACCTTCGAGAAGCTCGTTGCCAATGTGGGGCAGGCGGTGCTGGGCAAGGAACATGTCATCCGGCTGACCTTCACGGCGATGCTGGCGGAAGGGCACGTGCTGTTTGAGGATGCTCCGGGGACGGGCAAGACCATGCTGGCGCGGGCCATGGCGGCCACCGTGCAGGGTTCCAATAACCGCATCCAGTTCACTCCTGACCTGCTGCCGTCGGACGTGACGGGTGTGACCATCTATGACCAGAAGACGCAGAAGTTCGAGTTCCACAAGGGGCCGATCTTCAACAACATCGTCCTGGCCGATGAGATCAACCGTGCCTCGCCGAAGACGCAGTCGGCGCTGCTGGAGGTCATGGAGGAATCCAGGGTCACCGTGGACGGCGTCACCTATGAGGCGGGACGGCCGTTTATGGTGATGGCCACGCAGAACCCGATCGAGCAGGCGGGTACCTACCGGCTGCCTGAGGCGCAGCTGGACCGCTTCCTGATCAAGACCTCGATCGGCTATCCGGACCACGCCTCCACGGTCAGGCTGCTGGGCGGCACGAACCTGAAGGACCGCTCCAAGGAGCTCTCCGCGGTGATCACCACCCAGGCCGTGGCGGACATGGCTGACCTGGCCGCGACGGTGCACGTGGACACTGCCGTGCTCGAATACATTTCCCGGCTCTGCGAGGAGACGCGCAACGCGCCCGAGTCCCGGCTGGGTGTCTCCGTCCGGGGAGCGATCGCGATGGTCCGTGCCGCCAAGGTGTGGGCTGCGGGACAGGGGCGGAACTTCGTGCTGCCCGACGATGTCAAGGAACTCGCTGCCGTGGTGTGGACCCACCGGTTCGTGATGGATCCTGAGGCTGAGTTCTCCGGGGCCACGCCCGAGGCGGTCCTGGCCCGGGTCCTGTCCGACGTCGCAGCCCCCCAGCAGCGCGCCACCGCCTAGAACTCGCCCGGCCCGCCCTTTCCCGGCCCGTCTGAAAGATGACCCCCATGCCCACAACCCCTCCCGCCGTCGTCGGACGAGCCCGGACGCTGCTGCCCGCCCGGCCTGCTGCCCTTGAAGTGGTCACCGCCCTGGGCTGGCAGGTCCTCGCGGCTGGCCTGGGGTTCTGGATCATCGGCGCGCTCCTCGGCTGGGAGGAGACCATCACCGCCGCGGCCGCAGCTTTGGCGCTGCTGCTGGCCGCCGCGGGGTTCGTTATCGGCCGGACCTCCTACGGGGTGGAAATGGACCTCGCGAAGACCCGGGTGGAAGTGGGGGACCTGGCCGTGGGCAGCCTCACCGTGTCCAACACCTCGGACCGCCCGCTGCTGCCGGCGTCAATCGAGCTCCCGGTGGGTGCGGGCACCGCCTTCTTCGCCGTCCCGCGGCTCGGGGCCGATGACGTGCACGAGGACCTGTTCACCATTCCCACCGCCGTCCGCTCCGTCATCAAGGTGGGGCCGGTCCGGTCCGTGCGGGCAGACCCGCTCCGGCTGCTGAGCCGCCAGGTGGTCCTCACGGACGCCGTGGACCTGTACGTCCATCCCCGCACCGTATCCCTGGCCGGATCCGCCGAGGGCCTCATCCGCGACCTTGAGGGACTGCCCACCAAGGACCTGTCCAGCGCCGACGTGTCCTTTCACGCCCTGCGGGACTACGTCGCGGGTGACGACCGTCGTCACATCCACTGGAAGACCACGGCCCGGACCGGCAAGCTCATGGTCCGCCAGTTCGAAGAGACCCGGCGCTCGCACCTGGCCATGGCCCTTTCCACCAACCTGGCCGAATACGCCGCCGACGAAGACCTGGAACTGGCCATCTCCGCCGCGGCGTCCATCGGCAAGCAGGCCATCCGCGAGCAGCGCGAAGTCAGCGTCCTGACCCAGGACGGCCGGCTCCGCACCGACACAGCCCGCGTCCTGCTGGACGGCATGACCCGGCTGGCGGGGGAGGAGTCCCGGGTAACGGCAACCGACGTCGCCAGGCTCACCGGTGACGCCGTCCCCAACGCGTCCATCATGTTCTTGGTGGTTGGCACAGCCGTCACACCCGCGCAGCTCAGGACCGCGGCGGCGTCGGCCCCTCCGGGCGTCCGCTGCCTGGCCATCCGATGCCAGGCCGGCGCACCGCTGGACCGCCGGGCCATCGGGGACCTCACGGTCCTGACGCTCGGCGAACTTACCGAACTGCCCCGCCTGCTGGTCAAGGCCGCGGCATGAGCCGGGCAGCAGCGCGGGAAGTGCGCTCCTTCACTCATCTCTGGCCCGACGTCGCTGCCCTGGCAGCGCTGTTGGCCGCAGGAATTCTCGGCTTCTACTCGACGTTCGCGGGGGACTGGCGCTTCGTCCTTGCAGGGTGCGGCGGCATTGCGCTCGGCCTGGGACTGGCCTACTTCGCGGCACGGCACAAACTGGGTGTCCTGCTGACCATGGCCACGGCTGTCCTTGTCTATGTGGTGTTCGGCAGCGCCCTTGCCGCCCCGGACCAGGCCATCGCCGGGGTGGTGCCGTCGCTCGACTCGCTGCGGACCGTCGTCGCCGGCGTGGTGCTGAGCTGGAAGCAGCTCCTCACCAGCGCCGCCCCGGTGGGCACCGGAAACGGAATGCTGGTGGTCCCGTTCCTCGGCGCCTACGTGGCAGCCCTCCTCGCCGGAACCATGGCCTGGCGCCTGAAGAGCCCGGCCTGGGCAGTCTTGCCCGCCGCCGGCCTGCTCCTGCTGGCCACCGCCATGGGAACCCACGAGACATCCCAGGCAGCACTCCGCGGCGCCGTCTTTGTGGCCGCGGCTGTAGCCTGGCTGGCGTACCGCCGCCGGGCTGCTGCGGCCCCGGCAGCGGTGATTTCCGGGCAGGGCTCGACGGCGGGTCATCCCGCAGCGCGCTGGCGGCGGATCGCTTTCGCTGCCCTTGTTCTGGCCCTGGCCGGCGGAGTGGCAGTGGCCGCTTCCCCGGCGCTCACCGCAGGGGCAAGCCGGCAGATCCTGCGCGACGTGGTGGTCCCGCCCCTGGACCTGCGGGACTACGCCAGCCCCCTGGCCAGCTTCCGGGACTACGTCAAGAACCAGAAGGACAGCAAGCTGCTTGCCGTCACCGGCCTTCCGGCCGGGGCCAGGATCCGGCTGGCCACGCTGGACTCTTACGACGGCGTGGTGTTCGACGTCTACGGCAGCGGCTCCAGCAACTTCTCACCGATCAGCAACACCGCAGCGATGAGGGCTTCGGGCACCTCCGCTGCCCCTGCTGCCGAACCGGCGGCGACCGCAGATGTCGCGGTGACGGTGGATGCGTACAAGGGGGTCTGGCTGCCGTCCACCGGAAGCCTGCGGGGCGTCGACTTCGGCGGCCCGCGGGCGTCCGTGTTGGACGGTTCGCTGTTCTTCAACGCTTCAACGGACACGGCCATCGCCACCGCCCGGCTCCAGGCCGGCGATACGTACAGCCTCAGTGCGGCCTACCCGTCCCTGCCGACGGACGCGGAGCTGGCACAATCGGACTTCGCAGCGGTGCAGCTCCCGCCCGCGGAAAGCGTGCCGCAGATCGTGGCGGCCAAGGCCAACGAGTTTGTGGGTGACTCGTCACTGCCCATCGAACGGGTCCGCAAGCTGGAAGCGGCGCTGTCCAAGCAGGGCGCCTTCAGCAACGGGCTGGATGGCGAAGCCAGGAGCATGTCCGGCCACGGCGCAGCGCGGATCACGTCCCTGCTGGGCGCCAAGCAGATGGTGGGCGATGACGAACAGTACGCGGTGGCCATGGCCCTGATGGCCCGCGAGCTGGGCATTCCTGCGCGCGTGGTGATGGGTTTCTATCCTGACCCCAAGAAACCCCAGGAATCCGGGACCGTGGAGCTGACCGGCAACGACGTGCACGCGTGGGTTGAGGTGGCCTTTGCCGGTGCCGGCTGGGTCCCGTTTAACCCGACGCCGTCCGAGGACAACGTGCCCATCCCTCCGGATCCGCAGCCCAAGTCCAAGCCCCAGCCGCAGGTCCTGCAGCCGCCGCCCCCACCGCAGACCCCGGCTGAGCTTCCGCCGGATTCTGCTCCGGACGCCCAGGATGCCGAACAGAACCAGCAGAGCTTCTGGGGTGTGCTGGGACCCATCCTGATGGCGATAGGCATCGGCCTGGTTCCGGTGGCCGTCCTGCTGCTGCCGCTGGTGCTCATTGCCTGGCTGAAGCTGCGCCGGCGCAAGCGCCGGGCCACCAGTGGCTCGCCGACGGACCGTTTCAGCGGTGGCTGGAGTGAAGTCATGAGCGCCGCCACCGATCTGGGTACCACCATCCCGGCAGGCGCCACCCGGCGGGAGAACGCCGCCAACCTCGCGGAGGCTTTCCCTACCAGCGGCACCACCACCGTGGCCCTGGCACACCGGGCGGATGAGGCCGTCTTCGCGGCCGGGAACCCCAGCGACGATGACATCCGGGCGTACTGGGCGGATGTCGAGTCCTCGCTGAACCAGTTGACCGGCTCCGTGGGGTTCTGGCGGCGACAGCGCGCCAGGTTCTCGCTGCGCTCCCTGGCTGCAGACGGAGTCTTGCCGCTGGCCCGGCGCTCCGCGGCTTCGCTGGCCGCTACGGTGTGGGGCGGCCTGATCCGGTTGAACCCCTTGACCCGACTCACGAGGAAGAACTGACATGAGCGCAAAACGTGGAACCGCTGCACCGCCGGCCATCGACGGTTACCAGTACGTACAGCCCCTCGGATCGGGCGGCTTCGCAGACGTCTACCTCTACGAACAGGACAGGCCCCGCCGCAAGGTGGCGGTCAAGGTGCTGCTCTCGGACCTGAAGACGGACGGGGCCCGCCGCCGCTTCGAGTCCGAGGCGAACCTCATGGCGCAGCTTTCCACGCACCCGTTCATCGTGACCATCTACGAGGCCAACGTCACCGCCTCCGGCCACTCCTACCTGGCCATGGAATACTGCTCCAAGCCCAATCTGGACGCGCGGCTCCGGCGGCAGCGGTTCAGCGTGGACGATGCCCTTGCCATCGGCATCCAGGTGGCATCCGCCGTCGAAACCGCACACCGTGCAGGCATTGCGCACCGGGACATCAAACCGGCCAATATCCTGGTGACGGACTACAACCGCCCGGCGCTGACCGACTTCGGGATTTCCGGAACCACGGACTCTGCCGGAGACGACGACGGCGGGATGTCCATCCCCTGGTCGCCGCCGGAATCACTCCGAAACTCCGAGGCCAACGGCGTGATGGTGGACGTGTGGGCCCTCGGCGCCACCGTCTACACACTGCTGGCCGGACACTCGCCCTTCGCCATTCCTGGGGGCAACAATTCGCCGCGGGAGCTGATGTCCCGGATCGCGTCCATGCCGCTGCCCGGCCTGGGCCGCATCGACGTTCCGCAGTCACTGCAGCAGGTCCTCGCTACGGCCATGGCCAAGCAGCCCGGCTCACGCTATCCCTCGGCCCACTCGTTTGCGCTGGCGCTGCAGCGTGTCCAGGTGGAGCTGAGCCTCGCGGTCACCAGCTTTGAAGTGCTCGACGACGGCCATGACGCCGAGGACCCCAACGACGGCGGCGAGGACGCGACCCGGATCCGCGGGGTGGTGTCCATCGACCCGCGCGCCAACACTTCGGATGCGCCCACCGCCGTCCGGGCCTCTGTGGCCACGTGGGCGCAAAAGCCCACTATTCCCAGGCCTGCCCCCGACGCCACAGTGATCAGGGCTTCGGCACCGCCCGCCGCCTCCGAATCCTCTGTGTCGGGGGCGCGGACAGCCTGGGAACGCCCGGCCCCGTTCACGCCACTGCCGATGGAGGAGACCCAGCTCCGGCCGGCTGAACCAGCGCCTGAGCCCGAGGCCGCGGCGGAACCCGAGTCCCGGCGTCGTCCCGGGTGGCTGCTGCTGGCGGCCGGAGGAGTGCTCGTGGCTGCGGCGGTGGGCGGGCTCTTGGTGGTGAACGGCGCCGGAACGCCGAGTGCGCCCAAGACGACGCCTGCGGCGGACGGACCGCTGGACGCGGTTGCGCCGGGCTCCGCGGTGCCGGCCCCCGCCAACCTGGCGGGCAGCAGGGACGGCGCCAACGTGGCGTTCACCTGGGAGAACCCGGCCCCGGTGGAGGGGGACGTGTTTATGTGGCGGCCAGTGTCAGTCATGCAGACGGGTGACTACACCACGTCACAGGAGCCCCGGGCAGTGGTGGCGGCCAGCCCCGACTCCCAGACCTGCCTGGAGGTGGTTATCCGGCGCAGCAACGGCCAGGCGACGCCGGAACCCGCGAAGGCCTGCGTTCCCTGACCGTGTGTTGAAGCTCGGCTACGCCGCGTCCGCCATGCTCACGCGGTCGGTCAGGTCCTGCCACAGCGCCCATTCGTCCTCCATGGCGCCGGGGCAGGCCAGTGCCAGTTCCATGAGGCCGTCGCTGCTGGTGGTGGCACGGACAGCCATCCGGTAGACCACATCCGCGTTGCTGTCGTTCTTGAACCGGAGTTCTGCTTCCTGCAGTTCAATCTCCTTGCTTCCGTCGCGCAGGTTGACGTACACGGAGCCGGCATCATCCACGACCTCGACGGGTTTGCCCACAGCCTGCTTGACGCCGCCGATCTCGGAGGCCATGGCCGCGGCCGTCGCTGCTTCGTCTCCGTCCCCACCGGTACCTGGAAGGACGGCCTGGTAGATGGTAAACGTGCACTGAAGGCTGGCGTTGCGGTAGTTAACCTCGCCATCTTTCACCGGTTCCCTGGTCCAGCCTTCCGGATCCCGGATGGACCACACCGGCGCGCTGGTGAAATCGGAGTCGTCAAAAAGGTAAACAGCGCCGCCGGCTTCGTCCGAGGCGGCCGCGTCCTCTGACTTTTCCGGGTCTGCCGATTCGCTGACGCTGGGTTTCGGGTCCGGGATGGCGTCGGGCTGTTTGCTGCCGCTGGCCAGGCCGTTGAAGACCATTATGCCGGCCACGGCGATGACGGCCACCGCGCCCACGCCACCCGCGATCCAGCCCCAGACGGGCATACCGGTCTTGGGCGGTGGCTGCGTGAACATTGCCGGCTGGCCGTACTGCTGGCCGGCCTCGCCGAACGGCGGCTGGTCCTGCTGCGGTGCGTAGGGAGGGAATGGCGGCTGCCCTCCGTGGGCCGGGGCAGGCGGAACGGGCGGATGTAGGGGACGGTTTTCAGGGTGCTGGTTGTCGGGTTGCTGTGGCCACCCGGGCTGCTCGTTGTTGTTCACTGGTTCCCCCAATACTTGACGCGAAAAGTGCAAGCACCATCATGTCGGGTCCGCGGAGCATGCCGCGATGGGGAGCACTGCCCATCAGGTCAGCAGCGCACGATCGGTGCTCAAAGCACTGGTTTAGGGCGCGTCGACTACTGTCACCCGGTCGGTCAGGTCCCACCACAGGATCTCTTCGGTTTGCAGCCCTGTGGGGCAGGCCAGGGACAGTTCCAACAGGCCGCTGCTGCTGCTGGTGGCACGTACGGCCATACGGTAGGTGACGTCCGCGTTGTAGTCGTTCTTGAACTGGAGCTCTGCCTCGCGCATTTCGATGTCCCCGGTACCGTCGCGGAGGGCGACGTAAACGGATCCGGTCTGATCCATGACCTCAACGGGCTTGCCCACCGACTTCTTGACGGTGTCGATCTCGGCGGCCAAGGCAGCTTCGGTGGCTGCCTCGTCGGCGGTTCCTCCTGTGGCCGTGCCCTGATGCACCGTGAACGTGCACTGCAGTTTGGCGTTGCTGTAATTCACTGTGCCCTCATCGACCTGATCCACGCGCCAGCCCTCAGGCTCCTTGACGGACCACACGGGCGGGCTGGTGAAGTCGGCGTTTTCGAAAATGAAAATGTTTGCCCGGTTCGAATCCACCTCCATTGACTCCTCCGGCCCTGCAGTTTCGGTGATGCCCGGGTCCGGAATGGCGTCCGGCTCCTTGCTGCCGCCGGAGAGGCCGTTGAATACCATCATGCCGGCCACGGCGATGACCGCCCCTGCACCCGCACCGGCGGCGACCCATCCCCAGGCCGGCATGCTCTTCGAAACGGGCGGGTACGACGAGCCGCCAGCAGGTTGTTGGTTGTCCGGCTCCTGCGGCCATCCGCGCAGCTCGTTGTTGTTCACGGCTTCCCCCACAATTTGACGCGAAAAGTGCAAGCACCATCATGTCGTATCCGCGGCGCCTGCCGCGATGAGGAGCCGTTTCCGTTAGGTCAGCGGCGTACATCCGAGTGCTCAAAGCACTGGACAGTGGCAACCAGAGAGCCGCCGTCGTCGGCTTTCTGATAGACGGTGACGTGGTTGGTGGTCTTGCCGCACGCGGCGCAGAAAGTCTTATGCTGTTTAGTCCCCATGAGGGAGATGATACCCAGTATCAGGTTTCAGCACGGTAAACATTGCTGATCAGCACTGTGGCTGCGACGGCACCCCAAGCCCGTTCCGCGTCCCGGAAACTCCAAGGCCCCGTGGGTAGAATCGAGGCCAAGACGAACGTAACTGCTTGCCGGAGGTATGGAGAAACAATGTCAGAATGGCTCGAAGTCGGCGCGGACAACTATGTGCTGGTCACCGAAGGTTCGCTGCTGAACACCGGCCTGATTGTTGGATCCGAGCGGGCCATGGTGATCGACACCGGCTGCGGCCCGCGGCAAGGGCGCGAGATCCTGGCCGCCGTGCGGGAGAAGACCCAACTGCCGCTCGTCGTGGTCAACACCCACGCCCACTACGACCACTTCTTCGGCAACGCCGTGTTCGCCGAGGAGGGTGCCACCGAGTTCTGGGCGCACGAAAACTGCGCCGCTGAAATTGAGGAGCGCGGAGATCTGCAGCGCCGCTTCGTTGGCACGCTGGAACCTGAGATGTCCACTGGCGAAGGCGAGAACGTCGAACTGGTGGTGCCGAACGCCATCGTCAAGGACCAGCCCGTGCTGGTGGACCTCGGCGGGCTGACCGCCACCCTCTTCTACCTGGGCCGCGGCCACACCGACGGCGACCTCCTGGTGGGCACGCCCACCACCCTGTACGTGGGGGACCTCGTGGAGCAGGGCGCGCACCCGTCCTTCGAAGACTCCTTCCCGGAGGAATGGGCCGATTCGCTGCGGCACATCTCCGCGCTGCGCCACCGCTACGAATTCCTGATCCCCGGCCACGGCCAGCCCTGCAGCGACCAATTCGTCAAGACGATGGCCAACACCATGACCACCGCCGTCCGCCAGGCTCGCCAGTCCATCCGCGATACCCCCTCTGACGCCACCAAGGCCATCCCCGTCCTCCCGTACGGGCCGGAACAGTCGCGCTGGTTCATCAAGCGCCTGCAGGAGACCCGCCCGCAGCACTAGCGTCGCGGGGCTGCGGCCGACTCGCTGCGCGCTGCCTCCTCCCATTGACCAAGGTGGCGTTCATGGCCACCATGGAGCTGTCCGGCATCCTGTTACCGTACGGCCGGGCATGGATGAGGGAGGCTGTTCTCATGGCCGACGCTGCAGCAGCAAAGACCAAAATCCACTTGCCATCGCGCCTCCGGGCCGCCCGAATCGTGGCCTGGGTGATGGTCCCGGTGGCCCTCTTCGGATTGTTCGGACTCGCGGACCTGATGACGCTGCCTGGCTGGGTGGACCAGCAGTATGAATGGTCGGTGCCGCTCGAGGCGAGCTGGGGCAGCCTGTTCACCTTCGTCGTCGGCGGATCATTTGTCAGCGTCGCCCGGAATCCGGGGCAGCCCTGGCCCGGGTTGGTGTTGCTTTCCATCGCCATAGGAGCCCTGCTCCTCGGAACAGGGCTCGGGCTGGACGCGGGGCCGACGCCAGTTGCCTTGCTTCTCGCTGCGGTGGCGGCCCTGCTCGTCTGGCTGGTCCGGCCTGAGGCTGCGCCGCTATCTTTTGTCTGGGATCTGAGCCGGCAATATCTGCTGATAGCGGCGACTGGCCTGCCGCTCTGGACGCTGTACGCCGCGCATGCGTTCGAAGTTTCCCGGCTTCGCCAGGACACCGGCCATCTGACCTGGGACATTGAGCACTGGCCCGTGCAGGGTTCCGTCGGGATAGTCCTGTGCCTGACTGCGCTGGCCATGGCCTTCTGGCCTCCAGGCCGCCCGCTGATGCGGGTGGCCACGAGCCTGTCCGCCACCTATATCGGTGCGGCCATGCTCGCCTTTCCTGACCGGGCCGGTGCCATGGACGGTCCCATGTGGGGCGTGGCCATGGTCCTGTGGGGAACGGTGGCGGCTTTGCCCGTTCCGCAGCGCGACATTTCTTCTACCTAGGGGGCTCCCTCAGACGCAGGCACATTCGCCTCCCGTCCTCGACCGCGAGGTTCGCTGCTGAGTATGAATGCAAGCGCAACCCATCCCGCACCGAACACCGCAAAAACGGCCGTCCCGACTGCCATGGGCAGCAGTGCCAAGGCATACATCAACGGCTGCACGGGCAGTGTGAACATCCCGAGAAGCCCTGTGAACACAAGGAGCCGGGATTGTCCCTTGCGGTTGCCGTCGCTGCCGACAGCAAGCCCTGCCATGGCCAGGGCCAAACCGAGGCTCGGTACTCCAAAGCTGATGCCGCCGGTCGTCGGGGGAACGAAGAGAACGGCAACGCCAATCGCAGCGACCAGACCAAAGAGAATTGCCAGCGTTGCCAGGATTTGCGCTGCACGTTGGAAGCCGGGGCGCGTGCGGGGAAGGCCTCGCAGATACGAAAGTGCTGTCCAGGCGCTGAGCAGCAGAGCGAGCACGCCCGGTGCGTTGTACAGCAGAAACAGTTCAGTGCTGATGATCGGTGAGTAATTGAGATCCTCCCGCCATACGGCGTCGGGCCCGTAGGGCATGACGAACCGGAAGTAGCCGTGGACTATCCAGAGAAGGCCGCCGGCAACCATGCCCCACAGTAGACCCGGCCGAGGCCTGATCATGCGGGCGTGAGAGGCTGAGTTTTCCCTGCTGGAGTTTTTCATCGGAACCTCCGCCGTAGGTTACCCGCACCGCAGTGAACTGATGGTTGAGTTTACGGCGGACACACCTCAAAGGCACAGGTCACATACAGCTTGACTTGATCCGCCGGAAACATTGTGCGTGTACCGTCGCGGCATGGGTAATTTCGGGGGCACACAGCACGCACGCGACTCACAACGGGAGCTTCGACGGCGCCGGTTCCAGCGGATTTCCTATGTTCTGTTTGGCGCGTTGGCCGTGGTCACTGCGGGCGTGGTGATGCTGGCGCTCACGCGCTAATTGCAGGGACTCAGAGGATGGCTCTGATGTGATTTGTATTGCCGGGCACATACAGGTAGCGTCCTGCCTGATCTGACATGGGGAAATGCTGCTAACCAATGGAGGTTTGTATGGCCCTGGCCGACTATGCCCTGGCGCTCTGTGCGCTGCTGGGCACGCTGTTGATCCCCTTTCTTGTCCTGCTCCAGATGCTGCGGATGAAGCGCCGCGCCATCCGGGTCACCGCACGCCCCACCGCACCCCGAGGTAGTCACCGCTAGCATGCCGTACGTCGACATCAACCCCCACAAAGGCCGTCCCAAGTGGCAGGGCTACACCGTCCTTGCCATCCTGTTGATCCTCACCGCCAGCGTGGTGGCCGCCGCCCTGACGCGCGTCTGACACCCGGATTCTGTGCCAGCACCTAGACTTGCTGTTTGAACCGAACAGTAAAGTGCCGCAGAACTTTTT
This sequence comes from Pseudarthrobacter sp. CCNWLW217, assembly GCF_037203985.1. Lineage (NCBI taxonomy): Bacteria > Bacillati > Actinomycetota > Actinomycetes > Micrococcales > Micrococcaceae > Pseudarthrobacter > Pseudarthrobacter sp. CCNWLW217. The sequence continues at coordinate 288,234 of NZ_JBBCBT010000003.1, forward strand.
GCCGAACGTCCTGGGGGGACAGACATGCCCGATCCGGCGGATAAGAACGAACGCGCCAATGCACAGGATGCAGGGCAGCCGCAGCCACGCCGACGCCGTGACCTCCGTCGCGCCGACGGCAAACTGACGGATGCCCGGACAGGAACCATGCCAGCCGTAACACCGAACCCTTCCAGCCCGGCCGACGCCGGCCAGCCGGCCGCCCGCCGTACCTCATGGGCTGAGGCGGCAGCCGCGGCAGATGCAGCCAGCCCCATCACGCACGTTCCGGCACCCACGCGCCGCCCCGCCAAGCCGCCTGCGACGCCTCAGCCCGAGACCGGCCAGCAGGATGTTCCGGAGTCCGGCGCCGCTACCCAGGCGAGTCCCGGCGTCGAACCTTCCCTGCCCCCGGCCCCCGAAGCGGCCCCGGCCTTCCGCCGGGTCCGCCCCACCACTGCAGACGTCATCGCCGACACTCCTATGCCGGACTTCATCAGCTCCCCGGGGCTGTTCGTCAAAGAGCAGAAGCCCCGCCCGGTGGGCGGATTTCGCGGCGCCATCTACTCCCTGACCGGCGGAGCCTTGAACATGGGCCCGGGTCCGAAGCAGCGTCAGGAAGACGAGCTGGGCCGGCGCATCTCCCGCCAGCTGCAGGGCAGCTACAACACCGCCATCCTCAGCCTGAAGGGCGGTATCGGCAAGACCTCCACCACCGTCGGTGTTGGCCTGACCCTCGCCGAATTCCGTGGCGACGCGCCTTGCGCCATCGACGCCAACCCGGACTCCGGTGACCTCGTGGAACGCGCGCTGGGGGAGGGTATCTACCAGCAGGCCAGCCCCCGAACCATCACCGACCTGCTCCGGAACATTGACACAGTCGACTCCCTGACTGCTCTGGCCCGGTACATGCACCACGCCGGCCGGCTGCACCTGATCGCCGGTGAGCAGGACCCGGAGGTCTCGGACTCGCTCACAGCCGCCGAGTACCTGCAGATCCGCAAGCTCATCTCCAACTACTACTCCGTTGCGCTGACCGATTGCGGCACGGGTGTTACCCACAACGCCATGAGCGGGATACTGCAGTCAGCGGATAACCTGGTCATCGCCGCCGGCTATGCGGTGAGCGGCGCCAAACGCGCCCGGAGCACCCTGCACTGGCTGGCCAGCCACGGCTACGAGGACCTTGCGAGGAACGCCATTGTGGTGATCACGGACAAGGACGAAGTTTCTTCCCGCGTGGACAAGGACGCCATCGAGGAACACCTTTCCGGCATCTGCCGCCAGCTGATCGCCGTCCCGCACGACCGCGGTGTGGCCGACGGCGACCTGGTCACCTTGGATGTGCTGAAGCCTGAGACCCGCCGTGCCTACAAGGAAATCGCTGCCGCGATCGTGGACGGGTACCAGTAAAGGGTCTTCGCTATCCAGCCCGACCGGCTGGCTCCTGAATCTTGATCAAACACGCCGGTATTCCTTCAGAGATCCTGAGCCGCGAGCAATAGCATCAGTGCATCAGCCATATGGAAGGTGCGTCCACGATGACCATTCTTGAATACTTCTCAGGCGTTGCAATCATCCTCGGGTCCCTCGTAGGAGCTATGGCACTCTCAGCGGTCGTCCTGCGGTTCCGGCGGGGCCACTAGTCTTCCTTCGCAATCAAGCTAGTGACGGGCATGGCGCCGTGATGAGACTCGCGCACTCCGAACGCCACAAGCGGCCAGAAGGTAGGAACAACGCAGCTCGGCGGTGTCATCGTCCAGTTTCATCAAACGATCAAGGGCCTTGGAACCAGCCGCTGCACCGTCAAAGCCGGGCGGGGCCCTGGCGTTGACAGCCTCACCAGGCACGTCACTGCCGATCCTGCCGTCTTCCTCGACTGAGGCCGGGTCGCCTAGTGGGACGCTCAACAAGTCCTTCCACAAAAAGGGGCGCTCGTCCTGAGCGCGCCGGCGTCTGTCGATGAGCTATGCGCGAGCCCCTCCCAGAAAGGGGCCGTGCATTCTGTTTGCCTATTGTCCAACCTGCCCGCATACACCGTTGAGCTTGAAGTCAGACCAGGCCGGGCTCGTGAAGTCCGTGAAGTTCTCTGTTGTGGCAGCGAGCGATGCTAGGTCACTGTTCGTCGAGTGGTTGCCGTGACCTGGTGTCACACCGGGCGGTTCGGCGACGTCTCCCAGTGGATGATTGGCAAAAGCGGTGGCGCTGGCGCAGTCAAAGGATTCCACGATGGGGTGGATCGTTGCTGACGCTGCGGGCGCGAATCCCAGAGTTCCGGCAAAAACGATAATGGAAATCGCTAGTGATTTCCTGGTCAGGGTCATGGTTCTCTCCTTATTAGCAGGAGCGACGGCCTGCCGCTCCAAGCATCATTAAGCTCTCGTGGCTGACGGCATGCAATAGCGCCGGCATTCGCAACAGTCCACTAAGAGGCGGAGATTACGTCATTGTCCGTTTGTCGATTTTCGGGTATCTGGAACCTACTGCCGAGAACTTCCAACCGGCTGAACGTCCGGATTATCCAGGTCTGACCGCGCCTCGAGCAGCAGCTCAGGACCCGCCGCCATCAGTGCCGTAACAATGCCGCGGAGGATCTGCGCGGTTTCGGCTGCTTCCTCGAACTTTTCGCAGCGGATCAGGGACTCGATGTGCCGGCAACAGGACTCTGCTTCCGCTGCGCCGGTCATGGCCGAGGTGATTTTCAGGCTGAGGGTTGCGTCCATGGCGCGCTTGGCATCACGTTCGGCGAGGGTGTCGAGGATGCGGGTGATCCGCCCTGGCAGCATGGACAGGAAGTCTCCGAGGAAGTTCAACGCGGCAGTGGGGTTCTCAATGTCCTCGGCCAGGTGCCGGATCCGCTTGCGTTCCAGCCGGGCCGGGCCGCACTCAGGCAAGGAGATCCGCCAGGATGGTGGAAGCCCCGGCGCCGCGGCGGGGGGTGCCTCGGCGCCGGGACGGAATGACCGCGGCGGCGGTCTCTGCCGCCGCGGAAGTTTCAGTTGGTGCGCTCATATCTCCTGCCCTGCGAAGCGTCCGGAAGTACGTCAGGAGGTCTGCTTGGCCGTGCTGGCTTCATAACACCGCCAAGCGCTTGAGACCGTCGGTACTTCCCCGACGAAAGCCCCTTGCATCACCGGGCCGACCCCGGTCTTACCCCGTTGATACAGCGCTCCGGGCCTCACGAAAACTACTATGCCCGGCCGGGATCAAGGACCGCCGTAGGTAACGGTCAAGAATCACGAAAGAGTTCCCGAAGACTAGAAATTTCGGTCAGGTGTCCCCGTTCGGCGGCCGGGGGCCGCGGGATGCGACGTCCGCGCCCTTGGTGATTGACGCCGTGGGGCTCGCCTATAGGGTGGGCCCGCCGCTATGCGGCCAATGACTTGATTAAAGTGCCCTCGTCTTGGGTAGGTTGGAACTATGCCGGATTTCCGCACCGGCGCTGGGCGGGTGCGGCGAGTTAGGCGGCACAGGGGGAACTATGAGCGATTTGGGCGTAGCCGTAGTTATTGAAGATGACACGGACATGCGGAACCTCCTTGAGGGGGTGCTTGTTCAATCGGGTTTTCACGTCCACGTTGCCAGCAGCGGGCGCGAGGGTGTGGAGCTCGTCCGCGACAAGGCGCCGGAGGTTGTCACCCTGGATGTGGGGTTACCGGACATCGACGGCTTCGAGGTTCTGAGGCGCATACGTGGATTCAGTGACACCTACGTGGTGATGCTGACCGGCCGGACCGAGGAGCCCGATCTGCTGACGGCGCTTCACTCCGGAGCGGATGACTACATCACCAAACCCTTCAGGCCGCGGGAGATGAGGGCGAGGATCTTGGCGATGCTGCGAAGGCCCCGCCAACAGCCAACCGGCGGATTGCCACCGGCACCCCGGCCGAAGCCAGTTTCGCCTGAAGTTCCACGCCAAGACAGTATCCTTCGGCACAACGGGTTGGCCCTCGACTATCGGATGCGGACCGTCGCAGTGAGTGGTGTGGGGCTGGAGCTGACACGAAGCGAATTCGACCTTCTGCACGAGTTGCTTCGCGGCGGCGGGGCGGTCCTTTCGAGGACTCAGCTGGTTTGGACCCTCCGCGGCGAATACTCGGGCGGAGGCACCTATGTAAGCGAATCCGACGAACGCGCTGTAGAGGTCCACATCGGCAATCTCCGCCGTAAGCTCAGGGACGATCCTGTACGTCCACGCTGGCTGCAGACGGTCCGTGGTGTGGGCTACTGCTTGGCCAAGGAGAGCCAAAAACGATCCGATTGACGACGCACGGCGGCGCAGGAACTGGGCGCCGCAGGCCTACTCGTCGACTCCCGCGTATCGGAAGCGAAGCTCTCCCACAGTTGCACGGCAGGTCTCTGCCACCGAGGCCATGACCCGCTCCCTGTCATGAAGGACGCCAGCCCGGATGGCGGCTTCCAGTGTCTCTGCGAGCCGTGCCAGGCGCAGGCCGCCTACCATCGCGGATGAAACTTTCAGGCTGATTGCCGCATCAAGAGCCGCTGCCCGGTCCTGATATCCCACTGCGGCAGAGAGTCGATCAAGGCGCTGCTCCCACATCGAGGCGTAATCCACAGCGAAATTGCGGGCGAGGTCGGTCTGAGCGAGTTCTGTTTCGAGGTCGTCGAGGACTGTCGCATCCAAAACCGGCAGTTCCAGCCCGTCGAGGCCCAGAACCGTCCCCGAGTTTTCTCTGGAACGAACCTGTGCGCCTGCATGGCTTCGGCGTGAGCCGTTGGGGCGGGGGAAGATTCTCGACATCTGTTAAGGCTAGGCTACTGAACCCTTGAAAAGGACTTTCTTTGCTGATCCTGCGCAAACCTAAAGACTTCCTTGAGCGGAGGCACGCGAAGCCCCTACGGACAGGAGATGTCGCCTTCTGCCAGGACCACTCTCGTGGCAACGATGCTGTTCTGGACTGCTGGTCCGGCTTGCCAGGTGCCGTAGTTTGCGGTGACCGTGACGGCATACGTGTACGAATAGACGAGGTTCGCCAGGCCGCCCGGGGCTGTGATCGTCTCAGACGTCACATTGGGCAGGTAGGTAGTTGACTTCTGTGTGCTTCCGTTCCGGGCGACAGTGACGTCGTAGCTGGTGACCCCGGACCGTTGAGGGGTCCAGGTGACCACAACCGAGGGCTTATTGGCTACTTCCGCACAGTGAATCGTCGGGGAGGGCAACGTCTTGCCTTCACCTGCATGGTCAGGGTGGCGCGCTGGTTCCACAGCGCCAGGGCGTAGCCCCCTCCCGCCCATCAGTACCGTCAGGCAGAACCCAAGAGCGACGGCGAAGTGCGGCTTCCCGCGAAATGTTGTTCCTGGTGCGGCTGCACCGCGTCGCGTGGTCGCGGATCCGACAGGTTTCCCGGCGGTATTCGCGAAGGCTATCCATAGGAAAATCCAAGGAAAATGTGGTCAATGCTGCGTGGAGGGACAGAAATGGCCACGACACAGGTGCTGAAAGGCCGAGATTCAGCGCCTCAGTAACGGTCGCAGCGGGCGTTCCCGGTTGTAGTCTTCTCACAGGTTTGGGCCGTGCAATCTTGGGGTACACCAAGATGAAGCATCCAGATCACTACATGCCGTGCCGTGGCGTGGAGGGGGGAGGGGCTGATGGCTGAAGAGCTTGACGATGATCTGGTCATGCAGTCGCTGCTGCTGGACGAGATCGGGCAGTCGGTGATCGGCATGGACACCGCGTGGCGGGTTACGTACTGGAACCGGGCTTCAGAGCGGCTATACGGCCTCAGTGCTTCGGAGGTGCTGGGTGCGCGGATCGCGGATGTGGGTATTGTCGGCGGCGATGACGCACAGAGGGAAAGCGCTGGCCGTGAGATCACGCGAAGGCTCGCCAGTGGTGGCGACTGGGCGGGGGAACTCTGGATGCGCCACCGGTCCGGGACGGAATTCCCGGTTCATGCGACGGTCAGTCCTATCCGCGGAAGGCACACAGTACCGGTGGCGGTGGTGGCGATTTCCAAGGACATTACGGACAGGAAGCACAGTGAGGCCATTCTGCGCAGATTCTCGGCGATGGTGGAATCCTCAGGAGACGCGATTATCAGTGCGGACCTGGCAGGAACGATTACCAGCTGGAACGCTGGGGCGGCGAGGATGCTCGGCTGGAGCGCGCGGGAAGCTGTTGGACAGGACTATCGGCTTCTGACCGTTAGTGAGGCGGCGGGCTTCGATGCTGAGGTCGCGGCGAGCATTGGCAGTGGGAAATTTGTCACTGGCCTGGAAGCACGGTGGGCGTGCAAGGACGGTTCGTTGATTGATGTCGAGTTGACCGTATCGCCTGTTTTCGGCCCTGACGGTGACCAGGTGGGCGCGTCCGCCATTGCGCGCGACATCACTGAAATCCAGCGGTTGAGGGCGGCTGCTGCGGTGGAACGGGAGAAGCTCCTGGCGGCTCAGGAGATGGCCCACGTTGGAAGCGTGGAGCACACGCTGGAGACGGGTGAGACCTGGCATTCGGAGGAATTCTCCCGGATCTTCGGCCTGGACGCAGGGCAGGAGGTTTCCCGGAAGCTGATGCTCGAGCTAACGCACGCGGAAGACCGGGACCTGGTCCAGCAGGTATGGAAGACCCTGGATGAGGGCGTTGAGTTCGCGGATTTTGAGTACCGGATTGTCAGGGCCGATGGTCAGCAACGCTGGTTGCATTCGCGGATCCGAAGCGTGGACAACGAGGGCGGAAAGCCTTCCCGGTTCCTCGACACAGTTCTGGACATTACCGAACGAAAGAACGCCGAGCAGATCCTGGAGTGGCGGGCCCGCCACGATGCCCTGACCGGCTTGCCCAACAGGTATGTGATCACGGAGGTCCTTCAGGACCTGCTGGACCGGGATTCCCGCGCTGTGGTGATGTTCGTTGACGTCGACCGGTTCAAATTGATCAACGACGGCATAGGCCATGGAGCCGGCGACACCATTCTGATGCTCCTGGGCGAGCGGCTGAAGACCTTTCTCCGGAGCGGTGACACAGTGGGCCGTTTCGGAGGCGATGAATTCATCATTGTGTGCGAGAACCTGATGCTGCGCGGAGCCAGGACGCTGGCCGAACGGATCAGGCAATCCACCCGGCGCCCCTTTGAAGTGGACGGACGGAAGATCTACCTCAACGTCAGCGTCGGCATCGCTTTGGCCGGACCGGACGATACTGCTGAGTCGATGCTCCGGGGAGCGGATACCGCCATGTACCGGGCAAAGTCAGCCGGCGGGGACTCCTCCGCCGTGTACGACGTCCGGATGACCGGAAGGGCTGCCGGGCGGCTGGATCTGGAATCCGACCTGCGGCTTGCCTTGAAACGAGGAGAATTCTCCCTGGACTACCAGCCCATCGTCGAATTGGGCACCGGGGCCACGGTCGGTTTCGAAGCGTTGCTACGTTGGCACCACCGCGAACACGGCCTGATAACGCCCGACACGTTCATTCCCATCGCCGAGGAGACAGGCCTGATTGTTCCCATCGGCACGTGGGTGCTCCAAGAAGCACTCCGGCAGGTGCAGAGCTGGCGCAGTCAGCTGAATCGGGCCAAAGGAATTTCAGCAGCAGTGAATATTTCCGGTCGCCAGTTCGTGGCCGCAGACTTCCCGGAAATCGTGGAGGCAGCCATCCAAGCCGCCGGCATAGACCCAGGTGCCGTCCACCTGGAAATCACCGAGACGGTCCTGATGGATCAGCCTGACCTGCCCAAGGAGACGCTGCAGCGACTCCATACCTTGGGCGTAGGGCTCTCGATCGACGACTTCGGCACAGGGTACTCGTCTTTGAGTTACCTTAAATGGCTCTCAGCCCGAACCCTGAAAATCGACCGGACCTTTGTCGAAGAACTGGGACGGGGGCCACACGGAGCGACCATCATCGAACTCGTACTCGGGATGGCGGACACCCTCCATCTGGACGTGATAGCTGAGGGCGTCGAATCCGTGGACCAACTCACCGAACTTCGCCGCCTCGGCGTACGCTACGCCCAAGGATTCCTGTGGAGCCAACCCCTGCCCCCGGACGGCATCCCGGCCTGGCTGGAAAGCCGCTCCGGCCCGGCTCCGCACCACGAGCCGGCAGTTCGGGCACCCTCTTGACCGCGTCAAATTTAGGGTTAACGTAGTTAACATGAAAGTGGCCGACGACGAGGCCCGCCGTCCTTATCGGATGGATGCAAGGGCACGCGCTGCCGCCGCCACGGGTGAGGCAATTCTCGACGCCGTGACGGAACTCTTTTGGGAGCACCCATCGGACCAGGTCCGGCTGGAGCAAGTGGCGGCGCGCTCGGGTGTGACAGTGCAGACCGTGATCCGCCGCTTCGGCAACAAGGACAAGCTCTTCGCCGCGGCTGCCGAACGCCAGTCGGAGCAGGTCATGGAGGCCCGGTCACACGTAGTGCCCGGCGATGTCCGCGGGGCGGTGGCCAACCTGGTGGAGCACTACGAGCTGATGGGTGAGCGCGTGCTGCGGATGCTTGCCGAAGAAGGGCGCCTGCCGGCGCTCAAAGTGCTGGCCGACGGCGGCCGGCGGTTGCACCGGGAATGGTGCGAAAGTGTGTTTGCACCGTTCTTGGCAGGCCAACATGCGGCGGCCCGCAGGCGGCGGCTTGCCCAGCTGGTGGCCATCTGCGACGTCTACACCTGGAAGCTGCTGCGCCGCGACAGCGGGCTCAGCAGACAACAAACCGAGCGGGCGCTCGTGGAGATGCTCGTTCCCTTCACCAAGGATGTGCCCTGATGTCCACGATACTTGCCTACACGTCGCCCGCCCGCGGACACCTGTTTCCCATGACACCACTTCTGCTTGAGCTGCGGGACCGCGGCCACAGGGTGCATGTCCGCACCCTGGGCAGCGAAACGGATCTCATGCGGAGCCTCGGCCTGGCGGCTGAGGCCATCGACCCCCGCATCGAAGCCATGCCCATGAACGATTACGCGGCCCGCGGCCCGAAACGCGCTTTGGCGGCCGCTGCGGAGGTGTTCGCCGCCCGCGGCGGCTATGACGCCCCGGACTTGTCGGCCGCGATCGCCGAAGTGCGGCCCCATGCCTGCATTGTTGACATCAACAGCTGGGGCGCCGGCTTCGCCGCTGAAGCCTGGGGCGGGCCGTGGGCATCGTTCTCGCCCTACACTCCTGCCCTTGATTCACCTGGTACCCCGCCGTTCGGCCCGGGACTGCCCCCGATGCGTGGATTTCTGGGAACGGCCCGGGACGCGCTGGCCCGCAAGGCCGTCCTGGGGGCTGTGGAGCAGGCGATGCTGCCCAAGCTCAATGCGTTGCGCAGCGACCTGGGGCTTCCGCCCGTGGCGTCGGCCGACGAATTTCTCCGGAAAGCCCCGCTGATGCTGGTGGCCACTGCCCGGCCATTCGAATATGCGGCCACCGAATGGGGCCCGGATGTTCTCATGACGGGGGCCTCCATCTGGGATCCGCCGGTGGACGGGGCGGCCTGGCTCAGTGCGATCGAACGGCCCATTATCCTGGTCACCACGTCCTCCGAGTTCCAGGACGATGGCATCCTGGTCCGCACTGCACTGGAGGCGTTCCGGGATGAGCCGGTGCACGTCGTCGCCACTATTCCGGCGGGAATCCCCGACGGGCTGCAGGTCCCGGCAAATGCCACCGTCAAGGAGTTCGTTCCCCACAGCGCGGTGCTGGGACGGGCAGCGGTGGCGGTGACCCACGGCGGAATGGGCGCCACCCAGAAGGCACTCGCCAATGGCGTGCCGGTGTGCGTTGTCCCGTTCGGCCGTGACCAGCTGGAGGTGGCCCGTCGGGTGGAAGTGAGCGGGGCGGGCACGCGACTGCCAGCCCGCCGGCTCTCGGCGGCACGGCTCAAGAGAGCCGTGAAGGCCGCAATGGCTATGAAGGAAGGGGCCAACCGCGTTGCGGCCGGGTACAAGGCCGCCGGGGGAGCGCCCGCCGCCGCTGATGCCATCGAAGCCCGCTTGCTCAGCCTTCCACAGCATCGGCGGGAAAGCTGACGGCGTGCAGCTGCCCTGCATCCTTGGCGGGGTCATGCTGTTGCTGATTGCCGGGAGGGGCCTGCTTGGCGGTGCCACCGTAATGGCACCGCCAAGGGCTCGAGACCCGTCGGGTTTCCCCGACGAAAGGCCCTCGCACCATGGGTGGCTGACCCAGTTTCGCAACCCATGGCCTCAGCGCGCGAAGCCTTATGCCAACTACTGTGCATGGCCTGGATCAAGGCCTGCCGCAGGAAAACTCAAGAATCCATCAAGATTCCCGGGACTCCAGCCACTCGTCAAAGCTCTGGCGTCCGACGGCGGCACCCGCCGCCGGGAGCAGGGCACCGCTGCGCATGGCTTTCCACAGGACCCCGGGGGCGCTGACCTCCAGGACCAGTCTTTTCTTCCCGCTCTTGCGGAGATACTTGTCCACCATGTCCCGGAGCCGCTCGGGCCTGGGTCCGCCCAGGTCCGGGAGGAACCCCTGTGGGCCCGCCTCTGCGGCGTCCACCAGTGCCTCGGCCACCTCGGACGCGGCGATGGGCTGGGTCTTGAACCTGGGCACAAGGACCGTGGGTCCGAGTGACGCCCGGTCCAACACCTGCTCCACGAATTCGTGGAACTGGGTAGCGCGCAGGATGGTCCAGGGCAGGTCGCCGTGGCGGACGGCTTCTTCCTGTGCCTGCTTCCCCGCATAGAGTCCGGCAGGCGCCTTATCCACCCCCACGATGGAGAGCACAACATGGTGCTGGACGCCTGCGGCCTTGCCATACTGCTGAAGGCTTTCGGTGGTGGCCATGAAGAAGTCCACCGACTTCTTGGTATGCATGGACCGGAGGCCGGACACATCGATCACCGTGCCCACGCCCTTCAAGGCTGAGCCCACGCCCTCGGCTTTGACCAGGTCCACACCCTCGCGCCGACTCAGGCTCCTGACCTGATGACCGCGTTCCTTAGCGATGCGGACCACATGGCGGCCAACAATTCCGGTTCCCCCAGCAACGGCAATCTCCATGTCTTATTCTATGGCGCACCGCTCAAGACGAACTCAAGAGCCGCTCAAGAGGAAGCGCTGTGACCCTGCTCCAGTGGTTGCCGGGTTTGTGACCGTGCGGAGCCGGGGTTTCCCGGTGGCACCGGCCACCGTCAGCGTCACCGAAACGTCCACAACCGGCAGCGGAACAGCCATGATTCCCTGGCGGCCGGAAAGCTCCAGCACGCCGGCGTCAATGATGACCCGCAGCCCGGATCCCTCATCGGCAGGGAAGAACACATCAGTGAAATCAGCGTCCCCTGGCACCGTCACCTCGATGCCGTCCCCGTCGTGGCGGAGGGTGGCCAGCGACCCCTGTGGGGTGGCCAGGCTGATGACTGTCCCGGCGGTGACGGAGCACTCAAGGTCCGCGCCGCCGTCGAGCATTGCCTCAAAAACATCAGGGCCCGCCAGCTCCAGGTGGCCAGGCCCGGAGTACCCGGCGAGGTCGGCATGCGGGGCAGCCACCAGGGTGTCGCCGTCGAGCGTCAGTGTGTGCGGAATGCTCAGGGCGCTGGCCCACTGCCCCTCCGGGCTGATGACGCCCCTGACCCAGAAAATCAGCGACGGCGCGCCGTCCTTGTCCCGGAAGAACGAAGGGGCGTAGTAGCTCTTGCCGTAGCTGAGCTGCCCCCAGGAACGTGCGGTGAATCTGCCGTCGGAGTAGCTGCCCACTCCGTACGCTACGTAGTGCAGCACATCGTCCTCCCAGATGGAGGTCACCAGTACGTGGGAACCGCCGATCTCGAACAGCTGCGGGCATTCCCACATGGTGCCGGTCCACACCGGTTCCGTTTCAGTGCCGGAGCGCTGCGCGGCAATACCGTCCAGGGTCCACTGCGACAAGTCCGGGGAACTGTACGAAACCGCCGCGGCAGTGCCGCCCTCCAGCCCGGCCCCGACGAACATTCGCCACTGTCCGCCGTCGCGGAAGACGAACGGATCCCGGTAGGCCACGACGCCAAGGTCCGGTGCAGTCATCAGTTTCGGGCCCTTGGTCCATGAGTTCCAGGAAGCGTCATCGGGGGTGGCGGTCCGGACGGTGCCGATGCCGAGGTCCGGTTCGGTGACCGAGGTGTAGAACATGGTGGCGGCACCGCCGGCGCCGGTGACGATGGAACCCGACCAAACGCCGTCGTCCCCTTCACCCGGCGCGACTGCGACGCCCTGCTCCGTCCAGGCGATCATGTCCGGGGAGGTGGCATGGCCCCAGTGGCAGTTGGACGCCCACGTGGTGCTGCCGGGGACGTACTGGTAGAAGAGGTGGTACTGGCCGTCCTTCCAGGTAACGCCGAGGGGATCGTTGATCCATCCTTCGGCGGCGGTGAAGTGGAAAGCCGGGCGGAGTTCCTGCGCGTTCATGCTGATCCTTTGATTTAGCTGGAGTGGGTTAATTCACCGGGACGCTGTTGGCGGCCAGGAACCGCTGCCGGACCTCCCGGGCCTGCTCCGCGTTGGCCTTCTCCCACTGGTCAATTTCTGCCCGGCGGGCATTCCGGACTGCGTCCCGCGTTTCAGTGAACTGCTTCATCCGTTCAGCGGAGGCCTCGCGTGCGGCCTGCTGGGCCGGGCTCAGTTCCGGCAGCGGGCGCTCTTCCACCTGGTCGCGGGGCCGCAGCGGCAGGCGCTCCTCGACGGCGTCGATATCTAGCACGGGGGAGGGGAGGCTCTGGTACCAGTAGGCGGTGGAGGACCAGTCATCGGAGAGGTGGTTGGCGTGTCCGTGTTCGAACGTGACCTTGATGCGCTTCTGGAACCTGATGGGATCGGTCATGTGGAAGCGGTAGCTGTGGTGGAAGCCAGGCACGTTTTCCTCGTGGACCATGGTGCCGTTCATCAGGAACGCGTTGTGCTGCATGCCCCAGGCATGGCCGAAGTAGTCTTCCATGCCGGTGCCGTGCAGGCTGGGCGGCCAGGTGTCGTCGTCGATGAAGATCATGTCATCGCCCTCGCCCCACCAGGAGCCCTGGAAGTGGCGCACAGCCAGGTTGCAACCCACGTAGTGGCCCTGGCCCTCAGTCTCCAGGACCACGTAGTTGTCCTCGCCGGACAGGTTGGGGATGGCCACCTCGATGCTGTTGGTCTGCAGGTCCGGGCCCCAGCCTGCATTGGGCTTCTGCCGGCGCCAGTGGGCGTGGAAGTACGCGGTGTCCTCCGGCAGGGGCTCGGTGTAGAGCTCGTAGTCGATGTAGAAGTACTGCAGGTAGGGGATATCGTTCTGGTTTTCGACCGTGATGCGGGCCCGGGAGTTGAAGGGCATCTCGAAGTAGCTGTTGAACGCAGCGCTGCCGCCGAAGGTGTTCAGTTCCCCCTCTTTGGCGGAAACGGAGAGCGGCAGTGAATCATAGGAGCCGGACAGCGAGTTCAGCAGGCCGAAGAAATCACCCAGGGGCGCGATCACGCTGGGGGTCTCCTGGTCGTCCCAGTACATCCTGATCACGATCTTGCGGTAGTAGTCCGGGTCCACCACTTCCCAGCTGACGCCCAAGGCGTTGTGGATTTCCAGCATCGGCACGCCCACCAGCTCCGGGGAGATCTGGCCAGGGCCGGGCTGGATGCGGCAGGACTGGGTCATCCAGATGTGCGTGATGGAGCCGGGGCCCTCGATGTCTGCCAGGACGCGTTCCTCGCCGGGCATAACAATCCAGTTGTCGCGGTTCCGGCCGGTCTGGTCCCAGCTGGAGGCGCGGGCCGTGCGGGCTGTGGAGAGCTTGGTCAGGCTGGAGAGCAGGCCTGAGCGGGGAGATGTAGCCATGGTGGTTTGTACCTTTCGGGAAGTTGGTTAGCCCTTGACGGCTGATTGGGTGAGGCTGGCGATGATCCACCGCTGGGCCATCAGGAAGACGATGAGTGCCGGTGCGATGGCGATGGTGGTAGCTGCCATGACCTGGGCCACGTTGCCGGCGCCGTACGGGCCCAGCATCAGGACCAGGCCCAGCGGGAGGGTGGCGGTGTCCGTGCTGTTGAGGAAGATCGACGGGGCAAAGTAGGCGTTCCAGCTGCCCAGGAACGTGATGACACCCAGGGTGCTGACGGCGTTCTTGGCCAGCGGCAGCGCGATCAGCCGGTAGGTCTGCCAGGCCGTTGCACCGTCCATCCGGGCGGCGTCGATGATCTCCTGCGGCAGGCCCAGGAAGAACTGCCGCAGCAGGAACACGCCCAGGGCTCCGGTGATGCCGGGCAGGATAAGGCTAAGCGGGTTGTCCAGCAGGCCGAACGTTCGCATCAGGAGGAACAGCGGAATGATGGTCACCTGCGCCGGCACCATCAGCGAGGACAGCAGGCCCACGAAGATGGAGTTGCGGCCGGGGAAGTTCAGCTTGGCAAACGCGTAGCCGGCCATGGGAGCGGTGATGATCATGCCGATGCTGACCGCGATGGCGATGACCGCGCTGTTGAACATGTTCCTCAGGATCGGCACGGGTCCGCTGACCGCCGCCGCGTAGTTGGACCAGTCCCATTCGGTGGGAAGCCACTGTGGCGGCAGGTCGTACGCCTGGCTGGCGTCCCGGAGCGAGGTGGTGAACATCCACAGGAACGGTGCGATCATCCCGATGGCGCCCAGGACCAGCAGCACCACCGAAATAGTCTTGCCGACGCCGGGGCGGGGCCGCCGCCGTCGTACGTCTTTTGTGGAACCTTGGCTTCCGGCACCTGGCCGGGACGAGAGGGCTGTGGCGTTACTCATTGTTCACCCATGACTTCCGGAGGCGGAACTGCACCATGGTCACCAGCATGATGATGACGAACAGTGTGACCGCGATGGCTGAGGCGTAGCCCATATCGAACTTATTGAAGGCAACTTCGGCGATGTACATCACCACGCTGCGGCTGGCATCGCCCGGGCCGCCCCTGGTGAGGACGATGATCGATTCGTAGATCTGGAACGCACCGATGATGGTGATGGTGATGTTGAAGAACGTGGCCTGGCTGATCATTGGCAGCGTGATCCGGCGGAAGACCTGCCACTCGTTGGCGCCGTCCATCCGGGCGGCCTCCACCATGTCCTTGGGGACTTCCTGCAGGGCTGCCACGAAGATCAGCATGGCGAACCCCACGTTCCGCCAGGTATCCACGATAATCACCGAGACTTTGGAGAACTCGGAGCTGTTGAGCCAGTCGATCCGCTCCCCGCCCATGGCCGTGAGGTAGTAGTTCAGGATGCCGGTGTCCTTCTGGAACAGTGCCTGCCAGATGATGGACACGTACACCAGCGCCACCAGGTACGGAAAGAAGTACGCAGAGCGGAACACATAGGTCAGGGCGCGGGGGAGGCGTTGGTTGATCAGTACGGCGAACAGGAGCGCGAACCCGTTGATCAGTACGACGGCGGCACCCACGTAGAGGACAGTGTTGCCGTACGTCGTGGCCAGCCGCTCGTCCCGGAACATGCGGGCGTAGTTGTCCAGCCCCACAAACTTGGGGGCAGTGAGGATGTTGTACTTCGTCAGGCTCAGGTAGAGGGCGGCAACCAGCGGGCCAAGGATGAAAACCAGGAAGCCGATGACCGTGGGGGCGGTGAAGAGGTAGCCGGTGAGGGCTTCCCGACGCCGGGCGGCGCTTTGGTGCCCGGGGCGCCCCCCGCGCCCGGTAGCGGGCGCGGGCGGCAGCGCGGTTTTGGGGGCAGTCAAGGTCACTGCTGCAACGCCTCCTCAACATCCTTCTGGGCCTTCTCCAGCGAAGAGCCGATGTCCTGGCCGGACATGATCTCGTCCATGGCCCGCATGAACGCCGGGTCCAGCACGTTGTAGACGCCAGGGGCGGCTACCGGCTTGGCGTAGGACAGGGAGTTGTAGAACTCTTCAGCGTGCTCCGGGGAGGCCAGGAATTCCGGTGAGGAAGCTGCGGTCTTGGTGGACGGAACGGCGGCACCGGCGTCGGCCCACTTCTTCTGCGTCTGCTGGTCGGTCAACATCTTGATGAACTCCCAGGACAGCTCCTGATTCTTGGAGGCCTTGGAGACGGCGAACGCTCCGGCGCCGAAAACGGTGGACTTGGTGGTCCCCTTCGGCCAGGGCAGGATGTCGTAGTCTTCGAAGCCGGCCTTTTCGAAGCCGCCGGTGACGAAGTGTCCGGCACCGGTCATGGCTGCCTTGCCAGCGGGGAACAGCTGGTAGGGGTCCGATCCCTTCGGTTGCGGTGATACTCCATGCTTGGTGACCAGGTCGCGGACCCAGCCCACGGTCTCCTCGACCTTCCCGTCCGTGAGCTGGGCCTTCTCCAGGTCATCGCTCATCATCGACGTGCCGTTGGAGTACAGCCACGGTGTGATGCCGAAGGAGTAGTAAGGCATGGCGAACCCGTAGACCTTGTCCGCGCCGTCCCCAGTGGTCAGCTTCTTGGAGATTTCCAGGAACTCGTCCCAGGTCCAGTCGTCGCTGGGCCGCTCGATGCCGGCTGCCTTGAACATCTTGGTGTTGTAGAAGATGACCATCGTGTTGAACGTGTTCGGCATCAGGTAGGTGGAGCCGTCCTTGCTGAATCCCGCCAGCAGTTTCGGATCGATGTCTTCGCGCAGGGACTTGGCTTCGGGGTCGTTCTCCAGGAAGCCGTCCAGGGGCGTGAACAGCTCGTTGGCCAGGCCCAGTTCCACACCCTCGGTGGCGATATTGATGACGTCCGGAGCCTGCCCGGCCGCGGCCTGGGTGACCAACTTGTTGACGTACTCGGTCCACGTGGTGATGGGGGTGAAGTTGTTGTTCACCGTGACGTTCGGGTACTTCTCCTTGAAGCGTTCGGCCACGCCGTCGTACACGGCCTTGTCGCCGGGGTCGCCCCAGTTGGAGACGGAGATGGTGGCGGTGATGTCCTTGGCCGGGGCTGTGTAGGGCCCGTCGGCCGCCGGTGCTGCGGTTTCCGGGGCGCTCCCGCAGGCGGTGAGGGCCAGAAGTGCTACGGCTGCCACCGTGGCGAGGGACGTGCGGACTGTTTTTCTCATGTGATGCTCCTTTGCATGGTGCGACCGGGAGAAGGTGCGCTGGTGGGATGCGAAACGCGGATTGAATGTGTGTTTATCGGGGTGTGGTGCGGTCATTCTGTGGAGCGGCGGAATTCGATCTGGGAGTCGAGCCGAAGGACCTTGGCCGGAGCGTCCGGGGTTTCGAGGCGCCGCAGGAGCAGGCTCACGGCGCTCTCGCCCAGTTGGAAAGCCGGTTGGCGGACGGTGGTGATCTGGGGTTGGAACAGGTCCGAGTAGGTGAAGCCGTCGAACGTGGCGAAGGCCATGCTTCCCGGCACGCGCAACCCTTCATGCTGCACAGCCCGCAGCGCACCCGCCGCCAGCAGCGTGCTGCAGGCGAGGATCGCCGTCGGGCGTTCCCCGTTCCGGGAGGAAGCGCGGAGCAGCGCCTGCACAGCGTCAAAGGTGGCCGCGGCCGTCACCGTGCCTTCGCACAGCAGCGCCGCCGGCACCTGGAGGCCCCGCTCCCGCATGGCGGCACGGAAGCCGTCATAGCGCTCGCGGAGCGAGGAAACCCGCAGGTCACCGGAAACCAGCATGATCCGTTCGTGTCCGCGGGTGGTGAGGTGATCAACCAGGGCTGCCATGGCGGCCTGGTTATTGACGCCCACCTGGTCCACGTCCAGGTCCGCGAGGCGGTCAAGGAGGACCAGGGGCTTCTTCTCCTCCCGGATCCGCTCGAGCAGCACGGAGCTTGAGCCGGCTGCCCGCGCGAGGATCAGGCCATCCACGCGGCGGTCCAGAAGGGCCTCCACGGCTGCGCGTTCCCGGGCGGGATCTTCCGCCGAGTTGGCCAGCAGCAGGGACAAGCCGTGTTGTGCCGCGGCTTCCTCCACCCCGTGCACCATGTCTGCGAAGGCCGGTTCCCCGGCATCCGAGACCACCAGGCCGATGGAGTCGGTCCTGGCGCGGCGCATGGAGCGGGCGAGGACGTCCCGCCGGTATCCGGTGGCCTTCACAGCGCTCATGACGCGCTCCTTGGTCTCCGGTTCGACGTGCCTGGTGTCGTTGAGGACGTGCGACACAGTGGACGTCGAAACGCCTGCAAGTGATGCGACATCGACGATGGTTGCCACTGCGACTCCTTCTAGCGAAACGATTGCGCGAACGTTTCGATAGTAGAGACAAACGTTTCGATGTGCAATGGGTCACAGGAAAGATTCTTTTGGCACCCCGCGGTTGCCCTATCACTCCTGGTCGCCAAAACCCGCGAATGACAGCCATAAATGGCAGGGCAACCGGGGCGGGCGCGGCCCGGCGTAACCTACAGGCAGACCAACCAGCCTGAGGGGGCAGCGCATGGACAATCACCGGCCTTACCGCGTGACGGGGATGTGGAAACTGATCATCGCCTTCGCAGCTGTCGTGGGCGTTGGCACCTGTGTTGCCTTGGGCTTTCTCTGGGCGGCGCTATTCGTCGTTCAGCCAGGCAGCCTTCAAATGCTGGACACAGCCCCAGCCGATCAGGACGTGCCGGCCGGAGACTACGCTTCCCTCACGGACGCGCGGATGGAAGGTGCCCGTTTCCTGGGCACCTACAGCAACAGCAACTACTTCGCGGCTCCAAGCACTTACGACGAGAACAGCTTTTGCCTCATCACTGAACCGGTTGCGGACGACGGCGTGTGGGAAGCAACCTGCAACAGGCTGATCGACGGCAGGGGCGTGCTGACCAGTATTTCCGACACCGAAGGCAGATGGGCAATCCTTGTTCCTGACCAATTCGACCACGGAGAGCTGGAAGCTGAAGGGTGGGTCTCGGTGCACCGGAACCTGCTGGTCCAGCCGATGATGCGTCCAGCCGAAGAGACGCCCTAGGAGGCCGGAGCCGCGCCCGAGGGCGCTGCTCCTGTGGAAGCGCGGTACTCAATGGTGGGTGCCAGGCGGACAACCGAGGGTTCCGCGGACTTGTCCGCGATCCTCTTGGCCAGCAGTTCGGCTGCCGTGGCGCCCACCTGGAAGGCCGGTTGCCGGACGGTGGTGAGCTGCGGCTCGAACAGGTCAGCGTAGGCGAAGCCGTCAAACGTCGCGAAGGCGATGTCCTCCGGCATGCGCAGGCCCCGCTTCTGGATCTGGCGGAGCGCTGCGGCGGCCAGGACGGTGCTGCAGGCGATAACGGCCGACGGCGGTTTGGCACGTGACAGCGCTGCTGCAATCCCGGCGTCGGTTTCTTCAGGTTCGCCGGCGATGACTGTCAGCCGATCGGCTTCCTGTATTCCCGCCGTCGCCATGGCTTCCTGGAAGGCCTCGTGCCGTTCGCGCAGGGTTGCGACCCTGGTATCCCCGGCAATGAGGAGGATGCGCTCATGGCCCTGCGATACGAGGTGTTCAACCAGTTCCATGATCGGCGCGCGGTTCTCGACTCCAACCTGGTCAAAGGGGTCAGCGGACAGCCGGTCCATCAACACCAGCGGGGTGTCCTGGTTGGTGAACTCCGCCAGGGCCTCCGAGCCGGAACCAGCCGCGCGGGCAAGAATCAGGCCGTCCACCCGGCGCTCGAGGAGTGCTTGGACTGCCCGGGCCTCGCGTTGTGGGTCTTCGGCGGAATTGGCCAGGAGCAAGGTGATGCCCTGGCTGGCGGCCGTTTGTTCCACGCCCCGGATCATTTCGGCGAAAGCCGGTTCCCCGCCGTCGGAAACAATGAGGCCTATGCTGTCCGTTCTCGAGCGACGCATGGCGCGGGCCAGGGCGTCCTGCCGGTAGGAGGTTTCTTCGATGGCTTTCAAGACGCGCTGGCGTGTCTCATCGTTCACATGCCTGGTCCCGTTGAGAACGTGGGAAACGGTGGAAATGGACACGCCGGCAAGCTTGGCCACTTTTACCATCGTCGTCATCGGCGCCGCCCTCGGGGAATCGTTTACGCGAACGTTTCGCATAACCTCCGCCAGTTTACAGACGGGCGCCGTGCGGAGAGGGCAAGGCCTCGTCCTTCCACTCCAACTAGGTAGCAGCAGATGTCGTTTTCAGCGCTCAAAACGACACCTGCTGCTACTTAGATTTGGGCGGCCGCTCCAGGAAGGACGGGGCTTTGCTAGATGGCCGGCCGGCTCGGCCTGGGTGGAAACCCTGCCGGGCGCCAGCCATATTCGGGTCAAGAACACCGACGGGCACAACGAAGCGTTCCTCGTGGCACGCAGCGGCAGCCCTGTCACCGTTGGCCGCCTCAACTCCATCGAATTCAGGGACTTCTGCATTTTCGTACGGGGTGGCCACCCAGTACATCCGGCCTGCCGGCGCGGTGCCAACGATTGTGCTGGTGCGCGGCGGAACGCGGAACTACCTGGCTTCGAACAACATCGTCAGCAACGTACCGGCCCGGGTGGTGCTTGACGCGAGCACTGCCAAAACCAAGGTGATCTACTCCGCGGAAGACTCACGAATCCAGTCGTTCACTACTGACTACGTCAAAGTTCCCACTCCGTAGTCCGGGAAGATTCTGGTTCACAGGGACAGGCCCGGCATTCCGCAGTGGCGGTGTGTCGGGCCTGTCGTCTTTCTTGAATCCTGGAACGCCTCAGGCAGCGAGCAGTTGGCTCCTGTGGGGGGCCGCGGGCCTGGGAGGCAGGACGCTGAGTGTGCAGTGGGACTGGTGTGGATCAATTTTTGCCGGTAAGTGGTGCGTTTTGGAGCACGCCTCCAGCTGCTTCAGGGCCTCTGGATCCACATGGGCAGCCCGCATGTCCAGCTCCAGGTCGAGGCCTTCCTTCAGTGCGTTGGCGCGTTTCACCACGACATAGAGGGCCTGGACGTTGCGGACGGTGACGTGGCCCTTCGCCAAGACTTGGGCCTTGGCGTGATCGAGGTCAACCCGGACAAGAACGTTGAGCTTTTCGGTCAAGATGTACTGCCTTCCCCTTGAGGCTGCGACGCTGCAACCATTACCCTGGGCTCCTGCGACGCTGCAGTCGAACCCCGGGTGGCTGCGCCGTTGCAGCCTCGTCAAGCGTAGGCAATGCATGTGACCTAGGCAACACTTTGCCGAAGTTGTTACAAAGATGCCTCCAGCTTGGTGTCCAGGCCGCCGGCCAGTTCGGGCGCGGCCGCCATGGACCAGCGCTGGCTTTCCGGCTCGAAGCTGACCACCACGGAGGCCACGGCGATCCGGGCTCCGTCGATGGCGAGCAAAAGGGCGTCCTCCAAATGCCGCGCATACTCAAGCCGCTCAGACAGTGTGCCCTGAAGGTCACTGTCATCGATGAGGACGTGGCCCTTGCCATGCACGATGACCTTCAGCGAAAATCCCTGCTCCTCGTGCAGTGAACCGCGGGTTGATGCTATTTCAGTGACACTTTCCGCACGAACCAGGCTGTTGCTGATGGTGCGGAGCCATACGTCCCCCATGAAACCCTCCCTATTGGTTGCGGAGAACGGGTAGCAGCGTCCCCCCAAGGCAAACGGTAGTCCTCAAAGAGCCTCTTGTGACCCCCTAAATGTGCTTTGAATTACATTGCCGGGCCGGCGGAGCGGCTGTCCGGCCCGGGTCATAGGATAAATCTGATGACTTCGCCCGATGATCCCCAGCCGTTCAGCCTCCGCAGCATCGCCGTCCCCGCCTTTGGGCCTACCCTGCTGTTCGGGATCGGCACCGGCGCGGTCATGCCAATAGTCGCCCTGTCCGCCCGTGACCTGGGTGCGTCGGTGGCAGTTGCCGCACTGATAGTCACGCTGATCGGGCTGGGATCCTGGTTCTTCAACCTGCCCGCGTCCCTCGTGACGCTCAAGTTCGGCGAACGCGGGTCCATCGTTGGTGCCGCCGCTGCCGCCGCCCTGGCCCTCGCCGCCGCCGCGCTGGCCCCTCAGCTTCCTGAAGGCATCTGGCTGCTGGCGGCGGCAATGGTAGTAGTGGGCATGTCCTCCAGTGTGTTCGGGTTGGCCCGGCAGAAATACCTGACCGAAGCCGTGCCGCTCAACTACAGGGCCCGGGCGCTGTCCACCTTGGGCGGGGTGAACCGCATCGGCGTCTTCATCGGACCCTTCGCTGGTGCCGCCGTCATCCAGTTCGCCGGCCTCAGCGGCGCGTACTGGGTGGGCGTGGTGGCCATGCTGGGCGCCGCCCTGCTGTCCATCACCATCCCCGACCTCGAGGTTGCCGCTTCCGCTGCGGGCACCGACCAAGGCCCCCAGCCCACGCTCCGCAGCGTTGCTGTGTCCCACGCGGGGATCTTCCTCAGCCTGGGCCTGGGCATCCTGCTCCTGAGTGCACTGCGTTCCTCCCGTCAGGTGGTCATTCCGCTCTGGGCCGACCACCTGGGCATGGATGCCACGCAAGCGTCCCTCATCTACGGTATCTCCGGCGCGATCGACATGCTGGTGTTCTACCCCGCCGGCAAGCTAATGGACCGCCGCGGCCGGCAATGGGTGGCCATCCCGTCCACCGCGATCATGGGAACGGCTTTGCTGCTGATACCCCTGGCGGGCGGATTCATCGGCCTGCTGCTGGCCGGGATCCTCATCGGGTTCGGCAACGGAATCAGCTCCGGCCTGGTGATGACCCTCGGTGCCGACTTCTCGCCGGACCGCGGCCGCGGCCAGTTCCTTGGCCTGTGGCGGTTCATGGCAGACGCCGGCTCCACCGGCGGTCCACTGCTCCTCTCCGGGGTGACAGCGCTCGCGACGTTGGGCGCGGGGGTCTCAGCCACCGGCGTGCTGGGCTTCGCAGCGGCGGCCGTGTTCGCCGTCGTGATTCCCCGCCTCAAGCACCGCCGGAACTGTTGACACGGCAGCGCACCCAAAGCGGCTATCCTCAACAGATGGGTGACGACGCCGGTGTCAGCGGACCGCTGCAGAAGGCCCTGTGGTGGGCCGGGGACTACGCCTACGCCGCAGGGTGGCAGCTCCGCGGGATAGTCTCGCGCATCCAGCCGGGGTCTTTCCACCAAGGACACCTCAGTCCCGTTGTGATCATCCCGGGCGTTTACGAAAACTGGCAGTTTATGCTGCCTGTCATCCACGCCGTCCACGACGCCGGGCATCCCGTCCATGTGGTGACCATGCTGCAGCGGAACAAACTGGAAGTACCCGTCGCCGCGCGGCTGGTGGCGCAGCACCTCGAAGAAGCCGGCCTGACCGACGCGTCCATCGTGGCCCATAGCAAGGGCGGGCTGATCGGCAAATACCTCATGCTGTCCCTGGACCCCCAGCAGCGTGTCCGGCGCATGGTCACCGTGTGCACGCCGTTCTCCGGGTCGCGCTACGCGCGCTACATGCTGCTCCGCAGCCTGCGGATCTTCTCGCCCCGGAACGCCCTGACCCGGCAGATGGCGCGCGAGGAAGCCGTGAACAGCCGGATCAGCTCCATCTACGGCGTGTTCGATCCGCACATCCCCGAGGGCAGCGTCCTGCCCGGGGCCACGAACATCCAGCTCCCCAGCGCCGGGCATTTCCGGATCCTGGGCGAGCCTGAGACATCGCGGATCATTGTGGAGCAACTGAGGGCGCCCACTACCTGAAGAGGGTGCACGGGGGTGGTGGGACCGGCGGTGCTGGGGGAGGACAGCCCGGTCTCAGAGGCCATCCCACCGCCGGCCCCCGTATGAACCCGGCGGAGACGCCGCCGGGAAACGTGGGCATGACCGGTGCGGAAGGCCGGTGCCGACACCGCTGCGTTGTAGTGTCGGCCCGACCTTCCGTACCAGCCAGCATCATTCAAGCCGAATTGCCCTGGCCGGGCACGAGTAGCCGGTACTCGACTTTTGTTTGCCGGGGTACCCGCCTTACGGCGTTCTGTTCCGCGACGGGGATCGAAGTAGTCTTCTCGCTGACTTCCCGTAGAGTGGCTAATAACAAGCATGCTTACTATCACCGATTGGAAGGCGCAATGCTGCTGATTTTTGGACTCAAGACCGTCCTTCGCGCACTGCCTGGCAGGTCAGCCACCTGCCGGAACTGCGGACGCTTTTCCCAGCACTACCTCGATGAGGAGGCCCGGAAATTCACCCTGTTCTTCATCCCGGTCTTCACTACCTCCAAGGCCTACCGCATCACCTGCTCGAACTGCGGCATGGTTTCGAGCATCAATTCGCGGGAGAAGAAGGCATTGGTGGGGTAGGGAAGCAGGCTGAGTCGCCGAGCGAACGCCTTAGCACTGCAGATACTTAATGTAGGGCGGACCGGTCCACACATTCGTCGAACCGGGAACCTTGTACTGGCCCGTGATTTCCACCCGCCACGAACCTGCGAAGAGCATTGCCGAGGAGAACTTCCGCTGCGCAGGCTTGCTGAGGTCGCCGGTATAGACAGGAGTCGTGCTGGACCCGCTGTAAATTTTCAGCTCGTGGTAGTTGGCGTTGAGCACACGGTCGTAGCGAGTCACGGTGATGGTTGACAGGACGATGGCGCACTCAATCGTCACCGTCGTATGTTGAGCGGCCGGCGCGGGGAGGGTCGCAGCGCTGAATGGCGTCGCTACGCGGTTCATGCCCGAGAAAGCGGCGAATGCGGAGCCTGGGGCAAGCGTCACGCCCAAGGTCAGGGCCGTCACCACGCCCACGGCCCTTGCGACGGTACCCATTGCCGGCCTACTCACTGGCGGAGGGTTCCGGGTCCTTGCGCCAGATCGATCCCAACAACCCGATCAGCAGGACGGCGGGCGCCCCGTACATGAGCGTGTTGAGGACAAGTGGCTGGCGCAGGTACCGGATGGCTTGGCCCACGTAGGGCACGGTGAGGATGTGCTGGTCGACGGTTGTTCCTTGCAGGGTTGCGGTCCAAGGGTCTGCGCGCCTGTTGGCGTCCCCCTTGGTGCGTACCGCCATCGAACCGTCCGCATTGGTAAGGATCTCGGCGACCCTGTGGGTCTCCACCCGGTGGTCCTCAACGGGAATGTGGTACGTGATGATGTCTCCCACGCGGATCTCGCTGATGGGCGTGGGAACAGTGACCACCACGTCCCCGGGGTTGATCAGCGGGGACATGGAGCCGGTGAGCATGGTGGACGTCTGGTAGCCGAAAACCCGGGGCCCCAAGGCCAAAAACAGGAACGCGGCCATAGCGACGGCGACCATCACAGTGCTCAGGATGCTGATGGTCCTGCTCGCGATGGCTTTGGCCCTGGAGGCCCCGACGCCCCGTTGGGGGGTGTGGGGGCGCCGGGACGAGTGAGGAGCTGCTGCTGTGCCGTTTGCCGAGGCAAGGTCGGTTACTGTGCTCATCGCTATGCAGCCCCTAGGTTGGATTGCGTGATTCGGGAAGGTTGCCTGACGGTGCCGGGTTCACAGCACCGTCAGGTGGCCGTGCTAGTTGACGGTGCCGGTACGCTGCGTGGCGTTGAACGTGAAGTCGATGGTGCTGCTGGCGCCCTGGAAGGAGTTGCCCGCAGTGGTGGGCAGCGAGGTGGTGATCTTCAAGTGGTCTGCCGAGGCTGCGGTGAGGGAGGAAAGGCCGCTCAGGGCCTTGTCCGCGCCGATGACTGAACCACTGGCGAGGACAGACGTCTCCGTTCCGGAGCAGGTGTCAACGGCGTTTGCCACGGCGGTCCAGGCCACGCTGCACGCTGCGATGGTGAGCTGCAGGCCGTTGGTTGCGTCGCTGGTCAGGAGCGAGGGAGTCGCGGTGCTGACGGTGAGCTTGACGGCATTGAGGTTGGAGTCGCCGGTGTTGCTCAGGGTGGCAAACTTTTCCACCGAGTCGCCGGGGAGAAGGTTCGTGACGGGCACGCTCAGTGTGCCGGGATCGGTGAGGTCGATGACCACGGTGCCGGCCGTGACGGCCTGGTCCACAGTGGTGGTGCTGCCGGTAAATGCACCGTATGTCCCCATGCCCGCAACGGCGGCTGCAGTGCCCACCAGGGCCACCGAAGCGAGAATCTTGCCTGACGTGGTTTTGATGCTGAGACCCATGAGATTTTCCTTTACGTGAAGAGGGCCCACCCCCAAGCGGGCCGGCCGCCCCCCAGTGGGCCAGCCGTTCTGCCTAGCCCTTCCGGGCTGGCAACAACCACTCTTCACGTACTCGATCAAAGAACACCGGGGTAATTCCTCAAGCTTGACTCAAGAAATACTTGTGCCGTTTGTGCTTTCCACGCTTTCGCGGCGGGCTTGCAGGAGCAGCCGATGGTGTGGGTTCCCACATCAGCGCAAAGGGGAGCGGCTTTGTCCTGTTTGACGGTGCTATACATGAGCCATGCGCGTTACAGTGCCCGCCGGGGAAGACCGGGACTCAGTGGATTGCCCCCATCAGTTCGTTGGCCGCTGCGATGAGTGCTCCGGACGGATGGGGCGTGTCGAAGCGGACTTTAGGAGGGACGAGGGCGTTGAAGCCTAGCCAGCACGTCCAAGTCCAGGTCTCGAATGGGTGACCGTCAGCGCTCCGGTGAGTCCCGCCGTCGTGCGGCATACGCGAACAGCGACGTCGTGGCCACGGTCGCCAGATACCCGGCGATCACAATGAGCGCGATGCCCGCCCAGAAGTAATTCGTTGTGCTGGATTCCTGTGCCGGGCCGGGGGCGATCCTCGCCAGCGAGTACACAGCCACGGCAGCCGACACCAGGCCGATCAGCACCGGCAGCGCCAGCCAGATCTTGGCTGAACCCACATGCCTGCCGAAGCCGTCCCACACATTCCAGGACCCGTCGTGGCGCACGATCAGCCAGCCGGCCGGGATCATAAACGCCCCCACCAGCAGGAACGCGGCCACTACGTCGGCAGGCCGGTGCCACTGGTTGATCAGCGTGGATACGCCTGACGCGATCGCAAACGTGCCGCCCACGAAACCGGCCATCGGGCGCCAGCGCGGGGAAGCCATCAGGAACACTGCAGCGGCCGCGGACGCCGCCAGCGTGGTGTGCCCGGACGGCAGCGAATTCAGCTCCAGCGTCACCACGCCCTTATCCGGGCGGGCCGGCAGCACGTCCTTGAGCACCTGGGTGGCCACGTTCGCGCCGATACACGCGGCGATGGCGATCCCCGCGGCCGTCCAGCGGCGCCGGATCACCGTGACAAACAGGACGACGACGGCGGCCATCAGCAGGGAGATGGTGGGGAGCCAATCGAGGAACTCGGTGGCTGCCTTGCCGGCAGGGCCGTGGATGTCAACGGCTTCAACCAGGGCGGACTCATCGATGAACTGGCCCGTGGTGGTCTGGACGAAGTAGTAGTACGTGGCGATCAGTCCCACGATGCAGGCCAACGTGGCGAAAGCGAACATAAAGCCGGAGCCCGGGGCGGGGCGCAGCTGGGTCCGGGCCTGGGCCTGTCGTGAAAAGGTCATCAGTTAAGGGTGTCACAGAAATCTGGGAGCCCGCTTCACCCAACTAGGTAGCAGCAGATGTCGTTATGAAGGCTCAAAACGACATCTGCTGCTACCTAGTTGGGTGGGGGGTGGGCATTAGGTGGATGGGGGTGCGTTCGCCGGGGCGAGCCGGGGGATGCTGGCCACTGCTATCAGCAGCGCCAGGGCACCGAGACCGAACGGCAGCGCGGTGAGGGTGGCCACCCCGCCTACCAGCAGCGGCCCGCCGGCGTCGCCCAGTTCCCGCCCGAGTTCGGCCGAGCCCATGGTGCGGCCCATGCGCTCCGGCGGCGTGGTGTCCGCCAGATGCGCGAAACCCAGGGGCGTGGCCGCGCCGACGCCCACTCCGATCGCTGCGGCGGCGATGAAAATGGTGACCGGTCCCGGGGCGACGGCCAACAGTGTGACGCCTGCCGCGATGAGGAGGAGTCCCGCCGTCGTGCCCTTGTTGTCGCTGATGCCGTTCCGGTCCCGCATCCTGCCGATCCGCGGCTGGGTCAGCACGGAGCCGAGCGCGAGGAGGCTGACGGCCGCCGTACCGGCCACGGCGTCCATGCCGTGTCGGGTGGCCAGTGCCGGAAGGAAGCCGACGGCGGCCCCGAGTGCCGCCGTCGACGCCGCCAGCACCAGTGTGGGGACGAGGAACCTCCGTTCCCCCACCTGCCGCGCGAGGTCCAGCACTGTGTAGCGCTGGCGGGGGAGTGGTCCCAGGTGCGGAACGGCCAGTAGGACCCACACTCCGGTGGCTGCCGCGAGTGCCGAGAGGGTGCCGAACAGCAGGGCGAAGCCGCCGGCCCAGATCAGGCCGGCACCCAGCAGCGGCCCGATGATGTAGCCAAGGCTCTTCCACGATCCGTACCTGCCGAAGTACGTGCCCGCCTTCCCGCCGCGGGCCATCCGGGCAACCATCGCCGACGACGCTGGGGAGAATGCGGACGCGGCGGCGCCCTGCCCGAGCCGGGCCAGCGCCAACATCAGCGGGTCTGCCGCCCAGAGGCCGATCAGCGACAATGCTGCAAAGGCCATGAGCCCGCCGACGATGACCGGTTTGGCGCCGATCCGGTCGCTGAGGGCGCCGAAAACTGGCTTGAGGAAGACCTCGGAGATGTCGTACAGGGCCAGGAGGATGCCCAGGTTGAGCAGCGTCAGGCCGATGTTGTCGCTCTGGGCGCCCAGGCCCGCGGCGATGCTGTGCGCGCCGAACGCAGTGACGAATCCGGCAGCGTACAAAGGGCCGGATGAAGCGCTCGTGGCGCGGGTCTGGGCGGTACCGGCAGGGGTCATGAATGCACCTCGCCGTAAACGAGGGCGGCGAAGGTGTCCAGGGCGTCAATGCAGGCAGCGAGGCTTTGGTCGGCGCTCGCCGCCGCGGGGCTGCCGAATACGTCCTTACTTCGGATCGCCCGGAACCAGCGCCGGAGCCGGTCCAGGCTCTGCTCTTCCTCTTCGAGCTCGGCAAGCGTGAATTTCTGCTTGGCGATCTCCTTGGCGATTTCGTCGGTGAACTTGCCGCAGTCGGCGGTGAACTCGGCCCACTCGTCCGCACGCGCGGCATGGAACAGTTGGCGCAGGCGGCCCGCGTCGTCGTCGGCCGGTCCGGTAGTGAGCAGCAGCAGTTCGCCTTTGCCCGCCTGAGCCAGCTCCTTGGCCTTCATTGCACCCTCGCGGCAGGCGGGAACGTCTGGAGCGGTCCAAGCGCCCTGGCCGACGGGGACTGCGCCGAATCGCCTGAGCTCGCGCCACACTGCAACGCGATGCCGCGACGGCTCCGACGGAACCTGCACGAGCATTACGAGCCAGGAAACCTGTTCAAGTGAAGTCACACCTTGGAGTGTAACAACTGTTACAACAATTGGAGTGCGGTCTGCCTTCCATCCCAACTAAGTAGCAGCAGATGCTGTTTTGGAGGCTCAAAACAGCATCAGCTGCTACCTAGTTGGGTGGGGGTGCTGGGGTTCTGGGGAGGCGGGCATCGGAAGGTCACTTAACGTGATGCTTGACACGTGTTAGGCCGAGGATCTAAGCTACCTAACACGTGTTAGGAAGGAATTTGTTATGACCGGTGCCACCACTGGCCTGCGTGAAATCTCACGCCGGACCGCCCTTGGCGCCCTGGGAGTAGGAATTGTGGGAGCAACCGTGGCGTCGTGGCCACGGCTTTCCGGAACCGACATTCCCGGGCGAGGGGACAACAGCCTCAGCATTGCCATCTTGGGAACCGCCGCCGATGCCGCCGCCCGCCAGCGGGCCATCGACGCGTTCACCCGCCTCCACCCGGATATCCGGGTCAAAGTCCAGGCCATCCAGGCCGTGGACTGGAAAGACTTCTTTACCAAGATCCTCACCATGGTGGCCGCCGGCACACCGCCGGACGTTGTCTACGTCGCCACCGAAGGCGCGCAGCTCTTCGCCGACAAGCTGGCCCATCCACTGGACGAATACCTGCGCCGCGACGCCGCGGATATGACAGAGTTCTTCGCCGACGTACACCCGAGCCTCGTGGAGGCCTTCATGTACAAGGGCAGCCTGTTCCAGCTCCCCATGGACTGGAACGCCGCCAACATGTACTACAACACCGCCGCCTTCGCCCAGGCGGGGCTGCAGCGCCCGGCGGATGACTGGACCAACGTGGACTTCCGCAACGGCCTCGCCGCCATGCGTAAAGCCCGGCCGTCAGATTTCACCCCTTATTACTGGACCAACAGGCTCTTCGGCGGCGTGGTGCCCTGGCTCTACGCCAACGACACCAGCTTCCTGAAGGAAACCCGGTCCGCCGGGGGTGACTGGCTTTGGGACAGCTTCTACGCCAACGATCCCTCCCGCAGCCTGCGCTCCGGCGGCTACCAGTGGCTCGAGCCCAACGCCGATGACCCACGCGTGTTCGAGACATTCGACTACCTGCGGGGCCTGGTCAAGGACGGGCTGGGCGTCCGCCCGGAGGAGGGCGGCGGCGGTTCCCTGGTGGGATTATTCGCGTCCAACCGGATCGGCACCACCCCGGCCGGGGGCTACTGGGTCCAGGGCCTGCACGAGGCAGGCATGAAGGAGAACGACTTCGACGTGGCCTTCTTCCCCAAATGGCGGACCCAGCGGCACCAGTTCGGCACGGCCGGATACGCCATCATGAAGACGGCCAAGGACAAGGACGCCGCCTGGGAATGGATCAAGTTCAGTGCCTCCCGCGAGGCCATGGAGCTGATCTTTCCCAATCCCGCGACCACGCCGGCCCGCCGTTCCATGGTCGACGAAGCCCTGTACGCGGGCAAGGGCCCGGCCCACTGGAAGGTCTTCTACGACACGCTGGACAAGTTCCCCACTACCGGGCCCATTCCGGCACCGCCCCAGCAGGCCGCCGTCGAAACGGCCCTGATGAAGAACGTCTCGCTGGCCGTCAGCGGGGACGAACGCCAGCTCAAACAGGCCCTCGAGTCCATGCAGCGCGATCTTGAAATTGCCCTGAGGAGGCAGTCATGAGCACCACCATCCCTCGTCGGGAGCGGCCAAAGCAGGCCGCCAGCCCGGCTTCCCCCGGGGCGGCGGCCGCTGCATCCGGACGGCACAGCCAACGCTGGCTGGCCTGGATCTTCCTTGCCCCCACCATCGTGGGCATGGGCCTGTTCACCCTGGTGCCCATCATTGCGTCGGTGGTCCTGGCGTTCTTCCGCTGGGACATCATTTCCGCCCCGACGTTCGTGGGCTTCGACAACTTCGCCGAAGTGGTCCAGGACCCCACGGTCCGGGTGTCCTTCCTGAACACGATCGCCTTTGTGGTGGTGGCCGTGGCCCTCCAACTGGGCCTGGCGCTGGCGCTCGCGGTCATGGTGCAGGAGAAGATGCCGTCGTGGCTGCGGACCGTCTTCCGCTCGGCCTTCTTCTTCCCGCTGATCCTCTCCGCCGCCTCGGTGTCCATCTTCATGCGGTACCTCTTCAACGAGCAGTTCGGTGTGGTCAACTGGTTCCTGTCCCTCGCAGGCATCCCCGCGGTGCCGTGGCTGACCACCCCCGGCGGGTCCGCCGCCGTCGTCATCCTGGTCTATGTGTGGCAGAACTTCGGGTTCTCGTTCCTGCTGTTCATCGGCGGGCTGGCCTCCATTCCCGCCGAAACCTACGAGGCGGCGTCCCTGGATGGCGCCACCGGGTGGCGCAAGCACGTCTACGTCACCCTGCCGCTGCTGAGCCCCACCACCCTGCTGGCCTCGGTCATGGCCATCATCAGCGCGCTCCAGGTGTTCGACCAGCCGTACGTGCTGACCCGCGGCGGCCCCGGAGATTCCACCCGCACCGCCGTGATGGTGATCTTCGAGTCCGCGTTCCAGCGTCTGGAATTCGGCCAGGCCTCGGCCATCGGCGTGATCCTCACGCTGATCATCATGGCCATCACAGCCGCGCAGTTCCGGCTCAGCAAACGATTCGTCTTCTACCAGTAAGGCCAGCCATGTCTACCACTACAGAGCGGGTACCGGCCCGCACGGCCCCCGGTAATCCCGCCCGGCCACGCCGCAAGCCGAACTGGAACCTGGCCGTCCGGGTTGTCCTGCTGACCTTCGCGGCATCCCTGACCCTGGGCCCGGTTCTGTGGACCCTGTCCACGTCGCTTCGGACGCCGTCGGAATCGTTCAAGCTGCCGCCGTCGTTCTTCCCCCTGAACCCGGACTTCACGTCCTACGCGCAGGTCTTCCAGCAGTTGGACATCTTTATCCTGGTGCTGAACAGTGCCCTGGTCACCGGACTCATCGCGGTCGGCCAGATGGTTACCGCCGCGATGGCCGGCTACGCCTTCGCCAACCTCAAGTTCCGCGGCCGGGGGGCTCTGTTCTCGATCGTGCTGGCCACCATGATGGTGCCGGTCCAGGTGACCATCGTGCCGGTGTTTATGCTGATCCGCGGCATGGGCCTCTCGGACACCCTCCTGGCCCTGATCCTGCCCGCCATTCCGACGGCGTTCGGCACCTTCCTGATGCGCCAGTACTTCCTGGGGCTGCCCACCGACCTCGCGGAAGCTGCGGCGATCGACGGCGCCACACCGTGGCGCACCTTCCGCTCCGTCTACGCGCCCCTGGCCGTCCCGGGCATGGCAATTGTGGGCATCCTGGCCTTCAACTTCCACTGGAACGAGTTCTTCCGCCCCCTCATCATGACCATCTCGGAGCGGAACTTCACCCTTCCGCTGGGCCTCGTCTCACTCCAGGGAAACCTGGGTACGGGCAGCATCTCGGTGGTCCTGGCAGGCGTAGTCCTTTCCATGATTCCGGCCCTGGTGGTCTTCATCTTCGGCCAGCGCGCGCTGCAGGACGGTCTCACCGCCGGCAGCGGCAAGTAACTTCTCCACCTTCTGAAAGGCTAACTTCCATGTCATCCCCGGACCTTGCCGCCACCAACTTCGCCAGCCTGGCCGCGGCCCACCCGGACCCAGCGTTCCCGCAATTCCACCCCCGCCCCGCCCAAGGCTGGATCAACGACCCAAACGGCGTCAGCCACATCAACGGCCGGTACCACGTCTTTTTCCAGTACAACCCCGAGTCCGCCCGGCACCACCGGATCGCGTGGGGCCACGTCAGCTCCGCCGACCTGGTGCGCTGGGACGAACACCCGGTTGCTTTGAGGCCGCAGGACGGCGGGCCGGACGAGTACGGCTGCTGGACGGGTGTGGTTACGGACGACGGCGGTGTCCCCACCGCTGCGTACTCGGGCGTGCGCGGCGACGGTGGCCACTCCCAGGTGGTCATCTCCCGTGGTTCCGCGGACCTGGTGCACTGGACACAGGACGGGCACGTCGCCGCGTCCATGCCGGCCGACCCGCAGGTGACGGCAGTCCGGGACCCGTTCATCTTCCGCTTCAACGGCAAGCGCTACGCCATGCAGGGTGCCGGCCTCGCTTCCGGCCACGCGGCCCTGCTGCTGTACACGGTGGAGGATCTGTCCGACTGGAAATACCAGGGCATCTGTCTGACCTCCGAAAACCCGGTCGCTGCTGCCCACACTCCGGCCGAGATCTGGGAATGCCCGCAGCTGGTGCACGTGCCGGCCAGTTCCCGGGGCGACGATTCTTCCCAGGATGCGTGGGTGATGATGTTCTCCCTGTGGCTGGCCGGTGACCAGCACGAGCACGCCAACGGGGTGGGCCACTTGATCGGCTCGCTGGCCGAGGACCCCGCCACGGGGCTGCCCGTGTTTTCCCCGCGGTCCGGCGGGAAGTCGGACCTGGGCCGGGACTTCTACGCGCCCCAGATCCTGCAGTTGCAGGATGGCCCTGCTGCCGGTGCTGCTGCCGAACCGAAGGCGATGCTGTGGGGGTGGGCCAACGAAGGACCGGGTCGGGATGGCCGGCGCGGCCGGAGCCAAGGTGAGATCGACGCTGCAGGCTGGGCAGGCGTGCTGACCCACCCGCGGCTGCTGTCGGTCGTGGACGGGGCGCTGGCCGTGGCACCGGCACCGGAAGTGGATGCCTACCGGGGCTCCCAGGTGGCTGTCCAGGCGGACGGGAATGTTGTGCTGCCGCCGTTTGCCGAGGCTGTGGTGACCGCCCACTCCGGCGGGCCGGCCGCGCTGGCCGCGGACGCCGTCGTCGAACTTTCCCTGGTGGCCGGGGACGGCACGGATGCCTCCCGCCAGGTGGTGTTCAGCGGTGCACTGGCCGCAGGGGAGGAGCTACGGGTGTTTGTGGACGCGTCGCTGGTGGAGGTTTACCGGACCGGTGCCGTGGCCACCACGCTGCGGGCGTACCCGGCGCCCGGCGAACGGTGGGTCCTGCAGTTGCCGGCGGGTGCTGCCGCCACTGTGTGGCAGCTGGAACAGCCAAAGTAGGGGCCGTTGGTGGTCCCTGCCGGTCGGCGTCAGCCCCGGCCGTCGGGGACCGGTCCCGTGGATTCGCGGACCACCAGCCGGCCCGGTACCAGGGTCTCGATCGGTTGGCGCCAGGCAGGCTTCACGTCCTCGCCTGGGGTGCCATCGTTGGGCTGGGGCTCAGCTGCAAGCTCCTGGAGCAGCCCGGTCATCGCAGCCTCCCCCATCTCACGCAGCGGCAGGGCCATGGTGGTGAGCGCCGGGACCATGGTTGAGGCAATGCGGAATTCGTCGTCGTAGCCCATGACTGAGAGATCCTGCGGGATGGAAAGGCCCAGCCGGTTGGCAGCGAGCACCACGCCGATGGCCAGCCGGTCGTTGGCGCAGACGATCGCGGTGGGGCGTTCCGCAGCGGCCACCCCGTCCAGGAGTTTCATGGCCCCGTGGAAACCGGCGTCGATGTCCCAGCCCACCTGGAGGATCCGGCCCGGAGGAACCGGCAGGCCGGCGGCCTCAAACGCGGCGCGGTGGCCTTGGATGCGGCGTGGGGCAGCGGGCGTGAGGTTGTCGCCCGCCAGGAACGCGATGTCCCTGTGGCCCAACTCCAGCAGGTGCTTGGCCGCCTCCCGGCCGCCGCGGACCTCGTCGGGAATGACGGCGGGAACACCGGCGTCCGGGCGGTCATCGAAGCAGTTTGCCAGCACCGACGGCACGCTCAGCATGTTGGGCGGGACGTGCAGGGGGCGCAAGCCCACCGTGACATACATCAGCCCGTCCACCTGGCGGTCCAGCAGCGTGGCGACGGCCCCCTCGTCGCGGGCCTCGTCCAGCTCCGTGTCCATCACCACGGTGACAAAACCCTGGGTTCTGGCCACGGCGTCGGCGCCTGCGATGATGTTGCCGTCGAAGGGGCTGGTGACCACCTGGTCCGAGACGATCCCGATGATGCGCGACCGGCGGTTCCGGAGGCTCACGGCGATGGTGTTGGGCGTGTAGTTCAGGGCGGCGGCAGCTTCGCGGATCCGGTCCTGGCTCTCCTTCGCCACGTTCCCGTCGCCGCGGCCGTTGAGTACCAGCGACACAGCGCTGCGGGACACACCAGCGAGTTTGGCGACGTCCAAGGCTGTGGCTTTGCGATTCATGGTGGGGACCCTCCGGACTGCTGTGTTTCTCGCAGTCTACCTAACGCGTGTGAGGGATGCCCGGACCGCCCAACTGGGTAGCAGCAGATGTCGTTATGGGACCCCATAACGACATCTGCTGCTACTTAGTTGGGGTGCGGAGGGCGTCAGGTGAGGGACGCCGCCAGCTCCTCGATGATTTCGAACTGCTCGCGCACCCCGCCTTCCATGCCGGACTGCGCAATCATGTCCCGGACTTCCTTGCTGCCCGCGTCGGTGCGGATCCTGACCGTGGTGGCGCCGCCGTCGGCCTCTTCGAAGGTGACCGTGTTCACCACGGCTCCGTCTTCGCTGTCCCGTGCTGTGCCAGGCATCTCCATGACCTCCGTGTTCACGATCCGTTCGTTCGGCACTATCTCCCGGTACGTCCCGTGGAAGGCCACCTCGAATTCGCCGTGCGCCACCATGACGTAACGCCAGGCGCCGCCCACCCGGAAGTCCATTTCCATCACCGTCATCTCGCCCCGCCGGCCAGGCCACCACTTCCTGACAAGTTCGGGGGTGGTCCAGGCCCTGTAGACCAGATTCCGGGGTGCGTTGAGCGTGCGGGTAATGAGGATTTCGTCATCGCTGGGGAAGGTGACGTCCATGGTCCCGCTGCTTGCCTGTGCCATTGCCCTGCTCCTTTGCCTAGTTTTCTTGGTCTTTGAGGTCCTCCAGCACGTCCTCCAGGAGGTCGAACCGCTCTTCCCAGAGGTGCTGGTAGCTGGCAACCCAGTCGTGGATGGGCTTCAGGGCCTGCGGATTGAGCCGGTAGACCCGTTGCCGGCCTTCGTCGCGCACGTCCACGGCCCCTACCTCGCGCAGGACGCGCAGGTGCCGTGATACGTGCGGCTGGGCCAGGCCAAGCAGGTCCACAAGTTCGTTAACGGGACGCTCGCCCTGGGCGAGGGCGTCCAGGATCTCCCGACGGCGGGGCTCAGCCACCGCGTTGAATGCATCTGCCGTTGTTGCTGCCCGTGCCATACCGAAATTGTATACCCATATGGATATGCGTTGGAAGGATCTGGAGGTATTTGCAGCATTCACAAAATTGTGAATCTGAGTAATGTTCGAAGTATGGAAACCATCATCCAGACCGTTGATTTGCATAAGCACTTCGGCAGGGTCCGGGCCCTTGACGGACTCAACCTTGAGGTCCAGCGGGGCGAGATCCACGGATTCCTCGGACCCAACGGCGCCGGCAAGTCCACTACCCTGCGTATCCTGCTGGGCCTGGCGAAGGCCACGTCCGGAACAGCCAGCGTCCTGGGCCTGGACCCCTGGACGCAGTCCGTGGAACTGCACCGCCGCCTGGCCTACGTCCCCGGCGATGTGCGGCTCTGGCCCAACCTGTCCGGCGGCGAGACCATCGATCTTCTCTCGCGGCTGCGCGGCGGCACTTCAGGCGGCGCCTCCAGGGGCACGGCCTACCGGCAGCGCAAAGCGGATCTCTGCGAGGCCTTCGACTTCGACCCGGGCAAGAAGGGCCGCGCCTATTCCAAGGGCAACAGGCAGAAGGTGGCGCTGATCGCCGCCCTGGCCACGGACGCCGAGCTGTACCTCCTCGACGAGCCCACGAGCGGCCTTGACCCGCTCATGGAGGCGGTGTTCCGCCGCGAGGTCCTCGCCGCCGTCGAACGCGGTGCCACTGTGCTCCTCTCCAGCCACATCCTCTCCGAGGTGGAGGTACTGTGCCACCGCGTGAGCATCATTCGCGCGGGCCGGGTGGTTGACGGCGGGACGCTGGACTCGCTGCGACACCTCACCCGTTCCGATGTCTCGTTCGCCGCTGATGGCGTGAATACCCGCACCTTGGTGGAGCTGGGCGCCGTGCATGACCTGACGGCCGACGGCGGCAGGGTCAGGTTTGGTGCCGACTCGGACCGGATTGCGGAGGTGCTTCCGGCGCTCGGCGCCTTGGGCGTCAAGGGACTGACGATCACGCCGCCTTCCTTGGAGGAGCTGTTCCTGCGGCATTACGGTGACACGTCGGTGCAGGTCATCGGGGCGGGAAGAGAAAACGGGCATACCAAGCACGCCCGTCGGCGGCACCTGCTGGGCGCGAGGGGCCGTGATTAGGGTGCGCGAGCTGAGGATCCTCTGGGGCCAGCGCCTGCGGCGGGACCGCTGGCAGCTGGTCATCTGGGTGCTGGGCATCGGCGCCCTCGCGCTGTTCTCGGCCACAGCCATCCAGGAG
The DNA here is from genome assembly GCF_037203985.1 of Pseudarthrobacter sp. CCNWLW217. Lineage (NCBI taxonomy): Bacteria > Bacillati > Actinomycetota > Actinomycetes > Micrococcales > Micrococcaceae > Pseudarthrobacter > Pseudarthrobacter sp. CCNWLW217. The sequence goes on from NZ_JBBCBT010000003.1 coordinate 325,533, forward strand.
ACTTTCGGTGATGAGTCCAGCCGCGCCGAAATCCTGCAGCTGGCCATTGCCACTCCTGCCATCCTGATGCTTCGCGGCCTGGCGCGCGGGGCCAGCCTGGGCGCTTTCACGTTCTTCCAGATCTACGCCTTCCTTGCCCTGCTGGCCGGCCTGATGAGTACTTTCCTTGCAGTTCGCCACACCCGGGCTGACGAGGAAAGCGGCAGCGCCGAACTGGTCGCCGCCACCCCGGCCGGCCGCCTCACACCCGCCGTCGCCACGATCCTGCACGGCACGTCAGCCAACGTCCTGGTGATGCTGTCGGTGTTCACCGGCTACATGGCTGCGGGGCTGGATCCCGCCGGTGCCATGGTGGCGGGCGCCGCCGTGGGCGCGGTCGGGTTGGCGTTCCTGGGCGTGGGCCTGCTTGTGGCCCAGCTGATGGGTACCTCCCGCGGAGCTAACGGATTCGCCTCGGCTCTGGTTGTTCTGGCGTACATCCTGCGGGGCATCGGGGACGCCACAGGCAAGCCGAGCGCCGACGGGACGGTGATGACCGCGGGAACTGCCAGCTGGTTCTCCCCGATCGGGTGGGGACAGCAAACGTTCGCTTTCACGGGTGACCGATGGTGGCCGCTGCTCCTGCCGCTGGCCCTCGCCGCCGTCTGTGGGGCCGTTGCCTGGCTGCTCCTGAGACGGCGGGACAGTGGCGCGAGCGTCTGGGGGGCACGTCCCGGGCGGATGGCCGCACGTCCTTCGCTGAACAGCCCTACCGCGCTGGCCCTGCGGCTGCAGGCGGGTTCGATCATCGGCTGGGGCATCGGCGGGCTGGCCATGGGAATCCTGGCAGGCTCACTGGGCAGCGCGATCGCCGCGGCCGACTTATCCAACAGCAACATCACCGCGGCGCTGCGTGCCATGATCCAGTCCCAGGGTGTATCACTGACCCAGCTGCTGATTTCCGCAATGTTCTCGATTGCGGGAGTGCTGGCCGCCGCGTGCGGGCTGCAGGCCGTCATCCGGCTGCGCCAGGAAGAGGCGGCCGGCACCGCGGAGCTCCTGCTCGCTGCTCCCATCAGCCGGTTGCACTGGCTGGCCAGCTACCTGTTGCTGGGCACCGCGTCGGTGTTGCTGGTGATGTTCCTCGCCGGGTTCGGGACCTGGGCCTCGCTGGCCGGTGCCGGTGACACCTCCGTGGAAGCGCGGGCCGTGTGGGAAACCGCCGTCGCCCAGCTTCCCGCGGCCCTGCTCTACCTTGCCGTTCCTGCGGTGGTGTTCGTCCTGTGGCCAGCGGCGACCATCACCGTGGGCTGGGCGCTCCTCGGGGCCGGGGTGGTGCTGGGCATTTTCGGCGGCATGATCGGCCTGGACCAGAGCCTTCGGGACCTCTCACCGTTCACCCACACCCCCGTTCCCAACGGTACGACGACGGACTGGAGCGGGGCGTGGTGGATGCTGGCCACCGCTGTCCTCGCCGCCGTCGTGGCCGTCATTGGCATGCGGCGGAGGGAAACGGGGACGGCATGAGCGAGGAGGCCGCTGAGGCAAAGGCTGCGGCGGAAAAGGCTGCGGCAGGATTCGCTGCGGCCGGCTTCCCTAAGATGCCTGCCCGGGCGCTGATGGCCTTGGTCTCGTCCGAGGACGGTAGCCTCACTGCAGCCGAGCTTGCGGAGCGGCTGGGCGTGAGCGCTGCAGCGGTGTCCGGCGCCGTCAGGTACCTGCAGACCGTGGGCTTTGTCCACCGGGTCTCCCAGCCCGGCAGCCGCCGCGACCTGTACGCCCTCTACGACGACGAGTGGTACATCGTCTCCATGCGGAAGAGCCCTATCTACCAAAGCCTCGCGGCACTGACGGACGCGACTGCCGAGGCCCTGCCGGAAGGGTCCGCTGCCCGGTCCCGCGTAACGGAGATGGGCCGCTTCTATCGCTTCCTCGCCGCCAGGATGCCCGCGATCCTGGACGAATGGGAGCGGGAACGGGAAGGCTGGGAACGCGAACAGGACGACTCAATGCTCAAAGGAGGCCTGCCGTGACCATCATCGACAACGCGGTGTATGTGGACGGGGTTCGGACCGCGGACCCCTACGGCCTGGAGGAGACGTACTTCGTCCTTCGCCAACGGGAGGGCATGGCGTGGATCGGGATGTACAGGCCGGACGCCGTCGAACTCCGCTCCGTGGCAGAGGAGTTCGACCTCAACTCCCTAGCCGTGGAGGACGCGCTCGCCGGGCATCAGCGCGCCAAGCTGGAGCACTACGGCGAATGCGTTTTCCTGGTGCTGCGCCCCGCCCGCTACCTGGACGACGTGGAGAAGGTGGACTTCGGCGAGATCCACGTGTTCGTCGGCGCCGACTATGTCATCACGGTCCGGCACGCCGAATCCCCGGATCTGGCCAGGGTCCGACGGCGGATGGAGTCCATGCCGGAGTTCCTCGCCCTCGGCCCGGATGCGGTCCTGTACGGCATCCTTGACCAGGTAGTGGACGAATACGAGCCTGTGGCCGCGGGCCTGGAAAACGACGTCGACGAGATCGAGGACGACCTCTTTGGCGCCGACCCGGACGTCTCCCGCCGGATCTACGAACTGTCCCGGCAGGTCATCACGTTCCAGCGCGCCACGAGCCCGCTGGTGGGGATCCTGCAGGTCCTGATGACCGGGACACCGGAACGGACGCAGGGACCCGAGCTGCAGGACCACTTCCGTGACGTGCTTGACCACGTGCTGCGGCTCAACGAGCGGGTGGCGTCCTTCCGGGCCCTGCTGCAGAACGCGCTGGCCGTCAACGCCGCCCTCGTGGCCCAGCGGCAGAACGACGAGATGCGCAAGCTCACCGAATCCAGCTTCGCGCAGAGTGAGCAGGTCAAACGGATCTCGTCCTGGGCCGCCATCCTGTTCGCGCCGACGCTGGTGGGCACGATCTACGGCATGAACTTCAGCTCAATGCCGGAGCTGGACTGGGTTTTCGGCTACCCGTTCGCGCTGGGCCTGATGCTGGCGATGGGGCTGGGGCTGTACTTCACGTTCAAGCACAACAAGTGGATCTAGCGGCCGGGGGCGCTCACCGGTCGCCGGTACAGTGAAGGCATGCCGCCTGCCGCCCTTCCCTCCTTGGACGAACTGCTCGCGTCTGCGTATGTAGTCAGCTTGCCCATGCGGGTGAAATTCCGCGGCATCATGGAGCGCGAGGCCCTGCTGCTTCGAGGTCCGGCCGGGTGGGGCGAGTTCTGCCCGTTCCCCGAATACGGGGACGCCGAGGCGTCCCGCTGGCTCGCAGCCGCCATCGAGGCCGGCTGGGACGGCTTCCCGGCGCCCCTTCGGTCAACGATTCCGGTGAACGCCACGGTTCCAGCCATTTCCGCGGACCGCGTCCCGGAACTGCTGGCCCGGTTCGGCCGGGTGGACGCCGTCAAGGTCAAGGTGGCGGAGCGCGGACAGACGCTCGACGACGACGCCGCCCGCCTCGATGCCGTCCGTTCCCTTCTGCCTAGGGTGGCCATCCGCGTGGACGCCAATGGCGCGTGGGACGTGCCGGCCGCCGTGCAGGCACTGACCCGGCTCGCCGCCGTCGGGCTCGAGTATGCCGAGCAGCCAGTGCCAACGATTGAGGGCCTCGCCGAAGTTCGATCGCTTTTGCGGGCCGCCGGTATCCCCGTGCTGATCGCCGCCGACGAAAGCGTGCGCAAGGAATCCGACCCCCTCCGGGTGGCCCGGGCCGGCGCTGCGGATCTGATCGTGGTGAAGGTTGCACCGCTCGGTGGAGTGCGGCGCGCGCTGGACATCGTGGCCCAGGCAGGGCTTCCCGCCGTCGTGAGTTCCGCACTGGATACCTCCGTGGGGATCCGCGCCGGGCTGGCCTTGGCGGCCTCCCTGCCGGAGCTTCCGTATGCGTGCGGGCTGGGGACGGTGTCCCTATTTGCCTCTGACGTCACGACGGATCCGCTGGTGGCCGACGACGGCGCCATCCGCCTCCGCGATGTGTCCGCTGACGCCGGGCTGCTGGAGCGGTACGCCGCCCCCGCGGAACGCCGGGACTGGTGGCTGGCCCGGCTCCGCCGCGTCCACGCGCTCGTGGCTGCATCGATTGCTCCGTAAGCGCCGTTTTCAGCGCCCACAACGGCGCTTACGGAGCAATCGAAGGGGGTATCCCTGCAGGTCACCGGCGGTTCACCGGAGCTTCACCTGACGGATGGCTGGGCGTTGGAACCGGCTGACAGGGTGGGAAAACCGCATCGATTCCCTGGAAGGCCCCCCATGTCTGAAACGACTGCCCGCAAATTCGCCCTGCTGCCGATGCTCGGCCATACCAAGGGCAAGCGCAGCGCCGTCACTTGCGCTCTGAAGTGCGACAACGCCTGCGCCGGCGACGTCTGCAACACCAGTTCCAACAGCTACTTCCGCGACATCGCCTCCGCGACCATGTCCCGCCGCGCCGCCCTGGGCTTCGGCGCCGCCGGTGCGCTCGCCGTCGTCCTCGGTTCTGCCGTCACGTCCGCTGAGCCCGCAGCCGCTGCCGGCCTGTCCAAGGCGGCCAAAGAGGGCTTCGGCAAGTCCAAGCTTCAGTTCACGGCCATCCCCTCGGTGGATGCCGCCGTCGACGCCGTCACCGTGCCGGAAGGCTTCACGTGGCAGCCGGTCATCCGCTGGGGCGACCCGATCTTCAACGACGCTCCGGCATTCGACCTGAACAACCAGACCGCCGCCGCACAGGAAAAGCAGTTCGGTTACAACAACGACTACACCGACATCCTCGAGGTTCCCGGCAGCAAGGGCCGCCGCGCGGTGCTGTTCTCCAACCACGAGTACACCAACGACGCCATCATGTTCCCGCCCACCATGCCGGCAGACCAGGTGCGCGCTGTGGGGGCAGCCGCGCACGGCCTGTCCGTGGTGGAGCTGGAGCGCAAGAACAAGACCAAGCCGTGGACCTACGTCAAGGGAGCGGAACTGAACCGCCGCTACCTCAACAGCACCGTCTACGAACTGACCGGTCCGGCCGCTGGCTCCGCCCTGGTCAAGACCGTGGAAGACCCCGCAGGCCGCTTTATCAAGGGAACCCTGGGCAACTGCGCGGGCGGCACCACCCCGTGGGGCACCATCCTGTCCGGCGAAGAAAACTTCCAGGGCTACTTCGTGGGCAACGGCACTTCCGCCGGCGACAAGCGCTACGGCATCACGTCCAAGCCCACCGCCCGCCAGTGGGAACTGGACGATCCCCGCTTCGACACCCGCAACGCTGGCTTCGAGAACGAGGCCAACCGCTTCGGCTGGATCGTGGAAGTTGATCCGTTCGACCCCACGTCCACGCCGAAGAAGCACTCGATGCTGGGCCGCTTCAAGCACGAGGGCGCCAACGTCATCATCGCCAAGTCCGGCCACGTGGTGGCGTACTCCGGCGATGACGAGCGCTTCGACTATCTGTACAAGTTCGTGTCGAAGGACACGTACCGCGAGGGTGACCGCAAACACAACATGACCCTGCTGTCCGCCGGCAGCCTCTACGTGGCCAGGTTCACCGGAAACTCACCCGCCGCCGAGATCACCGGCACCGGCTCAGTCCCCTCCGACGGGGCCTTCGACGGCACGGGCGAGTGGCTGCCGCTGGTGCTGGATGGCAAGTCCGCCGTGCCGGGCATGTCCGTGGAAGAGGTCCTGGTGTACACCCGCCTGGCCGCCGACAAGGTCGGGCCCACCAAGATGGACCGGGCCGAGGACGTGGAGCCGAGCCTGCACACGGGCAAGGTCTACGTGGCCTGCACCAACAACTCCAACCGCGGCACCGGTACGAACGAGGGCGCCAACGAGGTCAACCCGCGCAACCAGAACCGTGACGGCCACATTGTGGAAATCACCGAAACCGGCGACCAGACCTCCACCGCCTTCACCTGGAACCTGCTGATGGTCTGCGGCGATCCGGCCCAGGGTGACGTCACCTATTTCTCCGGCTTCCCGGTGGACAAGGTTTCGCCCATCTCCTGCCCGGACAACCTGGCGTTCGACTCCGTGGGCAACCTTTGGATCTCCACCGACGGGGCTCCCTCCGGCATCGGCCGGGCGGACGGACTCTTCAAGGTCACCCTCGAGGGCGCCGAGCGCGGCAAGGTGGAGCAGTTCCTCGCCGTCCCGCGCGACGCCGAGACCTGCGGCCCCATCATCCACGACGACGAGCGCACCGTTTTCGTCTCGGTCCAGCACCCGGGCGAAGACGGCACTTTCGAAGCCCCGAACTCGTACTTCCCGGATTACGTCCCGGCAGGCACGACGCCGGCACCCGGCCAGGCGCGGGCCCCGCGTCCGTCAGTGGTCCAGGTGTTCCGCGGCTAAGTGCCTCGCTGCGCTCCTGCAGGTTTTGGCCGACGCTCTCTCACTTTTCGTCCCGGGCTGGGCGGCGAGTGGGAGAGCGTTTGGTTTTAACCGACAGGAAGTGAGAGAGCGTCGGTGGGGTGGCAGACTGGACCGGTGACTTCGCCGAACGACTCCACCCTCCATCCAGCATCCGACGACGAGGCCTCCACGCCGTCCGAAACGCCCTCCCTGGGCTCCGTTGAGGCGGCGCGGATCGCAGTCAGCGCGCTGATTGACGGCGGCGTCGAGTACGTGGTGGTCTCGCCTGGTTCCCGCTCAGCTCCCATGGCGTACGCTCTGGCCGAAGCGTCGGCGGCGGGGAAAGTGGAACTGCTGGTCCGGATCGATGAACGTTCCGCCGGCTTCACGGCCCTGGGCCTTGCCCTGTCCACCGGCTCCCCGGCAGCCGTCCTCACCACGTCCGGCACCGCCGTCGGGAACCTGATGCCCGCCGTGATGGAGGCCAACCACGCCGCCGTCCCGCTTGTGGTCTTGTCCGCCGACCGCCCGGAGGAACTGCGCGGCACCGGCGCCAACCAGACCACCATCCAACTGGACCTGTTCGGCGAGCACGTGCGCTTCGCCGCCGACATCGAGGCCGGCACCAGCCCGCTGCGCGCCGTCGAGACCGCGATCTCCGCCGCCACCGGCGCGTTCTCCGACCTCGCTCCGGGCCCTGTCCAGCTCAACCTAGCGTTCCGCGACCCGCTGGTCCCCGCGCCGGGGGAGAAGCTTCCCGCGGCGACCGCCCGGCCTAAGTTCCGCATCGGCACAGACCCCCTCACCATGGACCTTCCGCCAGTCCCCGGTGGCCTGGAGGAACGGCGTACCGTGGTGCTGGCAGGGCACGACGCCGGTCCCGTCGCAGAAGCCTTCGCGCGCGCCCACGGCCTGCCGCTGCTGGCGGAGCCGTCGTCGAACGCCCGTTTTGGCCCGAACGCTGTGGGCCCGTACAGGCTGTTGTTGGAGCATTTCGGGCCGGATTCTTCGCAGCCGGTCGAACGCGTGGTGCTCTTCGGCCGGCCGACGCTGTCCCGGCCTGTTGCTTCGCTGTTGGCCCGGGCGGAGGTGCCGTCCGCGCTGTACCAGCCGGTTCCGGTGGCCTGGTACGAGCCCGGGCGTCGCACGGAACTGCCGCTGGAAAGCCTGGCCGAGCTCGCCGATTTCGCTGGCCGTGGGCCTTCGTCCTGGCTGGATGCCTGGCTCCTGGCAGGGTCGGCCGCGCAGCATGCCCTCGACCAGGTCCTGGCGGGGGAGGCCGCCGCCACGGGGCCATCCGTGGGCGCACTCGTGTGGCAGCAGTCGCATGGTCAGCTGGTGCTCGGTTCCTCCAACGGCATCCGCGACGTGGACCTCGCAGGCCTGCCCGCAGCCGAACCTGCCGCAACCGTGTACGCCAGCCGCGGCCTCTCCGGGATCGACGGCACCATCTCCACTGCAACCGGAATAGCCCTCGGCGGCCGGCAGCAAACCACCCTACTGCTGGGCGACGTCACCTTCCTGCACGACGCCGGCGGCCTCCTTCTCGGTTCCGGGGAGGCCCAGCCGCCGCTCCGGATCGTGGTGCTTAACGACTCCGGCGGCGCCATCTTCGACCTGCTGGAGCACGGTTCAGTGCGCGAAGCAGGGACGTACGGGGACGCCGTCGAACGCCTTTTCGGCACCCCGCACACAGTGGACCTCGCGGCACTCGCCGCAGCGTACGGCGTCGGGCATTGCTCGGTAAGCACGACGGCGGCACTCGCCGAGGCGCTCGTCCCACCGATCGAGGGCCGCAGCATCATCGAGGTGCGGACTGACCGCCACAGCCTCCGCGCCCTGCACGCCCGCATCAAGGCGGCTGTGTCCGCCGCGGTCAGGGGAGTCCTCGCAGGGTAGTTTCCGCGACGCGGTTTCGGTCCACGGACGCGGATTAACGAGTGTCTTCGGACCGAACCTGCATCCGGCAGCGATGGCGGGTTGTCCACATACGGGGCTCGGTGCCTTACCCGGCCCTTCGCGGTGGTGCGACCGTTTGGGTATGAATCCTCTTCCCCGTCTTATCCTGACGCGACACTTGGCCGAGGTCGAAGCGAGTACCCGCCCGCTGCCTGCCGCAGTAAAGGCAGGTTCGTTGGTGCGGATTCGGCAGGGTGTCTACGTCGAGGCGTCTGCCTGGGCTGGGCTCGCCGTATGGCAGCGCTACCGGCTACGGATCGAAGCGGTAGCTGAAACTGCCATCCTCCCGGTAACCTTCTCGCTTCATTCCGCCGCCTCAGTCTGGGGTATTCCCACTATCCAGCGGGGCCAGCCCATCCACGCCCTTACGCTCTTCCGGGGAGGCGGCAGGTCCCGCGCGGGTATTCGGAGGCATCTAGTTGAACCGGGAATGCTCGACGCCGAAATCGTGGACGGTCTGTCCGTTACCTCGCGTCAAACCACGGTGCTTGATATTGCGGCAACCGTTCCGTTTGCCGAGGCTGCGGTTCCACTGGATTACGTGTTACGGCCGGACCCGGCCCGGGGCCTTCCGGCGCTCACAAAGACTGAACTCCTCGCAGCCATGGCCGGGCGATATTCCGCTGCAGCTGAGCGGCGTGTCAGGTCGGCGGTGGAGTTTGCTGATTTCCGCTCCGGGTCTGCGGGCGAATCGTATAGCCGCGGGCTCATTCATATGGCTGGCTTCGAGGCACCCATCCTGCAATATGAGGTTCGGACTTCCGTTGGCCGTGTGGCTTTCACTGACTTCTACTGGGAAGGCAGCAGGACCGTGGGGGAGTTCGATGGCATCGAAAAGTACCTCAAGCCGGAGTACCTCAAAGGGCGGACGCCCGGGCAGGTTGTGGTGGACGAAAAGCTGCGGGAGGACCGGATCCGGGCAACCGGACGGAATGTAGTGCGGTGGGTGTGGAATGACCTGTGGAGGGGAGGACTGGAAGGCATGCTGTCCCGCGCAGGCGTACCCCGACGTCCACGGTCCTCATCAGGACGCGGTAAGCGACCCGGGACGCAGAATCGGCCCGGGGACACCCAAAAATGAGAGTCCTCGGGCCGATTCCGTGTCCTACGTTCAGGCGGGCCTATTCCTCGATCTCGATGTGCGTTGGATCCAGGACGCGGCGCAGGAATTCCTTGGTGCGGGCCTGGGTGGGGGCGGAGATGACCCGTTCGGCCACGCCCTCCTCCACCACGACGCCGCCGTCCATGAAGACCACGCGGTCGGCCACTTCGCGGGCGAAGCCCATCTCGTGGGTCACCACCAGCATGGTCATGCCTTCCTTGGCCAGGTTCCGCATAACGGAGAGGACATCGCCAACGGTCTCGGGGTCCAGCGCAGAGGTGGGCTCGTCGAAGAGCATCAGCTCGGGGTTCATGCTCAGCGCCCTGGCAATGGCCACGCGCTGCTGCTGGCCGCCGGAGAGCTGGTCCGGGAAACGGTCGGACAGGTGCCCCAGCCCAACGCGCTCCAGGTTGTGCTGCGCCACCTTGTCCGCCTCGGCCTGGGAGCGCTTGAGCACCTTGGTCTGGGCGATGGTGCAGTTCCGCTTGGCATCCAGGTGCGGGAACAGGTTGAACTGCTGGAACACCATGCCCACCTTGCGGCGCATCCTGTCGATGTCCACTTCAGGGTCCGTGGCTTCGAAGCCGCCCACGTGGATGGCGCCCTCGTTGGGCTGCTCCAGGAGGTTGACGCACCGCAGGAGAGTGGACTTGCCCGAGCCGGACGGGCCGATCAGGCACACCACTTCACCGGGCTTTACTTCCAAGCTGATGCCCTTGAGCACCTCGTTGGTGCCGTAGGACTTGCGCAGGTCTTTGATGGAGACACCTGCCGCGTTGACGGTGCCGGGGTTGCCGGCGGAGGAATTTACGACGTCGTTCATGGCTTCCCTGCCTATCGCTTGGTCCGCGCGGAGCGGCTTTCGAACTTCCGGGCCAGGAGGCTCAGCGGGATGGTGATGACCAGGTAGAAGGCACCTGCGACCAGTAGCGGCGTGAGGCCGGCACCCAGGCTGGAGATGCCGTCGCGGCCGAACTTAGTCAGCTCGTACTGCGATGCCGTGAGGCCCAGGACGTAGATCAGCGACGAATCCTTGGTCAGCAGGATGACCTCGTTGGTCAGCGGCGGCAGGACGATCTTGAATGCCTGCGGGATGACGATGGAGACCATGGCCCGCCACTGGGGCATGCCCAGCGAGCGTGCAGCCTCCAGCTGACCCTTGGGCACAGCCTGCAGGCCGGCTCGCAGGGTTTCAGCGATATATGCCGAGGCGACCATACCCAGCGAAACCATGACCACGATAGTCACATTCCAGGAAACGCCGAAGGCCAGGGGCACGCCGTAGCCGAAGGCGATGAACACCAGCAGGGCCGGGATGCCGCGGAAGAATTCGATGTAGCCTGTGGCAATCCAGCGGTACAGCGGGAAGCTGGAGAGCTTCATCAGGGCCAGCAGCAGGCCGCCGGACAGGCCGACGACGAAGCCGAGGAAGGTGTAGATCAGGGTGTTTTTCAGGCCCACAAGGAAGATGTCCGGGAACATCGGGCCGATTTTGCCGAAGTTGAAGACGCTGTTGCCGGTGGTCTTCCAGTCCGTGGCGAGGACCAGTGCGGCCATGGCCACAATGAAGATGCCAATCTGGACATACAGGCTAACTCTGGCCCGTTGACGTGCGGTCATTGCCATGGGGTGCTCACATTCGTAGTGCGTGGCTGAGGCCCCGGACGTACTGCGGTTCAGCGTGTCCGGGGCCCCGGCGGCGTGGTTCTCAGGGCGGCGTTGGCCTCAGTTGAACGGGGCCGAAGCGCTGGCTACTTGGCGACTTCGCCGAACCAGGTGGTCTCGAACTTCTCGAGGGTGCCGTCGTCGGTCAGGCGCTTGAGCGTCGCGTTGACCTTTTCGGCCATGGCAGTGTTGCCTTTCTTGATGGAGATGCCCAGCTGCTCACCCGTGGCGAACTTCTCCACCGCCTTGAAGGAGGAGTCGTCCTTGATGGCGTAGCCCAGGACGGACTGGTTGCCCAGCGCGGCGTCGATGGTTCCGGCCTTCAGGGCCTGGACCAGGAGGCCGGTGTCCTCGAACTGCTGTGCGTCGAGGCCCTTCTCGGTGGCGTAGTCGGCGCCGGTGGTGGCCTGCTGCACGCCCACCTTCTTACCCTTGGCGTCGTCCAGGCTCTTGATGCCGGAGTCCTCGCTGGCCACCAGGGCCAGGTCGTCGTCGAGGTATGGGGTGGAGAAGTCCATGACGGCCTTGCGGGTGTCCGTGATGGAGATGGAGGAGATGGAGACGTCGCACTGTGTGAGAGCCGTGCCGGTCTCGATAGCTTCGAAGGAGCTGTCCACTACGTTCAATTCGGCGTTGAGGTCCTTGGCCACCTCAGCGGCGATGTCCATGTCAAACCCGACGATTTTGCCGTCCTTCTGGAATTCGAAGGGCTCGTAGGGGACGTCCGAGCAGACGGTGAGCTTACCGGCGTTGACGAGCTGGATGCTGCCATCGGAGGCTGCCGGGGTGGAGCCTCCGCCGCCGCAGGCCGTGAGGGTGAGGGCGCCGGCGGCGAAGATTGCTGCTGCCTTGGCGGTCATTTTGGCCGTGGCCAGGGACTTGAGCTGCATATTTCTTACCTTTTGTTGCAGGGGGAATGCCGTACTAAATCGGTTCATAGTGTAGCGCCGAAAAAGAGATTTGCATCACAGGAAACTTAGTTTCACTATTGGATAACTAAGTTACCGCTAATTTCAAGCCTAGACGAGGGGAAGGTGTCTCGGATTCCGGACACCCCGCCCAACTAAGTAGCAGCAGATGTCGTTCTGAGGCGTCAAAACGACATCTGCTGCTACTTAGTTGGGGAGCGGGGAGGGAACCTAGCTCCTGATGCCCAGCGACTCCAGCATCGGGCGGAACTTGGCCCAGGTCTCTGCCAGCTCAGCTTCGGGCTGGGAACCGTCCACTATGCCGCAGCCGGCATACAGGCGCACGGTGGTCGGCGACTCAATGACAGCCCCACGCAGCGCGATGCCCCACTCGCCGTTGCCGGCCGCATCCAGCCACCCCACGGGCCCGGCATACGGGCCTCGGTCCAGGTGTTCGAGCTTGCGGATCAGTGCACCGGCCACCAGTGTTGGCGTACCGCAAACGGCGGCGGTTGGGTGCAGGGCGTTGATGAGTGCCAGGCAGGTGGGCACGTGGCCTTCCACCTCGGTCAGTTCGGCCTTCACGTCCGACGCCAGGTGCCATACATTGGGCAGTTCGAGGATAAAGGGCTCGTCGTGCGCGTTCATGGCCTCGGAGAACGGCGCCAGCTGTGAGGTCAGCGACTGGATCGCGATCTCGTGTTCGTGCCTCTGTTTCTCGGATCCGGCCAGCACGCGTTCGGCGTAGTCCATGGGGATGCCGGCCTCGCCGTGCGCGTCGCGGCGGTCCAGCGTTCCGGCCAGCACCCGGGCTTGGGCAGTCCGGCCCTCCACCTGGATCAGCATCTCCGGGGTGGCGCCCACCAGCCCGTCCACACCGTACGTCCAGCACTCGCGGTACCGGGCAGCGAGTTCGCGCAGCACCTTGGCTGCGTTCACGCCGGTAGGCACGGTGGCCACGATGTCACGCGCCAGGACCAGCTTCTCCAGCGCCCCGGTCCGGATCTCCTCGACGCCTGCGGCGACGGCGGCCATCCAGTCCTCTTCACTCAGCGACCCCGTGTGCAGCGTCGCACCGGCAGCCAGTGGCAAAGGGCGGACGACGGCGTGACCCGCCTTGGCGGGAACGGCAGGGGAGGTGCCGTCCCCGGCCGCCGGAGTTGCCGGAGTCGGGCTGTCCGTAAAGGTGAGGGGGGCGCCAGGGTTGCCGCTACTGAGCCAGCGCTCCAGGGCAGCGAGGGCGCCCGCCTCGGTGAGCGCGACGTCGTCGAACGTTAACTGGGTGACCCAGAAGCGGCCGTCCCGGACGCCCACCACGATTTCCGGCACGATCAGCCGGGACTCGTGGGCGGACTTTTTGGAGAACGCGAACGAGCCGAAAGCCACCGGGCCCGTGCCCGGCAGTTCCACGGAGTCTGCGATCTCCGCTTCCAGGACCAGGTGGCGCCACCAGATGTCTGCCTCAAGGAAGCGCTCGGGACCTGTGGCGGTAAACCGGGCGATTTCGCCGAAGCCCACCAGTCCGGCTTCGCGGCGGGTCCAGCAGAGGACGTCGTCCCGGACCAGAAACTGAGGCAGCCCCCCGGGAGATGCTTTTTCATCCAGGGGGACTGTCAGAGTGCGGAACGTTCTCGTCATGATGGGTCCACAGTACTTGAAAGTACTTGGGCCCCTAAGTACTTCTAAGTATCGCAATTGCGCACTCAGCCCCGGAAACCGGCCGTGGTTAGGGGGCCCGCAGAACATTTGAGACAATGACTGGGTGAACCGAGCATCCTTGGATAAGCGTCCGGACGAAGTAGCCACGATGTTTGACGACGTCGCACCTAAATACGATGTCGTCAACGATGTCCTCTCCATGGGGCAGACCCGCCGCTGGCGCAAGGTTGTGGTGGAAGCCATGGAAGTCACGAAGGGCCAGAGAGTCCTGGATCTTGCCGCAGGAACCGGTACCTCAAGCGAGCCATATGCCGATGCAGGCATAGACGTAGTCGCGTGCGATTTCTCCCTCGGAATGCTCAAAGTTGGCAAGCGCCGCCGCCCCGACATCAATTTTGTTGCCGGTGACGCCACCAACCTGCCCTTCGCGGATAACTCCTTTGACGCCAGCACCATCTCGTTCGGGCTGCGGAACGTCAATGAGCCGAAGAAGGCCCTGGCCGAGATGCTTCGGGTGACCAAGCCGGGCGGCAAGCTGGTCATCGCCGAGTTCTCCCAGCCGGTGGTTCCGCTCTGGCGCACCATGTATACCGAATACCTCATGCGTGCCCTGCCAGCTATCGCCATGAAGGTTGCCTCCAATCCGGACGCCTACGTTTACCTCGCCGAGTCCATCCGCGCCTGGCCGGACCAGGACCACCTGGCCGCGTGGCTGCAGGAATCCGGGTGGGAAAAGGTCACGTACCGGAACCTCACCGGCGGAATCGTGGCGGTCCACCGTGCCACCAAACCGGTTGAAACCGGCCCTGACGGAGCTGCCGCCGCCATCGCAGCGAATAAGGGCCCCGTGGCCAAGCTCCGCCGCAACATCGTCCGCTGACCGCGTGAAAGTACTGATCGTCGGCGCGGGGCCGGCTGGCTCTACCGCCGCGTATTACCTTGCCAAGTCCGGCATCAGCGTGACCGTCCTGGAAAAGACCAGCTTCCCTCGGGAGAAGGTCTGCGGCGACGGCCTAACACCGCGGGCAGTCCGCGAAATCCAGAAACTCGGCCTGCCGCATCCCGAAGCCGATGGGTGGCGCCGCAACCAGGGCCTTCGCCTGATCGCCGGCGGGCGCACCATTGAGCTGCCCTGGCCCGAGGTTTCCGACTTTCCGCAGTATGGCCTGATCCGCACGCGCCTTGGTTTCGATGAGGAACTGGCGCGTCACGCCCGGGCGGCCGGCGCCGAGGTCCTGGAACGGCACAGCGTCACCGAGGTCCTGCGCTCGGAGGACGGCCGCGTGACCGGTGTCCGCGCAGCGCTCCTGGACGAGTCCGGACGCAAGACGGGACAGTCGCTCGACTTCAGCGCCGACGTCGTACTCGCCGCCGACGGAAATTCCACGCGCACCGCCGTGTCAGCAGGCCTCCAGAAGCGCGACGACCGGCCACTCGGCGTCGCCGTCCGCACCTACTTCCAGAGCCCTCGCCACGACGACGACTGGATGGAAGGCTGGCTGGAACTCCCCGGGCGGGACGGAAGTCTGCTCCCCGGCTACGGCTGGGTCTTCGGCGTCGGCGACGGCACCTCCAACGTCGGCCTGGGTATCCTCAACTCCTCCAAGGAATTCGGCAAGCTGGACTATAAGCAGGTTCTGCGTGAATGGACCGCCGGCTTGCCCGCCGACTGGGGCTTCACCCCGGAAAACCAAGTGGGCGAAATCCGTGGCGCGGCCCTCCCCATGGGCTTCAACCGGACGCCGCACTACTCGCCCGGCCTCCTGCTCCTGGGCGACGCCGGCGGCATGGTCTCCCCGTTCAACGGCGAGGGCATCTCCTACGCGATGGAGTCCGCGCGGTTCGCGGCCGAGTTCATTATCGACGCCTCCGCACGCTCTTTGGCGGCGGGCGGAACGTACGACGCCGATGCTCACCTTTCGCGGTACGCGGACTATGTGCGGGACCAGTGGGGATCGCACTTCACGCTTGGCCGCGCATTTGCCGCGCTGATCGGCAAGCCCGCCGTCATGAAGCTTGCGCTCCGGACCGGGATGCCTATTCCAGTCCTGATGCGCTTTGTGGTGCGGCTGCTGGCCAACCTCACCGATCCGTCCGCCAAGGGCTTCGAGGACCGGGCCATCCGCGTCCTGGAGTCGCTGGTTCCGGCCACGTCCAATACACCGTCGGCCTCGAATCAGCGGTATCCGCAACAAAAAGTTAGGGTTAACCCGTGACCAACTCCGCAGACCACAGCTGGACGCATGCCGGGCACGGCCTGCCGGACTCCGAACCCAGCCTCAATACCACCGCCATTGCCACGGGACTTCAGCTGCCCGCGGGCTTTGCGGCGATCGCGGAGGACGCCGAACTGGGCCCCGCCATCACCAACAACCTCGCGCGGGTAGAAAAGAAGCTGCGCGAAGCCATTGCCAACTCGGACCCCCTGGCTGACGCAACGTCGCGTCACCTGGTGGAAGCCGGCGGCAAGCGCATCAGGCCGCTGCTGACGCTGCTGTGCGCCCACCTCGGCGACGCATCCCTGCCTGCCGTGGTGCAGGCGGCCGTAGTGGTGGAACTGACCCACCTGGCCACGCTGTACCACGACGACGTGATGGACTCCGCCCCGTTCCGCCGCGGCGCCCCCACTGCCCATGAGGTCTGGGGAAACTCCGTGGCCGTCCTCACCGGCGACCTCATCTTTGCCCGTGCGTCCATCCTGGTGTCCGAGCTGGGCTCCCGAGCCCTGGGCATCCAGGCCCGTACCTTCGAGCGGCTGTGCCTGGGCCAGCTGCATGAAACCGTTGGTCCGCGCCCGGACGAGGACCCGGTGGAGCATTACCTCTCGGTCATCGCGGACAAGACAGGGTCATTGGTGGCTGCTTCCGGCCAACTTGGCGCCATCTTCGCCGGCGCTGACCCCACGTACGAGTCGGTCCTGGTGGAATACGGCGAGAAGGTGGGCGTAGCCTTCCAGCTTGCTGACGACGTCATCGACGTCACCGGCATCAAGGTCAAGTCCGGCAAGTCCCCCGGGACCGACCTCCGCGAAGGTGTCCCCACGCTCCCTGTCCTGCTCCTGCGCAAGGCTGCCGAGGATGGCGACCACGCCGCCGTCGAACTTTTGAAGTTGATTGACGGCGACCTGACGTCGGATGAGGCTTTGGCCGCTGCGGTTGCCGGGCTGCGCGAGCATCCCGTGACTGCCGAGTCCTGGGTTGTTGCACGCCGCTGGGCGGATGAAGCCATTGCAGCGCTGGCTCCCTTGCCGGAGGGCGTTGTTAAGACGTCGCTGTCTAATTTCGCCCTGGCTGTGGTGGACCGCGCCAGCTAGTCCTTTGAGGGGCCCGGGTCCTCTCTTTTCATCGATTGCTCCGTAACCGCCCTTTCGACACCTCAAAACGGCAGTTATGGAGCAGTCGATGGGGGGATGGGGGTGCTTCTTAAACGGAATAGCCCCGATTCTCAGCAACGATACGAGTCATTCGTTGCGTCGAACCGGGGCCATTTCTCCGTTCGCATCAGACCCGCCGGAGGCGTTTAGCGGATCCGTGAACAGTCTATGACAGCCTTGTCACAAGATGCAAGTCTCTTGTTACTGAGCGTGTCACAGGCTTTTCCGGCGTTTCTGACCGGATTGCGTCACTTATGGGCGCTCTGCTGAGCGTGGCCCGCGTCATGGCGGGGTTTGCGGCGGCGAAGGGCGTCAATAGTTACGCATCTTGGTCGCGGAGTCCGCTCATTGTGCTGGCGTGTTGTCCACATAGGTGTGATGCTCCCTCCCGCCCGCACGCCCACAGCGACACTCTGGGCTGATGGACATTATTGACTTCCTGATGAGGCAGGGAGGCGCTGCGCGAACCGGGCAATTGACGAAGGCTGGATTTGGCAGGGCCGCACTCGACCGAGCGGTAGCCGGAGGCCAGGTGGTGCGGGCGAGCCGCGGAGTCTATAGCCTTCCGGCAGGCAGCAGTCTGCGCGATGCTCTCACTCACGGAGGCCTGCTGACGTGCGTGTCTGCGGCACCGGTATACAACTTATGGGTGCTGACGGAAACTTGCGTTCTGCACCTCTGCCGCAGCCATCCAGTTGCCACGTCCAGAATTGTGGAGCATGGCAGGCCCAAACACCCCCGGCATCGGTGGCTGCCTGTCGCAGGGCTGGCGGATGTGTTGCTGCATAGCCTCCGCTGCCTCCCCGAACTGGAATCACTGGTGATGGTTCAGTCGGCCGTGGGCAGGCGCGATATTGAGCTGGAATTCCTTTATGCCAGGTTGCAGGGGCGTCGCAATGGCAGGGCACGGGCCGTGCTGGACCTGGTTATTCCGCGTGCGGACTCAGTGCTGGAGGTCTTGGCCAACACGCATTTCCGGAGAGCCGGCCTTCGTTTGCGGAGGCATGTCTTTATCCCCGGCGTTGGTGAGGTCGACTTCCTTATTGAAGAGTGTTTGGTGGTTGAGACTGACGGGTCAACCCACTTCGAGCCCCAGGCTGTCAAACGCGATCAGCGACGAAACAACAGGAGCGTTCTTGGTGGCTATCTGGTGCTCCGCTATTACTACGCCGATGTGGTCTATTCGCCAGACGAGATGGTTGCAGAGGTCCTCGCAGTCCTTGAACTGAGGCGCAACGGCAAATTCGACTCCAAGTGATTACTGTCCTTGGCGTTCAGACGTCAACTGTGAACCAACTTGCGTAACTTATACCGGACGCCGACAGCCTGAGCCCCGCAAAATCAAGGAAGTGAAGCTGCCGGGGCGCTAAAAGTTACGCATTTGGGGCGGGCGCACCCCGAGGACCTAGTCTTCCTCGTCGTTGAACGCCCACTCGAACATGTCAAAGACGAACTCCGAGAAGGTGCCTTCTTCGCTTTTCCACTGGCCGCGGGCGTTGTTGCGTCGGTAGACGATGGGGTCCGGGACGCCGAGGTCGCCCACGCGGAAGCCCCAGGTGAACTGCTCTTCCTCGTCCTCAAGGAACATCAGGAAGCCCTCGTCATCGACTTCGAGTTCTTCGGGGTCCCAGAAGTAGTGGTAGGCCTCCATCAGGTCCTCGCAGCCACCCAAGGCAAGGTAGAACTCGCGCAGGACCAAGGGAACCTGGAATTGGTGTTCTTCGAGGGCCGCATCAAGCTCGTCGGCGGGCAGCCCGTCTTCTTCCTGCCATTCGTCTTCGAGATACTTCGGAACAAGCGCGCGGAACTTCTCGAGGAACATGTCAGTCATTGTCATATCGTAGCTAATTCCGGGGTGCTCCTGAGCCGCCGCCAGTCCCAGCAGTCCCACCGGCACCGCCACCGGGACCAGGGGAACCCTCCACGCCCCGCCGGTGCCAGCCATGCACCGCCAGCGGAACGTACCAGGCCCGACGCCAGGCGATGACGCGGAAGGCGAACACCACAGCCGCCACGGCGCACGCGGTCGCCGCGTTAAAGGAGCCGGTCACCCAGAGGAGCGTGGTCAGGGCCGCCCCGCTGAAGGCCGGCAGTGCATAGAGGTCCCGGGGGTCGAACAGCTGCGGCACCTCATTGGCTGTAATGTCCCGCAGCAGGCCCCCGCCCACCGCCGTCGTCACTCCCAGCAGCACCGCGGCAATGGGGTTCATCCCCATCGTCAGGGCCTTCAGCGTGCCGGTGATGCAGAACAGGGCCAGCCCGCCGGCGTCGAACAGGGTCAGCAGCGAGGTGTACCGCTGGAAGCTGGGAAACAGGAAGTAGACCAGCACTGTGGCAAGGACCGGAGGTGCAAGGTACGCGGGGTTGGTGAAGGCCGCCGGAGGTCCGGCAGAAAGGATGATGTCGCGGATCACGCCGCCGCCCAGGGACACCAGCGAGGCCAGGAGCAAGGAGCCAATGATGTCGAACTGCTTCCGCGCCGCCAGCAGGGATCCGGAGACCGCGAAGAAGAAGACGCCAGCCAAGTCCAGCCAGACCAGGGCGATGTCAAAAGGAAATGTCATGGAGCGTCCCGGCGGATTTCAAGAGGGCGGACAGGGCGGCTCCAACGTTACGCTAGCGGGTATGAACAGCCCCATCATGATCGCCTGTGCCCACGGGACATCCAGCGTGCAGGGAGCCGCCGAGGTCAACGCCCTCCGCGACGCCATCGCCGCCCTGCGCCCGGGACTCGATGTGCGCGAGGCCTATGTGGATGTGCAGCAGCCGGACCTCGTGGACGTGGTGGCGGGACTGCCGGAGGGGAAGTCCGCCGTCGTGGTGCCCCTGCTCCTGAGCGTGGGGTACCACGTCAAGGTGGACATCGCCCGGACCGTAAAGAGCCGTCCGGGCAGCCTGGCCGCGGCGCCGCTGGGCCCGGATCCCAGGCTCGCAGCCCTCCTGGACCAGCGCCTCCGCGAAGCCGGCGTCACCGACCGGGACAGCATCGTCCTGGCCGCCGCAGGATCATCCAATCCCAACGCCGCCGTCAGTGTGGAGGAACTCGCCAGCCACCTTGGTGAGCTCCGCAGCAACCGGATCGTGCCCGCCTATGGTGCCTCGGCCAAGCCTTCAGTGCCCGACGCCGTCGCCATGCTTCGCGAGGAAGCTGAAGGTGGTGCCGGGGCAGGGGAGTCCGCCGGAGCGGTTGACCTGGGCGGACGCGTGGTCATCGCCTCCTACCTCCTGGCACCGGGATACTTCCACGACCGGCTCGCCAAAGCAGGGGCCGACCTCGTCACTGAGCCGCTGCTGCCCTCGCCCGTGCTCGCCGAGATCGCGCTGGAACGGTACGACGCCGCCGTCGCCAAGGGCCGCGAGGACGCCGAAGCCGCGCAATAGGCAGCCCCGGAATGGGTTCCGGCGATGCACAGCGCGAAGGCATCTTCAAGGCCCTCCGGCGGTTCATGACGAAATATTTCCCTAGGTGACTTAGCGTTTCCGGGCCCTTTGTGACGCTATTCGGGTGGGACCTACAGTCGATGCATGACTGATACAGCTCTAGCCGGAGCGTCCGCGGACCCCGCTGCCGCCAAGCGCCCCGCTCGCCCTTCCCGCCCCGCCGCAAAGCCGCACGGGCAGTGGAAAGTGGACGGCAAAACCCCGCTGAACGCCAACGAAACCTGGAAACAGGAAGATGACGGCCTCAACGTTCGCGAGCGTATCGAGTCCATCTACTCCAAAGAGGGCTTCGATTCCATCCCCGGCCAGGACCTGCACGGCCGCTTCCGCTGGTGGGGCCTGTACACCCAGCGCAAGCCCGGGATCGACGGCGGCAAGACCGCAACGCTCGAACCGCACGAGCTCGAGGACAAGTACTTCATGCTCCGCGTCCGCATCGACGGCGGTGCGCTCACCACCGAGCAGTTGCGCGTCATAGGCCAGATTTCCGTTGACTTCGCGCGGGATTCCGCCGACCTCACCGACCGCCAGAACATCCAGCTGCACTGGATCCGCGTGGAGGACATCCCCGAGATCTGGACCCGCCTGGAAGGTGTTGGCCTGTCCACCACCGAAGCCTGCGGCGACGTGCCCCGTGTCATCCTGGGCTCCCCGGTGGCCGGCATCGCCAAGGACGAAATCATCGACCCCACCCCGCTCATCGCGGAACTGGGCGAGCGGTTCATCGGCAACCCGCTGCTGTCCAACCTGCCCCGCAAGTACAAGACCGCGATCACCGGCCACCCCAGCCAGGACGTGGTCCACGAGATCAATGACTTCGCCCTCGTGGGCGTTGAGCACCCCGAGCTTGGCGTCGGTTACGACCTCTGGGCCGGCGGAGCACTGTCCACCAACCCGATGCTCGGCAAGCGCCTCGGCGCGTTCGTCCGCCCGGAGGAAGCCGCCGAAGTATGGCTCGGCGTCACCAGCATCTTCCGCGACTACGGTTACCGCCGCATGCGCACCAAGGCACGCCTAAAGTTCCTGATGGCCGACTGGGGTCCGGAGAAGTTCCGCCAGATCCTCGAGGACGAATACCTCGGTTACAAGCTGGCCGATGGCCCCGCCGCCCCCAAGCCCACCTCACCGGGCGACCACATCGGCGTGCACGAGCAGAAGGACGGCAAGTTCTTCATCGGCGCCACCCCGCTGGCCGGCCGCCTCTCCGGCGGTCAGCTGGTAAAGCTCGCGGATACGCTTGAGGCCCGCGGCTCCTTCCGGCTGCGCACCACCCCGCACCAGAAGCTTGTGGTGCTGGATGTCGCCAAGGACCACGTTGAGCCGCTGGTTGCCGAGCTGGACGCCCTGGGCCTGTCCGCCCGCCCGTCCGTGTTCCGCCGCGGCACCATCGCCTGCACCGGCATCGAATACTGCAAGCTGGCCATCGTCGAAACCAAGGTCACCGCGGCCACCGCGGTTGCCGAGCTGGAACGCCGCCTGGCAGACCTCGCCGCTTCCGGCGAACTGCCCCACGCGCTGTCCCTGCACATCAACGGCTGCCCCAACTCCTGCGCCCGGATCCAGACCGCGGACATCGGCCTCAAGGGCATGATGCTTCCAACGCCCGACGGCGACCCCACCCCGGGTTTCCAGGTCCACCTCGGCGGCGGGCTGGCTTCCACCAGCCGCGAAGAGGCTGGCCTGGGACGCACCGTCCGCGGCCTCAAGGTCTACGTTGAAGACCTGCCGGACTACGTGGAACGCGTCGTCCGCACGTTTGTTGCCCAGCGTGCTGAAGGCCAGACCTTCGCCGAATGGGCGCACGCAGCAGATGAGGAGGCCCTCCAGTGACCGACACCCGACCTGCCACACTTCGCAGCCACGACGAGCTGAAAGCCCTCGCTGAGTCCGGGGCCGCCGAGCTCGGCTGGGACGCCCCGGCCCGCGACGTGATCGCGTGGGTGGAGCGCAACTTCGACCTTTCCTCAGTGGCTGTCGCGTGCTCCATGGCTGACGCCGTCCTTCCGGCGCTGGTCGCGGACCAGATGCCCGGCGTCGACGTCCTGTTCCTGGAGACCGGGTACCACTTTCCGGAAACCTACGCCACGCGCGATGAAGTGGCAGCGAACCTCCGCGTCAACGTTGTGGACGTGCTGCCGGAAAACACCGTGGAACAGCAGGACCGGCTCCTCGGCAAGGACCTCTTTGCCCGCGACGCCGCCCAGTGCTGCGCCCTCCGCAAAGTGGCCCCGCTCCGCCGCACCCTGGCCGGCTACGAACTCTGGTTCACCGGCGTGCGCCGCGACGAAGCCCCCACCCGGACCAACACACCGCTGGTCACGTGGGACGCAGTCAACGGCCTGGTCAAGGTCAACCCGGTGGCAGCGTGGACGTTCGACCAGCTGGTCCAGTACTCCGACGACAACCTCCTGCCCGTGAACCCGCTGCTTTCCCAGGGTTACCCCTCCATTGGCTGCCAGCCCTGCACCCGGAAGGTGGCGCCGGGCGACGACCCCCGCGCCGGCCGCTGGGCAGGGACCGACAAGACAGAATGCGGACTACACGTATGAGCACTTTCCTAACTGAGGAGACTACCCAGGTGACTGAAGCCGCCGTATCCACGCGCCTCTCCAGCCTGGACGCCCTTGAGTCCGAAGCCATCCACATCATCCGCGAAGTTGTGGCCGAGTTCGAGAAGCCCGCGCTGCTGTTCTCCGGCGGCAAGGACTCCGTGGTGATGCTGCACCTCGCCACCAAAGCGTTCTGGCCGGGCAAGGTTCCGTTCCCCGTGCTGCACGTGGACACCGGCCACAACTTCCCCGAAGTCATCGATTTCCGCGACCGCACCGTCGAACGGCTGGGGCTCAAGCTCGTCGTCGGCTCCGTGCAGGAGTTCATCGACCGCGGCGAGCTGGCCGAGCGCGCCGACGGCACCCGCAACCCGCTGCAGACCGTCCCGCTGCTGGACGCCATCTCGAAGAACAAGTTCGACGCCGTCTTCGGTGGCGGCCGCCGTGACGAGGACAAGGCCCGCGCCAAGGAGCGCATCCTGAGCCTCCGCGACGAGTTCGGCCAGTGGGACCCGCGCAACCAGCGCCCCGAACTGTGGAACCTCTACAACGGCCGCCACACCGTGGGCCAGCACGTCCGCGCGTTCCCCATCAGCAACTGGACCGAGCTGGACATTTGGCGCTACATCGAGCGCGAGAACATCGAGCTGCCCGGCCTGTACTACGCCCACAGCCGTGAAGTCTTTGCCCGCGATGGCATGTGGCGCGCCGTCGGCGAGGTTTCCCAGCCGCTGCCGCATGAAGAAGTCATCACCAAGACGGTCCGCTACCGCACCGTAGGCGACATGTCCTGCACCGGTGCCGTTGAATCGGCCGCAGCCACCGTGAGCGACGTTGTGATCGAAGTTGCCGCCTCCACCATCACCGAACGTGGTGCCACCCGTGCAGATGACCGCATCTCCGAGGCAGCCATGGAAGACCGCAAGAAGGATGGTTACTTCTAAATGAGCACCGAAACTTCACTCCTGGCCGCGGAGCTGGAAACAGCCCTGCCCACCACGCTGTTCCGCTTCGCCACAGCAGGATCGGTCGACGACGGCAAGTCCACTTTGGTGGGCCGCCTCCTTCACGACTCCAAGGCGATCCTCGCTGACCAGCTCGACGCCGTCGCCCGCACCTCCGCGGACCGCGGCTTCGGCGGCGCGGGTGCCACCGGCACCCAGGCGATCGACCTGGCCCTCCTCACCGATGGCCTGCGTGCCGAGCGTGAGCAGGGCATCACCATCGACGTGGCCTACCGCTACTTCGCCACCGACCAGCGCAGCTTCATCCTGGCCGACTGCCCCGGCCACGTTCAGTACACCAAGAACACGGTGACCGGCGCGTCCACTGCGGATGCCGTCGTCGTACTCATTGACGCCCGCAAGGGTGTCCTGGAGCAGACCCGCCGGCACCTGTCCGTGCTGCAGCTGCTGCGGGTGGCGCACGTGATCGTGGCCGTGAACAAGATCGACCTCGTGGACTTCAGCGAGTCCGTGTTCCGTGAGATCCAGGCCGACGTGCAGCAGGTGGCCCGTGAACTGGGCATCGGCGCGGCTGCGCTGGGGACCGCGGACCACATCGATGACCTGCTGGTGATCCCGGTGTCCGCCCTCGAGGGCGACAACGTGGTGGATCGTTCCGAGCGCACGCCCTGGTATGACGGCCCGGCCCTGCTGGAGGTCCTCGAAACCCTGCCGGCCGCCGACGAGATCGACACCCAGCTGGAGAGCTTCCGCTTCCCGGTGCAGCTGGTCATCCGCCCGCAGGGTGCGCTGGCTCCGGACGCCGTGGCTGCCGGCCTGGATGTTGAGGCATACCGCGACTACCGGGCGTACGCCGGCCAGATCACCGAGGGTTCGGTGAAGGTGGGGGACAAGGTTGCTGTGCTGACGCCCGGCCAGGCCCCCCGCACCACCACGGTGACGGGCATCGACTTCGCCGGAGAGTCACTGCAGGAGGCGTTCGCGCCGCAGTCCGTGGCGATCCGCCTGGCCGAGGAATTCGACGTCGCCCGCGGTGACACCATCGCCGCCGCCGGAACTGTCCGGGAGTCCTCCGCAGACCTCTACGCCGCGCTGTGCTGGCTTTCGCCCAAGCCTTTGCGGGAAGGTGCCAAGGTGCTGGTGAAGCACGGCACCCGCACCGTCCAGGCGCTGGTCCGCAACGTCAATGGCAAGCTGGACCTGGCTTCCTTCAAGCTTGAAGCAGCGTCCAGCCTGGAACTGAACGACATCGGCCACGCGCAGCTCCGGCTTTCCGCACCGCTGCCACTGGAGAACTACCTGCACCACCGCCGTACCGGCGCGTTCCTGGTGATCGACCCGCTGGACGGCAACACGCTGGCCGCGGGCCTGGTCAAGGACCACCCCGGCGACCACGAGGACGAGCGCTACTCCATCTGAGATTGTCCCGAAACCGCGGCTTGTTCGCAGATCCTGGCCTTCACGGGCCGGTTTTGCGAACAAGCCGCGGTTTTGTCGTTTTCGTATCCTTAAGGGTGGGAGGCGAAGCGTGGAGACCATCAACAGCAAGCTCATGAGCTGGGCCTCGATCCTGGACTCCAAGACCCTCGAGCAGGCGCTGTCCACCTCCACGCTGCCCTTCATCTACCCGCACCTTGCCCTGATGCCGGACGCGCACCTGGGCAAGGGCGCCACCGTGGGTTCGGTGATCCCCACCCTCCACGCCATCATTCCGGCCGCCGTCGGAGTGGACATCGGCTGCGGCATGATCGCCGTGCGGACCCAGTACTCCGTGAAGGAACTGCCCCGGGACCGGAAACGGCTGCGCGAGGACATCGAACGGGCCATTCCGCTATCCGCCGGCCACAACAACCGGTCAGTCCAGGCCACCGCCGAGCCACGGATCGCCGAGCTCAAGAAACTGGCGGCCACGGCGGGCTTCAACCCAGCCCAGTACCTGGCGAAGTGGGAACTGCAGCTGGGCTCCCTGGGGTCCGGGAACCACTTCATCGAGGTCTCCGCAGACGAGACCGACGCCGTCTGGCTGTTCCTGCACTCCGGCTCACGAGGCGTCGGCAACAAGATCGCCCAGCATCATATTGGCGTCGCCCAGCAGGTGACCCGGAAACGGGGGACCAGGCTGCCCGACCCCGACCTCGCCTACCTGGAGGAGGGCACGTCCGAGTTCAGGCGGTATATCGAGGAGCTGCGCTGGGCCCAGCATTTCGCGCTGCTGAACCGCGAGGAAATGATGGACCGGGTCATCACGCAGTTCAGCCATTGGGTGGGCGGGCATGTCAGGGAACGCGAACGCATCAATTGCCACCACAACTTCACCCAGCTGGAGACGCACTACGGCAAGTCCGTGTGGGTCTCACGCAAGGGAGCGATCAGGGCAGAGCCCGGCGATCCGGGACTTATTCCGGGTTCCATGGGGACGGCGTCGTACGTTGTGGAAGGCCAGGGCAACCCGGTGTCGCTGAATTCCTCGCCGCACGGTGCCGGCCGGGAGTACTCCCGGAACGCCGCCCGCAAGACCTTCACCCTCGCCGAACTGAAGGAGGCGATGCACGGGATCGAGTTCCGCGCCTCTGAGGCCTTCATCGACGAGATCCCGGCCGCCTACAAGCCCATCGATGTGGTGATGAGGGACGCCGCGGACCTGGTGAGGGTGCGGCACAAGCTGCGCCAGCTGGTCAACGTCAAGGGCAACTGAAGGCTCAGCTTGGGCAGCGAATGTGACGTCAGATGAACCTGCGTGACCCCCCGTTTCTGCTTCGTTGAACGGGCAATCGGCACTCCCTATGGTGAAACAATGACTAGTTCCAAGCCCGGGATGACCCGGATCGTGGCCGGTGAAAGCGCGGTGCCCAGGCGCAAGCGTGCCATTGAGGCTGCGTTGGCCATTGGGCTGGTCCTCCTGATCGCCGTCGGCGCCGTGGTGGCGTCCAGCATTTCGCGTAACACTGACGCCCAGGCCGCGACGCCGTCGCCCACCCCCGCTGAAGAACTGAAGCTCGGTTACTTCGGCAACATCACGCACGCCGCAGCACTCGTGGGCATCAACCAGGGCTTTCTGGCCAAGGAACTGGGCACCACGAAGCTCAGCACCGAAACCTTCAACGCCGGGCCGGCTGCCATTGAGGCCCTGAACGCCGGAGCCATCGACGCCGCCTACATCGGCCCGAACCCGGCCATCAACTCCTTCGTCAAGAGCCAGGGTGAATCCGTCAGCGTCATCGCCGGTGCTGCCGCCGGCGGTGCCCAGCTGGTGGTCCGGCCGGAAATCACTTCCGCCGCCGACCTCAAGGGCAAGACCCTCGCCTCGCCGCAGCTCGGCGGAACGCAGGACGTCGCGCTCCGCGCCTGGCTTGGTTCGCAAGGGTACGACACGAACGTTGACGGCAGCGGCGATGTGGCCATCAACCCCACCGAAAATGCCCAGACGCTCAAGCTGTTCCAGGACGGAAAGCTCGACGGCGCGTGGTTGCCTGAGCCGTGGGCCTCGCGCCTGGTGCTCCAGGCCGGAGCCAAGGTCCTGGTGGACGAAAAGGACCTCTGGGACGGTTCAGCGTCCGGCAAACCGGGGGAGTTCCCCACCACTATTCTGATCGTCAATAAGGCCTTCGCGGCGGCGCACCCGGACACGGTCAAGGCCCTCCTCCGCGGGCACGCCAAGTCCGTGGCCTGGCTCAACGACACCCCGTCTGCGGAAAAGGCGGCCGTCATCAATGCCGCGCTGCAGGAATCCGCTGGCGCCGCCCTGCCTGCCGACGTCATCGACCGGTCCCTGAAGAACATCATTTTCACGGTGGATCCGCTGGCCGGAACCTACCCCAAGCTCCTGAAGGACGGGGTGGACGCCGGCACCACCAAGCAGGCGGACATCAACGGCCTGTTCGACCTCCGGGCACTGAACGAAGTCACCGGAAAGTCGATCTCCGCAGCCGGCCTCGGCCAGGACTGACGACGCAACCGCACACCACCCCAGCAACCGCACCACCAACGTAAGGACGGGACCATGCCAGTCGTACTGGAGAACCTGGGCAAGCGCTTCGGCGACGGCGCCCCGGTGCTGGACGACGTCAACGCCAACATCGCGTCTGGCGAGTTTGTCGCCCTCCTCGGTGCTTCCGGCTGCGGCAAATCCACCCTGCTGAACATCATGGCGGGACTTGAGCTCCCGACGTCGGGCGCCTTGGAGGTGCCCAGCGACGGCGCAGCCTTTATGTTCCAGGACGCCGCCCTGTTTCCGTGGCTCACGGCCCGGGAGAATATCGAGCTGGCCCTGCAGCTGCGGGGAGTGGGCAAGGTCGAGCGCCGCGCCAAGGCCAACGAGCTGCTGGAGCTGGTGCACCTCGGCGGAGCCGGGGACAAGCGCCCGCACGAGCTCTCCGGCGGCATGCGCCAGCGTGTTTCGCTGGCACGCTCGCTCGCCCAGGACCGTCAGCTGCTGCTGATGGACGAGCCGTTCGCGGCCCTTGATGCCATCACGCGCGACCTCCTCCACGACGAGCTGGAACGCATCTGGAAGGAAACCGGGCGGACCATCGTTTTTGTGACCCACAACGTCCGCGAGGCGGTGCGGCTGGGCCAGCGCGTGCTGCTGCTGTCCTCCCGCCCGGGCCGGGTAGTGGAGGAATGGGCCGTCACCGAGGAACACCGAACCGACGCCGGCCTGGCCGGACAGCTGACCGGGGTCATCACCGCCCGGCTCCGGGAGGAGATTCGCCGCCATGCCAAATAACCCCACACCCCTGGCCGAGAGTAACGCTGTGGTGGAGCCTGCAGAGACGCAGCCCGAGTCCCGGCACATCCACGCAGCCTTGACCCGGACCTCCACCGGTCGCGAGGACCTGCGCGAGCTGGAATCCGGCCTGGACTCCCTGCAGTCCGACGCCGCCCGCAAGGCACGCATCGACTGGAGCCGTATCCTGCTGCCGGTTGCCGCCCTGGTGGTCCTGGTCCTGATCTGGCAGTTCTATGTCTCCCTTGGCGTGAAGCGCCGCGACCTCGTGCCCGGCCCGCTCGATGTCCTGGGCCAGGTCGGCGTCCTTTGGGGCGAAGGCAAACTCCAGGAAGCGGTCTGGACCTCGCTGCAGCGCGGGCTGGTCGGGTTCCTGATCAGCGTCGCCATCGCCACCCCGGTGGGACTCCTGCTGGCCCAGGTTGCTCCGCTGCGCCGGGCCTTCGGACCGCTGATTTCCGGGCTTCAGGTGTTGCCTTCGGTGGCCTGGGTTCCGGCCGCGATTATCTGGTTCGGACTGACCGACGCCACCGTCTACTTCGTGGTGTTCATGGGCGCCATCCCGTCCATCATCAACGGCCTGATCTCCGGCGTGGACCAGATTCCGCCGCAGTACCGCCGCGTGGGCACGGTCCTGGGCGCGAACCGCCTCCAGATGGCCGTGCAGATCATCCTGCCCGCGGCCCTTCCCGGCTACCTCGGCGGACTGAAGCAGGGCTGGGCGTTCTCGTGGCGTTCCCTGATGGCGGCGGAAATCATCGCCGTGGGCGGCACTATCGGCTTCGGCCTCGGCTCGCTGCTTGACCAGGGCCGCATCCTGTCCGACATGACCGTGGTGATGTCCGCGATCCTGCTCATCCTCGGCGTCGGCATCCTGATCGAACTGCTCGTCTTTGCACCGATTGAGAAGCGGCTCCTCCGCAGCCGCGGCCTCCTCTCCGGCAGCACGCGCTGACCCCTCCGAAAACTGGACTGCAGGGCCCGACGGCGAGTACCGCCGTCGGGCCCTGCTGTGTGCCGCCACCCAAAGGCGTAAGTTTTGGCCAGCCCGGATGCCCAGAGGCCCGGAAATCCGCGGGACCCAACGCCGGGCCGCCCCAAAAGTGACGCATTTGCGTCGCCGGGCACAAGCAGGATCACGGCCCTCGAGTTTCCAACCAGCTTCACGGACGAGCAGGTCAGCGGCCCGTTTAAGGCCTTCCGCCACGTCCATGAGTTCCAGTCCATGGCCACGGGCACCATCATGACCGACCGTGTGGAGTTCACGGCGCCGTTCGGGTTCCTGGGCCGGCTGGCGGAGAACCTGATCCTCCGGCGGTACCTGATGCGACTGATCAGCAACCGCGGCCGGTTCCTGGCAGGCACCGGTAGCCGAACTGGGGCACATTGACACGGCGCGGATTGAGCCTGCCCCGGGCCGAATCGCCGCCAACGTGCCCCACAACGGCGCCTTTTTGAGGCGCCGCCCTATGTGACGCAGCGTTACCTTACGTGAACTGGTGTTTCCGCGCCGTTGTTGGCGAATGTGACGGCGCCCTACCGTTGATCCATGGCAATTCAGGATATTTACCCCACAGCACTGCGGCTGCTCGGCCGCCCCGTGCTGGTGGTGGGCGGCGGACCCGTTGCCGCGCGCCGCGCCAAGGGGCTGCTCGACGCCGGTGCTCGCGTTACCGTCGTGGCTCCCGTTGCCTGCCAGGCCCTGGTGGAACTGGCCGACTCCGGCCTCCTCACGTGGGAGCCGCGCACGTACCTTCCGTCCGACGTCGACGGCGTCTGGTTTGTCCAGACGGCCACGGGCAATTCCGCCGTGGACACCCAGGTTTCAGCCGACGCCGAGGCGCAGCGCATCTGGTGCGTCAACGCCTCCGACCACGAAGCCTCAGCCGCGTGGACCCCCGCCGTCGCCGTAGTGGACGACGTACAGATTGCGGTGAACGCCGGGGGAGACCCGCGCCGGGCCATGGCATTGCGCAACGCCGTTGCCACCGCCCTGGAAACGGGGGATCTCCCGCTGCGCCGCCGTCGGGCTCCGAAAAACGCAGGTTCCGTTGCCCTCGTGGGCGGCGGGCCGGGCGACACCGGCCTCATCACCGTCCGCGGCCGCCGCCTCCTGGGCCAGGCCGACGTCGTGGTGGCAGACCGCCTCGGCCCGCGCGAACTGCTTAACGAACTCGCTCCGGATGTCCGCGTCATCGAGGTGGGCAAGACCCCGGGGAATCATCCTGTGCCGCAGGCCGGGATCAACCGGATCCTTGTCGAAGAAGCCCTCAAGGGCCACCGAGTGGTTCGGCTCAAGGGCGGCGACCCGTACGTCCTGGGCCGCGGTGGTGAGGAAGCCGAATATTGCCGGCAGCACGGCGTCGAGGTTGAAGTGGTCTCCGGCGTCACGTCCGCGATCTCCGTTCCCGCCGCTGCAGGTATTCCCGTGACGCACCGCGGCCTGGCCAAGGGCTTCAGCGTGGTCACCGGCCACGAGGAACTTTCCGAAGTCCCGGCCCGTCCTGACCACACCGTAGTCCTGCTGATGGGAGTGGCCGCCCTCCGGGATTCCGCTGCCGCCCTGGCCGCCGCCGGTTTGCCTCTGGACACTCCAGTTGGCATCGTTGAGAACGGCTATCTGCCGAATCAGCGCGTGACCATCGGCACGCTCGGTTCCATCGCCGACCAGGCGGAAGCCACCGGCGTCGCGAATCCCGCAGTGATTGTGATCGGTGACGTGGTGCGCGTGAGCCCTTTCGCGCCTTCGCACTTCAAGACAGCCGACTACAGCACCACCAGCCCGAACAAGCCCCGAGTCCTCACCACCTAGCCCCCACCCAACTAGGTAGCAGCAGATGTTGTTTTGAGCCCTCATAACGACATCTACTGCTACCTAGTTGGGCCGGAACGAAGAAAAGGAACACAGCCGTGTCAACCAGCACCACCGTAGGATCTGCCGAGCGTCCGCTGCGCGTTGCCGTTGTGGGCTCCGGCCCGGCAGGCGTCTACGCTGCGGACATCCTCACCAAGAGCGAAGCCGTCAAGAGCGGCGAACTCACCGTGAGCATCGACCTCTTTGACCGCTACCCGGCACCCTACGGCCTCATCCGCTACGGCGTGGCCCCGGACCACCCCCGCATCAAGGGCATCGTCAACGCCCTGCACAAGGTCCTGGACCGGGGGGATATCCGATTCTTCGGCAACGTGGACTATGGCACGGACCTCTCCATCGAGGACCTCCGCACACATTACGACGCCGTCATCTTCGCTACGGGCGCCATCAAGGATGCGGACCTGAACATCCCCGGCATCGAACTGGACGGCTCCTACGGCGGCGCGGACTTCGTCTCCTGGTATGACGGCCACCCCGACGTCCCGCGTGAATGGCCGCTGGACGCGAAGGAAATCGCCGTGATCGGCAACGGCAACGTGGCACTGGACGTGGCCCGTGTCCTCTCTAAGCACGCCGATGACCTGCTGGTCTCCGAAATCCCGGACAACGTCTACGCCGGCCTGAAGAACTCGCCCGTCACGGACGTGCACGTCTTCGGCCGCCGTGGCCCCGCCCAGGTGAAGTTCACCCCGCTGGAGCTGCGCGAGCTGTCCCACTCCAAGGACGTGGACATCATCCTGTACGCCGAGGACTTCGAGTTCGATGAGGAATCGGATCGCCTGATCCAGAGCAACAACCAGGTCAAGACCATGGTGGGCACGCTCACCAACTGGATCGCCGAGCAGCCCGAGGACCTCTCCGAGCTCACCGCCTCCCGCCGCCTGCACCTGCACTTCCTGCACAGCCCGGTGGAAATCTACGACGACGCCGAGACGCCGGGCAAGGTGGCCGGCATGAAGTTCGAGCGCACGGAGCTGGATGGGACGGGTAACGCCCGCGGCACCGGCGAGTTCGTGGACTACCCGGTCCAGGCCGTGTACCGCGCCATCGGCTACTTCGGTTCGGCCCTGCCGGAGATCGAGTTCGACCACAAGAAGGGTGTTGTCCCGAACGACGGCGGACGCGTCCTGGATGCCGCAGGCACCCATGTGCCGGGTATCTACGCCACTGGCTGGATCAAGCGCGGTCCGGTCGGCCTCATCGGCCACACCAAGGGCGACGCACTGGAGACGGTGACATACCTGCTGGAAGACCGCGAAAACCTTCCGGTTGCCGCTGTTCCCGAGGCGGACGCCGTCGTTGAACTCCTCGACTCCCGCGGCGTAAAGTTCACCAGCTGGGAAGGCTGGCTTGCGCTGGACGCCCACGAGCTTGCGCTGGGTGCCGCAGCCACGGAAGCTGGCGGATCCCACGGTGTTGAGGTCAAGCGTGAGCGCATCAAGGTAGTGCCGCGCGAGGACATGGTGGCCATCTCCCGCGACGGCGTAGCCGCGAACGTCTGATTTCGGACCGGTTCCCGCTCCACACGGCGCGAACCGGCAGTTACCGACTCCAAACCGCAAGTTTGGAGTCATCCGCTGCCGGTTCGCGCTTTTGCGTTAACCCGGCTGGGCTAGCTCCCCGCCCCGCCGGCGGCCATCAGTTCCAGCCGGCTGAGGGTCTCACGGTTCCGAACGTCGATCAGCGGGTCGCGCAGCACCTTGGGAACCAGCTTGCCAGGTCCGCGGATGGCATCCTCGGTAATGGAGACTCGACACTGAGTGCCCAGGTCCTCCAGCGTGATCATCACTTTTGCTTCACCCAGCGGCCAGCCGCGGGCCACCAGTTCCAGGGAGCGGCCGGGCTCGACGGCGACAACGCGGGTGCTGTCGTTGATCACCAGCGGCCAGGCGCCCACTGAGTGGTGGAGCCTGGCGCCGGCCTCGGGCCAGTGCGCATCCACGGCCCGGATGCGGGAGGCGCCCACTACCCAGCCCGAGTACAGCCAGCCGTCGGCGATCACCTTCCAGACGACGTCGGCAGGAGAGTTGAACAGGCGGCTCACGGTTGACATGGGTTTTTCCTCCATTGGTGGTTACATCCGGCCGAAACGCGCCCGGACCAGCGCGAACATGCCATAGCAAATGAAGCCCGCCCCGATCGCGACGAGCAGGTATGGGCCAAACGGGTGGTCGCGGAGCGCCTTGAGGCTTCCGTCCAGGCCGGTGGATTCTTCGGGGCTCTGTTTGCCGGCCGCGATGACAAACAGCAGCCCGGCCAGGTTCAGCGCCACGCCCTTGGCCACGTGGCCGGCAACCCCCAGCGAGTCGATCAGGCGGCCACGGCGTGTCCCGTCAAACCGGAAGAGCTCCTTCTTGAACCCGCGCCGCAGGCCCTTGACCACGAAATAGACGCCCACGCCCATGGTGGTCAGCCCTACGGCCACCAGCACAGGCAGCCCGAGCGGGGCGTTCAGGAGTGCGGTGCTGAAGTCCCGGGTGGTGTCTCCCGAGTCCCCGCGCATGCCGATGGCAAAGCCAGCAAAGCTCAGGCCCACGCTTCCGTAGGCAATTGTCAGGCAGCCTGACGAGATCAGCTTCCCGAGCCGCTTCGTGCCGGACCGGTGCCGTGCCCGCAGCGTTGCTTCGCTCAGTTGCCACAGTGCCAGGCCGGTGCAGGCAATGACGCAGGCCCACAGTACCGCGGGGCCCCAAGGGTTTGCGGCCAACTGCTCTATGGCGCCGGTCGCCTCCGCCTGACCCGCCTGGCCGAAAGCGAGGGCAATGGCAATAGCGCCAACAATGATGTGAAGCAGGGCCATCACGGCAAATCCGGAGCGCGCCACGATGTCCAGCGCCTTGGTGTCCGACGCCTCCTCGACGGCGTCTGCCGCCTCGCTGATGCTGGATTCCCCGTCTGCCATGAGTCAGCCGTTCATGGGCCCTTCGGCATGCATCTTCCCGGCACCGGGGCCTTCCACGTGCACGGTGCAGCGGACCACGAGCTTGCCGGGAGCGTGGTCCAGCTCCACCAGGCTGTCATGGGCGCTGAGGGCCGTGAAGACTTCTGAGCCTTTAACCACCGTTACGCCTTTGGCTTTTGCTGTCGCCGTCGCGTTTTCCAACGCTTCCTTCTCCAGGCCTGCCAGGTACGACTCGTCATCTTGGCGGGCGGGGTCCCCGAATGCCCAGCCAAATAAGGTCCCAGTGTTGTCCATGGCGACGATATTACGCGTAACAGTGCTGGAAGTCGGGGTTTCGTAACATTAGTAAGTGTGCTTACCATAGCCTGACCATGACCTTTATTGGACACGGTTAATAAAGACCGCACCCGCGGCATTTCGGAACCAGTTCGACGTTAGGAAACCACATCATGGCAGGAAATCTTGTTGCCCGGTCCGTTCACGACCTGAGCGCTGCGGCATGGTTCGGCGGTTCGCTGATGGGAGCGATCGGGCTCAACGGGGCAGCCGCGGAAGCCAAGGATCCGGCGGAACGCACGAGGCTCTCCAGTTCCGGCTGGATGAAGTGGGCGCCCATCCAGACGGCAGCATTCGCTTCACACTTGGTGGCCGACCTCGCCATCGCCTGGGAGAACAAGGGCCGTATCGCCAAGCAGGAGGGTGTGGCCCGGGACACCGCGATTAAGACGGCGGTGACAGTCGCCGGCGCTGCAGTAACGCTCTATGCTGGCCTCCTTGGCAAGAAGGTGGACAAGCTCGCCGATGAGGGCGAGCGGCGCTACGGAACCCGCGCCGGAGGCGTCCGAGGAGCTGAAGTCGGCACAGCAGCAGCTCAAGATGCTGCAGTGGACCATACCGGCCTTCGCCGCATTGGTCATCATCCTGGGTGCGAAGCACGGCGAGATGCAGCGGCCCAAGAACGTCTTCGCCGGCCTCCGCTCCTAAACGGCACCGGGAAGTACGACGGCGGTCCGGCACCCAGGTGCCTGGCCGCCGTCGGGCGTTCCCCTGCGGAAGCCCTGATGCCGGTGTCAGACGGGCTGGCTGTTGGGCGGCGGGAGGTCCGGGTTCATGTCCTGGAGGTCAGGATCTTCCGCAGTCCACACCTGGATGATGGCCCAGGCCACAGCGGCCAGCGGGACGGCCAGCACCGCGCCCACGATGCCCGCGAGGATGGTGCCAGCGGTCAGTGCCATCAGGATCACCAGGGCGTGGAGCTGGAGGGACTTGCCCATGACGACAGGCTGCAGGAAGTCGCCCTCCAGTTGGTTGACGGCCACAACCACCGCGACGACGATCAGCGCCACCACGGGGCCGTTGGCAACGAGGGCAACCAGTGCCGCGAGGATGCCCGCCACCGTTGCCCCCACCAGCGGAATGAAGGCGGTCATAAAGACGATGATGGCCAGCGGGAATGCCAGCGGTACTTGCAGGATGAGGAGCGCTGCGCCGATTGCTACTGCATCCACCAGGGCCACGATGGCGGTGCCACGGACATAACCGCCCAGCACCTCCAGGGTGCGGCTTCCCACGCGGCGGAGTTTCGCTTCGCGCTCACCCTTGAACGGCCGGAGGAAGAAATTCCAGATCTTGGCGCCGTCCTTGAGGAAGAAGAACAGGATGACCACCATCAGGATGGTCCCGGTGATGAACTCGGTAACCACGGACAGGCCGGTGATGGCGCCTGAGCGGACCTGGCTGCTCGTAGCGAATTGAATGATCCCCTCACGCGCCTGGTTTAGCTGCTCCTGGTCGATGGGCACGGGACCATTGCGCAGGAAGTTCTCCAGTTCGTCCAGGCCTGAAGAGGCCTGCTGCGCCAGCTCTGTCCATTGGCTACGGACCGAGAAATAGATCACCGTGGAGACGCCGCCGAGCAAAATGAGGAGGGCAACAAAGGCAATGCCCGTTGCGGCAGCGCCCGGTATGCCTCGGCGCCGAAGCATGTTCACGAACGGGCCGATGGCTGCGGCCAGGATCAGCGCGATCAGGACCGGAATCACCAGGAGCTTAATCTGCATCAGGGCGTAGACCGAGACCACGGCGACGGCCAGAATCAGCAGGACCTGGGCGGAGCGGATGCCTACCCTGCCCAGTGAGTCGGCCCACAAGGCGCTGGCCGGTTTGGATTCCTTCACCCGGCTGGCGGCTGCGGGCTTCGGCTGGGCCGCTTCATCGGTTGGTGCCGGCTGCGGGTTCTCACTGCCCGGCCCGCGTTCGGTCAGGCGTGGTGCTCGCGCCATGGGAACTCCTCATCGTCAAGCGGGGGCCTGGGTGCGGGGGCGCAACGCAGGCATAACTACCTCACTAGGATCGTAAGCCTACTGACCGATTCGGCGCCGACGAAACCCCGACGAAACCCCGTGCCGCCGGGCTACGCCCCGAGCCACTCCGCGCAGGAGTTCAGGTTCCGGTTGACGCTGGCCACGGCCGCCTCCCCGTCGCGTGCCTCAATGGCGTCCACCAGGGCGCCGTGGCCCTCATCGGGGAGTCCGTCAAAGCCGGCGCGGCGCTGCTGGTTCAGGAGGTCGTCGTGGAAAACGTGGCCGAAGCTGACATAGAGCTCGTGCAGTAGCGGATTACCGGAAGCCTGGGCCACACGTTCGTGGAAACCCCAGTCGGCGCGGGCCCATGCCGCATAATCGGCCGCGTGCCAGGCCTCAGCACGTTCGGCGAGCAGGGCGCGCATTGCGGAGACGTCGTCGGCCGTGGCATGCCGGGCGGCGAGGCGGGCAGCCTGGGTGTCCAACCCCACCCGCACCTCAAGGATGTGTGCCTCGGTGTGATCCTGGTACATGCGCCGCGCCGCGCCGGACATTTCGCTGGTGGCGCGGACGTAGGTGCCGTCCCCACGCCGGACTTCCAGCATGCCGCTGTGGGCCAGGGCCTTGATTGCTTCGCGGAGCGTACCGCGGGAGACGCCCAGCTTGGCCATCAATTCGGGTTCGGACGGGATCCGCTGCTGGAGCGGCCATTCACCGGAGTGGATCATGGCCCGCAGTTTGGCGGTGATTTCGTCGGCAAGCGGCTGGCGGTGCGAGGTGCTCAGGGTCATGATGTCCTACTTCTTCTGAGCGGCCGGCCGGCCACTGATCAGGTGCGCAACAACGATCTGGACCAGGGCGAGGCCCAGCAGGATGGCCAGCGGCAGCGTCCAGCCGCCGGTGGCACTATGCAGCAGCCCTGTGCCGAAGGGGCCTGCGGTAGCCAGCAGGTATCCAGTGGACTGGGCGAGGGTGGAAAGCGCCGTGGTCTCCGCCGTGCTCTCGCCGCTGCGGCTGATCATCACCATCACCAGCGGGAATATTCCCAAACCGAAGCCCAGCAGGACGGCAGGGACCACGGCGAGCGTGACGGGCAGGAATAGCAGCAGCGCCATGCCCACGGCCATGGTGACGCTGGCCAGGTAAAACGCCGGGCGGAGCATCCGGGGCCGGGAGCCGATGGCAATCAGGACCATCCCGGCGGGCACGGACACCAGCTGCATCAGACCGTACATCAGGCCGCTGGCGGAGGCGCTGAGCCCCATGGTGGTGAGCATGTACGGGAACCAGCTCAGCAGGGCGTACGCGAGCAGGGCCTGGAGGGTGAAGATCGCGGTGAGGAGCAGCCCCTTGCGGGTGCGCAGCAGCGGCCACGGCGAGATGGGAACAGCCTTGGTGCGCGTGCTGTTGCGGTGCGCGTGCAGGACTACGGGCAGGAAGCCCAGGAACGCCGCCATGGCCATGATGCCGATCGCTCCGACGGCGGCCGAAGGCGAGCCGAGTGCCTGGGCGAGAGGGACCACGGCGACGGCGGTCACAGTGGCCCCGGTGGTCATGGTCACCGTATACAGGGCGGTCATGAGCGACGTACGGTGGGCGAAGTGCTCGCGGATGAAGGACGGCATGGCAACGTTGCAGACGGCCAGCCCGGACATGCCCAGGACCGTCCCGGCCACCAGTGCGCCCGTGGCCGGAATGCCCCGGACCATCAAGCCGCCGGCCAGCATGGCCAGCGCCAGCAGGATGGCCTTCTCCACGCCCAGCCGCCCCGTGAGCCAGGACGTGCCCGCGCCCGCCACCGCGAAACACAGCGTGGGAATGGACGGAATGATCGACGCCACCAGCGGCCCGTAGCCGAGCACCAGCTGCAGATCGTGCAGCAGCGCCGACGCCCCGGTGATCCCGGCTCGGAGGTTCAGGCCAATCAGCACCAGCGCAATGACACCGAACGCGACGGCGGTGCGCGGTTTGGGTGGTGAAGCTTCAAGTGCTGAGGGGGCAGGGGCGGCGATGGGCATCTTCTAAGGTTAGACGTTAGACGTTTGATGTCTACGGTTTTGTGGTGAATCTCTCCCGTCGTTAACTTCGGGGCAATAGACTCGTGGCCACGGCATATCCGGGCAACCTGGTCCGGAGGCGCCGCACTGATGCGGAAGGACGGCCTGCAGTGGTTTCCGAGGGAGTCGAGATCGAAAAGAAGTACGACGTCGGCGCGTCGGCCGAGGTACCTTCGCTCACCGATGTGCCGGGGGTGGCGCGCGTGGGGGAGCCGCGCACGGCAACCCTGGATGCAGTGTACTTTGACACGGGCCGGCATACCCTGGCTTCCCGGCGGATGACCTTGCGGCGGCGGACCGGCGGTGCCGATGCCGGCTGGCATCTGAAGCTGCCGCCCGAAGCCGCCCCGGAAGCGCCGGCGACCGATCCTGATTCAGCACCCCAGCAGCGGCGCGAGCTTCATGAGCCGCTGGGCCAGCCCGACGTCGTGCCTGACAGGCTGATGGCCCACCTGCGCGCCTACCTGCGCGGTGACACTGTGGCACCTGTGGTCAGGTTGGAAACCGAGCGGACCACGCACCCGCTGTATGGCGAGGACGGCACGCACCTCGCGGACCTCCTCGATGACCGGGTCAGCGCCGCGTTGCTTGGTGCGGAGGACGGGCCGGGCAGTACGCAGCAGTGGCGTGAATGGGAACTTGAGCTCGTGCACGGCAGCCCCGACCTCTTCCCTGCAGCGGCGGCGGTCCTGGCCGATGCAGGAGCGCAGCCCTCGGAACACGCGTCCAAGCTCGCGCGGGCGCTCGCCGGCGCGCCGGGCCAGGATCCCACTGACACAGCGGTTCCCGCCGTTCCGGTGCCGGGCAAGAAATCGCCTGCCACCGCCGTCGTGACGGCCTACCTTGCCGCGCAGATCCGGGAAATCCTGGTGCACGATGCGGGTGTCCGGCTGGAGGAGCCCGAAGCGGTGCACGACATGCGCTCAGCCGCCCGCCGGGCACGCTCGGCGCTCGCGGCTTACCGCCGGCTCTACGACGCCGTGACAGTCCGGCGGCTGCGGGATGAACTCAGACTGCTCGGCAGGCTCCTCGGGGAACCGCGCGACGCCCAGGTCATGTTGGACAGGATCCGCGGGCACATCGGCGACCTTTCGCCAGAGGATGCCGCAGCCGCAGGGAAGGGCTGGCTCGAGAAGGAACTGGGCGATACCCTGGACACCGGCTATCGGAAGCTCCAGAAGGCCCTCCTATCCGAGCGTTACTACAGGCTCCTTGACGATCTCGAAAGCTTCCGCGACCACCCCCCGGTCCGTCCGGAAGGTGCCTCTTCAGGACGCAGGATTTCGGGCAAGGCGGTCAATAAGGCCGCCAAACGCTTGCGCCGGTCGCACCGCGACGCGAAGAACGCGCGCCGCGGTGCCCCACATGAGACCGCCCTGCACCAGGTCCGCAAGAATGCCAAGAAACTGCGGCATGTGGCGGAATCGGCGGGCCCGGTCTATGGCAAGCGCGCGGCTAAGGTCGCCAAGGCCGCGCACCAGCAGCAGCAGGCACTCGGCGATTTCCACGACAGCGTCATCGCCCGGGACCTCCTGGCTGGGTGCGCCGCCGCGTCCGGCGTGCCGGAACCGGTCGCGTCTGCGTACGTCACGCTCAAGACCCGGCAGGTACAGCTCGCCGCCGCCGCCGAGAAGAAGTACCTGAAGGTGCGCAAGAAATCCAAGAAGCGGCTCAAGGCGGGAGTGCTCTAGGCCCCAACTAGGTAGCAGCAGATGTCGTTATGAGCCCTCATAACAGCATCTGCTGCTACCTAGTTGGGCGGGGGACGGGGGCTACTTGCCTTGCCGGCCCCCGAGCCGGGCCACCGCCAGGGCAAGCCACAGCTGTACCCGGTCCGCCGTGACTGAGGGATCGTAGCCGGTCAGCTCGGTGATCTGGGCCAAGCGGTAGCGCACGGTGTTCCGGTGCAGGGTCAGGGCCTCGGCGACGGCGGCCACCGAACCGTTGTTGCTGAGGTAGCTCTCCAGCGTGGTCATCAGTTCCGCGCCGTGGGCGGAGTCGAAGGCCCGCAGCGGATTGAGGGACTCGTTGGCCATGTCCGCCAGCGGGACGTCCTCGCTGGCCAGCAGCAGCGAGGTCAGGCTGAGGCGTTCGGGCTCGTTCACCGGCAGGCCGTGGCTGGCCGCGTCGCGGGCCTCAAAGTAGCTCCAGCGCAGGCCGTTGGGCTTGGTGTACGCGCCGCCGATGCCGATCGTCGCATGGATGCCCGCCTCAGCCAGGTGATCGCTGAGTTTGCGGGCCAGCGCAGGTGCCGCGCCGCCGTCGTCGTTAATCACCACTGCCAGGTCCTTCCCGACGACGGCGGCCACCGCGTTCTCCAGGGGCTGCGGCACCGAGGTGCTCACCAAGGCCTTGTGGTGGGCAGCGGAGACAGCCAGGAGCACCACGTTCTTGCGCGTGCTGTTCAGCCCCACGCCGGCAAGACGCCGCTGGGCCTCGCTGGTTTCGAGGGCGCCGTGGATGACGTCCTCCAGTACCTGGCCGCACAGTGCGCGTTGGGCCTGGCGCTGCTTGACCATGTTGTTCAGCTCCACGCTGATCAGGTTCTGGGCGTAACCGATGATGCCTGAGTCCTCGAACGGCTGGCGTACCCACAGCGTGCAGGCATCGCGCCGGCCGGTAGGGATCGGGTAGGAGGCCCACGTGTCCGCGGAGGGGTGCTCCTTGCTGCTGTTGTAGAGCTGCGCCGTGAACTGGGTGAGTGCGATGTCGGTCCGGAGCATGCTGCCCAGGTGCTTCAGGAGCTCCGCCAGGCCGCCGCCGGTCAGGAGCGCACGGGCCAGGACCTGGTGCCCGGCGATCAGCCGCTCCAGTTTGGAGTAGTGGTCCGCGGACTGGGCATCCGCCACGAGCTTGCCGATGGCAATGAACGGGGTCTCATAGGGGACTTCCACCATCGGCAGGCCCCAGCGGTTTGCCTCGGCAATCATCGCTGGCGGGACGACGTCGTGCGAGAGGCCGATACCGAATCCGATCCCCACTGCCCCGGCGCGCTGGACCTGCCGGACAAACCTGCGCTGCTCCGGCGCTGACTTCAGGCGCAACCCCGTGGTGAGCACCAGTTCACCGCCGTTGATGAACCGCTGCGGATCCTCAAGTTCGGTCACGGCCACCCAGTTGATGTCCTGGTGCCAGGTGGTCTCGGCGAGGCCTGCCTTGGACAGGTTCAGGGAGCTCACGCCAAGGAGAGCAGCGAGGGAAATGGCCATGGTTCCAAGGATAACCGGACGCTGGTCAACCGCACTAAACATTTCCCCCAAGGGTGTGCAGGTGGCTATTCCCTGGCCAAGGGCGCTGGCATAGGCTCAAAGCAGTCGCATCCATCCGCTTCGCAGCTGATGATTCCTATGAAAGAGGTTGCACACCGTGGTTCAAACCTTGCAGAACTTCATCAACGGTGAGTTCGTCACGCCCGCCGGCACCAGCCTGCTGGACATCGTCAATCCCACCAACGGCGAGGTCGTGGCGCAGTCGCCCGTCTCCATCCAGGCGGACGTTGATGCGGCCATGACAGCCGCCAAGGATGCGTTCAAGAGCTGGAAACACGTCACCCCCGGCCAGCGCCAGCTCATGCTGCTCAAGCTCGCCGACGCCATCGAAGCCAACAGCGACGAACTCGTCGAAGCGCAGCACCGCAACACCGGCCAGGTCCGCTCACTCATCGCCTCCGAGGAAATCGCCGCCGGCGCCGACCAGCTCCGCTTCTTCGCCGGCGCCGCCCGCATCCTTGAAGGCAAGTCCGCCGGCGAGTACTTCGAAGGCCACACGTCCTACGTGCGCCGCGAGCCCATCGGCGTCGTGGCCCAGGTCGCGCCCTGGAACTACCCCTTCCTGATGGCCATCTGGAAGATCGGCCCCGCCCTGGCCGCCGGCAACACCGTGGTCCTCAAGCCTTCGGACACCACGCCGGAATCCACCCTCGTGCTGGCCCGCCTCGCAGGGGACATCCTCCCAGCCGGCGTGCTGAACGTGGTGCTCGGAACCGGTGAAACCGGCGCGATGATGGTGGACCACAAAGTCCCCGGGCTGGTCTCCATCACGGGCTCGGTCCGCGCCGGCATCGCCGTGGCATCCGGCGCTGCGAAGGGCCTCAAGCGCGCCCACCTGGAACTCGGCGGCAAGGCCCCGGCCATCGTCTTCAAGGACGCCGACATCAAGAAGAGCGCGGCGGCCATCGCGGAATTCGCCTTCTTCAACGCCGGCCAGGACTGCACCGCCATCACCCGCGTGCTGGTGGAGGACTCAGTCCACGACGACGTCGTGGCGGCCATGGTGGAACACACCAAGACCCTGCACACGGGCTCGCAGAACGATGAAGAGAACTACTTCGGCCCGCTGAACAACGTGAACCACTTCAAGGCCGTCACGTCCGTGGTGGAGCACCTCCCGGAGAACTGCAAAATTGTCACCGGCGGCCACCGTGCGGGGGAGAAGGGTTTCTTCTTCGAACCCACCATCGTCACCGGCGCGAAGCAGACGGACGACATCGTCCAGAAGGAAACGTTCGGCCCGGTTATCACGGTGCAGAAGTTCAGCACCGAGGAAGAAGCGGTGGAGCTGGCGAACGACGTCGACTACGCCCTGGCCTCCAGCGTCTGGACGTCCGACCATGGCACGGCCATGCGCCTGAGCCGCGACCTGGACTTCGGTGCAGTGTGGATCAACACCCACATCCTGCTCACCGCCGAGATGCCGCACGGCGGCTTCAAACAGTCCGGCTACGGCAAGGACCTTTCCATGTACGGCGTTGAGGACTACACGCGCATCAAGCATGTGATGAGTGCGCTTGATGCATAACCCAGCCGCCTAGTCCCCACTGGCCCCCCAACCTTTTCGCCTCACCCCAGCTTTGAAGAAAGGCTTCGCCATGACCACCACCGCAAGTGAAATCACCTTCCGCCTGGAGCAG
This sequence comes from Pseudarthrobacter sp. CCNWLW217, assembly GCF_037203985.1. Taxonomy (NCBI): domain Bacteria; kingdom Bacillati; phylum Actinomycetota; class Actinomycetes; order Micrococcales; family Micrococcaceae; genus Pseudarthrobacter; species Pseudarthrobacter sp. CCNWLW217. The sequence continues at coordinate 369,227 of NZ_JBBCBT010000003.1, forward strand.
AAGCGCCGCGTCCAGGCGGACTTCCCGGGTCCCAAGTCCGTGGCCCTGACCGAACGCCGCAAGGCAGTGGTCGCCGCCGGAGTTGCCTCCAGCGTTCCCGTCTACGTTGCGGACGCCGACGGCGGCATCATCCACGACGTCGACGGCAACTCCTTCATCGACCTCGGCTCGGGCATCGCGGTGACGAGCGTCGGCGCGTCCGATCCTGCCGTCGTCGGTGCCGTGAAGGAAGCCGTGGAGCACTTCACCCACACGTGCTTCATGGTCACCCCGTACGAAAGCTACGTTGCCCTCGCCGAGCAGCTCAACCGCCTAACCCCGGGCGAGCACGAGAAGCGCACTGTGCTGTTCAACTCCGGTGCCGAGGCAGTGGAGAACGCCGTCAAGGTGGCCCGCCTCGCGACCGGGCGTGACGCCGTCGTCGCCTTTGACCACGCCTACCACGGCCGCACCAACCTGACCATGGCGCTGACGGCCAAGGCCATGCCGTACAAAACCAACTTCGGCCCGTTTGCGCCCGAGGTCTACCGCATGCCCATGAGCTACCCGTACCGCGAGGAAAACCCCTCGATCACCGGTGCCGAGGCTGCCAAGCGTGCCATCACCATGATCGAGAAGCAGATCGGCGGCGACCAGGTGGCCGCCATCATCATCGAGCCCATCCAGGGCGAAGGCGGCTTCATCGTTCCGGCGGACGGCTTCCTGCCGGCGCTGGCCGACTGGGCCAAGGAGAAGGGCATCGTCTTCATCGCCGACGAGGTCCAGTCCGGCTTCTGCCGCACCGGCGAATGGTTCGCCGTTAACCACGAGGGCGTTGTCCCGGACATCATGACCATGGCCAAGGGCATTGCCGGCGGCATGCCGCTGTCCGCCATCACCGGCCGCGCCGACCTGCTCGACGCCGTCCACCCCGGCGGCCTGGGCGGGACCTACGGCGGTAACCCGGTGGCCTGTGCCGCCGCACTCGCTGCCATCGGCTCCATGGAGGAGTACAACCTCGCCGGCCGGGCCCGCCACATCGAGACCCTCGCAACCGGGCGCCTGCAGGCACTCCAGTCCGAGCTGGCCGGCGCCGGCAACGCCGTGATCGGGGACATCCGCGGCCGCGGCGCCATGCTGGCCATCGAACTGGTCCAGGCCGGCTCCAAGGAACCCAACCCGGAGCTGACCAAGGCCGTGGCTGCTGCCTGCCTCAAGGAGGGTGTCATCATCCTCACCTGCGGCACGTACGGCAACGTCATCCGCCTGCTGCCTCCGCTGGTCATCACCGACGAGCTGCTGAACGATGGCCTGGACGTCCTGGCCGCCGCCATCAAGGCCAACGCCTAGGACGCACCGCCACAGAGTTAGCGCCCCCTCGCAACGGCGCGAACAAGCATGTGAGGCCCTGGAAACTGATGTTTCCAGGGCCTCACGTGTCCGCGCTTCAGGGGGTTGAGGTGCGGGCCAGCTTCCTGGCCACGGAGTTCTTGCGCGTGGCGCGGAGCATGTCCACTGTGAGGACCAGCAGCGCGAGCCACACCACGCCGAAGCCGATCCAGCGCTCCAGCGTCATGGCCTCCCGGAACACCACAAGCGCCACAATGAACTGGAGGATGGGCGCGAAGTACTGCAGCAGCCCAATGGTGGTCATCGGCAGTCGCCGTGCGGAGGCGCCGAAAAACAGCAACGGCACGGCGGTGATGACTCCGGAGGCCAGCAGGAGCCAGAAGTGCCCGGGACCGTAGCTGGTCAGCGTGGCCGTGCCGCTGACGCCCAGCCACACCATGGTGGCGGCGGCCAGCGGGGTAAGGACCATGGTCTCCACGCTGAGGGAAGTCACGGCGTCGACCTTTGGGCCCACGCGTTTCTTCACAAAACCGTACAGGCCGAAGCTTACGGCCAGCGTCAGCGCTATCCACGGGAGCTTGCCGTAGGACACTGTCAGCACACCGACGGCAATAAACCCGATTCCGACGGCGGCCCACTGCAAGGGACGCAGCTTTTCCTTCAGGACGAACACGCCGAGCAGCACGGACACCAGAGGGTTGATGAAGTAGCCCAGGGAGGCTTCCACCGCCTGGCCGGTGGTCACGCCGTAGGTGTACGTCAGCCAGTTCACGGCGATGAGGACGGCCGCAATAGTGAGGGTACCGAAGACCGAACGGTCGCGGAACGCTCCGGTGAGCGCCCGCCACGAGCGGGTGACGGTAATGAGGAGCGCGCAGAAAATCAGTGACCAGACCACGCGGTTGGCCACGATTTCCACTGCGCCGGCCGGCTGCAGGACAAAGAAGTACACGGGGAGCAGCCCCCACAGGCCGTAAGCGCCGATGCCGAAAGCGATTCCCGCCGTCGTCTCCTTGTCCACGGCCTTGAGCCCGGGAGCCGGCATGCCCTGCCTGGACGCGGTTGGCCGGGTTGAATTCAACCGGGCGCTGGGGGCGGGGGAGGAGACGGATCCGTCGGGAGTAGGCACCTAACCGATAACACCAGTCGGTGGACAGGTATTCCAAGAACTGGTCAGTATGCTTGCTTTTATGAGAAGGACGAATCCCCAGGAGGCCTCGGCGTGAGGCTCCGCCGCAGCAACGCCTCCGGACGCGGCTACCGCCGGGTTGCCGCAGGAAAAGGCTTCAGCTACCGCGATTTGGACGGCTCCACGGTGCCGCCCGGGCCCGTACGGGACAGGCTCGAAAGCATCGGGATCCCGCCGGCCTGGACTGACGTATGGATCGCGCCCTTCGACAACGGGCACATCCAGGCGACGGGCCTGGACGCCGTGGGCCGGCGGCAGTACATTTACCACCCCGAGTGGCGGGAGCGGAAAGACCGGGTGAAGTTCGACCGTGCCCTCCAGTTGGCGGAGTCACTCCCCACAGCCCGGCGCCTGGTTACCCTGGACCTGCGCAGGGAGGGGCATAGCCGCGAGCGCGTCCTGGCCGCGGCCTTCCGGATGCTGGACAGCGGATCCCTGCGGGTGGGCTCGGAGCGGTACACGAATGAGAACGGCAGCCACGGCCTGGCCACCCTCCTGTGTGCCCACGTGCACGTCCGCAAGGAGTGCCTGGAGCTGAAGTTTCCCGCCAAGAGCGGCAAGGACTGGGAATCGGAAATCCACGACGCCGACCTCGCCGCCCTGGTGCGCACGCTCAAGCGGCGGGGCGGCAACGCCCGGCTGCTTGCCTACAAGAATGGCCGCAGCTGGCATCCGGTCACCAGCGCCGACATCAACGGCTACGTCAAGGAACGAACAGGATCGGACTTTACCGCCAAGGACTTCCGTACCTTGCGCGGCACGGTTGCAGCTGCAGTGAGCCTGGCCCGCAGCGGTCCGCAAAAGACCGTGGCGGCCCGGAAGCGGGCCATCAGCGTGGCCATGACGGAGGCGGCTGAGGTGCTTGGGAACACGCCGTCGATTGCGCGCAAAAGCTACGTCGATCCGCGGCTGCTGGACCATTTCGCTGCGGGGGAGACCATCGACCCCAAACGCGTGGACTCCGCCGAGGCGGAGTTGCGGGCGCTGCTGTACCGCGAAGGGGATGTAGTGCCGCTGCAGAAAAGCGGCTGAGGCCTGCGTCACGGGTTACCCCGTCCGGCCCCGTAGACATTTAGAATGGGGCATTGTGCGCTAACTGCGTGTGCGCTACCTGCATTGTGAGCCACCAACTCGCATCCTCCTCGTTCCAGAAGGGCTCCCGGTGTCCAACCCAGGCGAATCCAGCTCCAAACGTCCCCTCCGCGTCGCCATTGTGGGCGCCGGACCGGCGGGGGTTTACGCGGCGGACATCCTCACCAAGTCCAACGAGGTCAAAGGTGGCGACTTCGAGGTCAGTATCGATCTGTTCGAGGCCTACCCCGCGCCGTACGGCCTGATCCGCTATGGGGTGGCCCCGGACCACCCCCGCATCAAGGGCATCGTTAACGCCCTGCATAAGGTCCTGGACAGGGGCGACATCCGCTTCCTGGGCAACGTCACGTACGGGCGGGACCTGACGCTGCACGATTTCCGCGCCTTCTATGATGCCGTGATCTTCTCCACCGGCGCCATCAAGGACGCCCAGCTGGACATCCCCGGCATCGACCTCGACGGCTCATTCGGCGGCGCCGATTTCGTCTCCTGGTATGACGGCCACCCGGACGTTCCCCGCGAATGGCCGCTGGACGCCAAGGAAATCGCCGTGATCGGCAACGGCAATGTGGCCCTGGATGTGGCCCGGATGCTGGTCAAGCACGCCGATGAACTGCTCAGCACCGAAATCCCGGACAACGTCTACCAGGGCCTGAAAAACTCCCCGGTTACCGACGTCCACGTCTTTGGCCGCCGCGGTCCCGCCCAGGTCAAGTTCACCCCGCTGGAGCTGCGTGAACTGAGCCACATGAAGGACGTGGATATCGTCCTCTACCCGGAGGACTTCGAGTTCGACGAAGCGTCCGACGAAGCGATCCGCAGCAACAACCAAATCAAGACCATGGTGAACACGCTCACCAACTGGCTGGTCGAGGAGCACGCGGAATCGGAGCAGCCCTCCTCCCGCCGCCTGCACCTGCACTTCCTGCACAGCCCGGTGGAGATCTATGACGACCCCGACAACGGCGGTGCCGGAAAAGTGGCAGGCATCAAATTTGAGCGGATGCAGCTCGATGGCACCGGCAACGTCAAAGGCACCGGCGAGATGGTGGACTACCCCGTGCAGGCCGTCTATCGCGCCATCGGGTACCACGGCTCCGCGCTGGACGAGCTCGAGTACGACGCCAAACGCGGTGTGGTCCCCAATGAGGGCGGCCGCGTGCTGGACGCTGAAGGCAACCCTGTGCCGGGCATCTACACCACCGGGTGGATCAAGCGGGGCCCTGTAGGCCTGATCGGGCACACCAAGGGCGACGCGCTGGAGACTATCGGCTTCCTGCTGGAGGACCGGCTCACGCTGCCCCCTGCCCAGAACCCGGATCCGCAGGCGATCATCCACCTCCTGGAGGAGCGCGGAATCGAGTACACCACGTGGGAGGGCTGGAACAAGCTGGACGCCCACGAGGCAGCCCTCGGCGCGGCCTGGACCGGCTCTGAAGCCACCGACGGCATCGTCCGCGAACGCATCAAGGTGGTCCCACGCGAGGAAATGATCAGCCTCTCCCGCGGCTGACTTCCGGTCCGCCGCACATGAGTTGCTAGGCGGGTCCGCGGCCGCGGGGCTACACTGGTGGCCACACGCAGGCTGGAAGCGATGCCCCGTGCCTGCAGGCCGAGCGCAAGTGGGAGTTCGATGAGGAACCTGATCCACCCGGCAGCTCCCGGTAACGACTCCGAGGGGCTGATCCAGCGGAGTGCCTTGGCGGGCCATGAAAAGCTCGACGGCGTGGCACGCCTCGCCGACGCCAGCGCAGATTTCCCCGGCGCTGAGGAAATCCCGGGCCTGCGCAAGCTGATCCGGGAGTCCTGGCGGCGGTCCGCACAGCTGTTGGCCAACCCGGACAACCCCGAAGCGCCGCTCGCCCTGGACACGGACGAGTTGGAGGAATACCGCCGCCAGCACCCGCTCGCCAGCATCATGCCCGTGATCCACAAGCTGCTGGTCCAGCCCAGTCACGACAGCGGCCTCCTGGTGGCCGTGGGCGACGAAGTGGGCCGCCTCCTCTGGGTGGAAGGCGACCCGGTCCTGCAGCGGCGAGCGGAAGGCATGATGTTCGTGCCCGGGGCGGACTGGTCCGAAGCCACCGTAGGCACCAGCGCACCCGGGACTGCCCTGGCCCTGGGCCGCGGGATCCAGATTTCCGGAGCCGAGCACTACCAGCGGTCGGTTCACCCGTGGAGTTGCACCGCAGTGCCGTTCCACGACCCCGACTCCGGCGCATTACTGGGCGTTGTGGATATCACGGGCAAGGCCACCGCGGTGGCCCCGCATACCCTCTCGCTTGTCGAAGCCACGGTTGCCGCCGCGCAGGCGCAGCTCCGCGTTGAGCGGCTCCAGCTCGCTGCCGCCCTGGCAAGCAGGCCTGTACGACGGCGGAGCAACAGTTCCGCGGCCAGGGAGGGTTCGGCCGGGGGAGCGGGAGCCTCCGGTGCAAAGGAAGGCAGCCTCTACCGCAACAGTTTGCAGCTCCTGGGGCGAGACCAGGCCTTGCTGAGCATCGAAGGCAAAACCGTGGCTCTCTCCGCCCGGCACAGCGAAATCCTCGCCCTGCTCAGCACCCACCCTGACGGTCTGAACGCCGAGGAGCTGTCCGTCCTGCTCTACCCGGGCGACGGCTCTAAGATGACCCTCCGCGCCGAAATGGTCCGGCTGCGCAAAATCCTCCAGCAGCTAAACCCCGCTGCCGTGCCCGAATCCCGGCCGTACAAGCTCAGCATGGACCTCGTGCCGGACAGCGGCCAGGTCCTGAGCTGCCTGCAACGCGGTGCCCACCGGATTGCGTTGGAGATCTACCGCGGCGCGGTGCTGCCGAGGTCCGAAGCCCCGGGCATCATCGACCTTCGCCAGAGGGTCTCTTCGCTGATGCGTGAGGCAGTGCTCACCGACGGCAGCGCCGAGACGCTGCTCAAGTACGCGTCCCTGCCCGAGGCGAGGGACGACGTCGGCGTGCGGCTTGCCGCCCTGAAGCTGCTGCCCGCGCGCTCGCCCAAGCGGGCCGCCATCGTCGCCGACCTTGAACGGCTGGAAGCCGAGCTGAGCGCTTAACTGTCTGTGCAACCTTTGCTGTGAGCTGGCTCACGGCTGTGCAACCTGGCTGCAACCTTCACACTCCTACGCTGAAACCAACGGCGGCCCCAGCATCAAGGCCCGCCCCATGCACAGCAAAGGAGCTAGCAATGACTGTTTACGCACAGCCCGGTACCGACGGTTCGAAGGTCACATTCAAGGACCGCTACGAGAACTGGATCGCCGGCGAATGGGTTGCCCCCGTCAAGGGCCAGTACTTCGAAAACATCACCCCCGTCACCGGCAAGGTCTTCTGCGAGGTGGCCCGGGGCACAGCAGAGGATATTGAGCTGGCACTCGACGCCGCCCACAAGGTCGCGCCGTCCTGGGGCAAGACCTCAGTGGCCGAGCGCGCCGCAATCCTGAACAAGATCGCCGACCGGATCGACGAAAACCTTGAAATGCTGGCCGTGGCCGAATCTTGGGACAACGGCAAGCCCATCCGTGAAACCCTGAACGCGGACATCCCGCTCGCCGCGGACCACTTCCGCTATTTCGCCTCCGCCGTCCGCGCCCAGGAGGGCCGGCTGTCCCAGCTGGACGACGACACCACCGCTTACCACTACCACGAGCCGCTCGGCGTGGTCGGCCAGATCATCCCGTGGAACTTCCCCATCCTGATGGCCGTCTGGAAGCTCGCTCCCGCCCTCGCTGCAGGCAACGCCGTGGTCCTCAAGCCGGCCGAGCAGACGCCGTCGTCCATCCTGGTCCTGATCGAACTCATCGGTGACCTGCTCCCTGCCGGTGTCCTCAACATCGTCAACGGGTTCGGCGTCGAGGCTGGCAAACCGCTCGCCTCCAGCCCAAGGATCCGCAAGATCGCCTTCACTGGCGAGACCACTACTGGCCGGCTGATCAGCCAGTATGCCAGCCAGAACCTGATCCCGGTCACCCTGGAGCTCGGCGGCAAGAGCCCCAACATCTTCTTCAACGACGTCGCCGAAAACAATGACGCGTTCTACGACAAGGCCCAGGAAGGCTTCGCGCTGTTCGCCTTCAACCAGGGCGAAGTCTGCACCTGCCCGTCCCGGGCCCTGGTCCAGGAGGACATCTACGAGTCCTTTATGGCCGACGCCGTGGCCCGGGTTGAAAAGATGATCCAGGGCAACCCGCTGGACACCGAGACCCAGGTGGGCGCCCAGGCCTCCAATGACCAGCTCGAGAAGATCCTCTCCTACATCGACATCGGAAAGCAGGAGGGCGCCAAGGTGCTCACCGGCGGTGCCCGTGCGGAGCTTCCCGGTGACCTGGCCGGCGGTTACTACGTCCAGCCCACCGTCTTCGAAGGCCACAACAAGATGCGGATCTTCCAGGAGGAGATCTTCGGCCCGGTGGTTTCCGTCTCCCGCTTCAGCGACTATGACGACGCGATGGAAATCGCCAACGACACCCTCTATGGCCTCGGAGCCGGCGTGTGGTCCCGCAACGGCAACGTTGCGTACCGCGCCGGACGCGAAATCCAGGCAGGCCGTGTCTGGGTCAACAACTACCATGCCTACCCGGCTGGCGCCGCGTTCGGCGGCTACAAGTCCTCAGGCATCGGACGTGAAAACCACTCCATGATGCTGGACCACTACCAGCAGACCAAGAACCTCCTGGTCAGCTACAACGAGAACAAGCTGGGCTTCTTCTAGAGTCCAGCCTGCGTTCCCTACCACCCCGACCACCCGCTAACAACGCAAGGATTTCGCCAATGACGACGACAATGCACGCAGCAGTAGTAACTGAATTCGGCAAGGATCTCCAGATCCAGGAGCTCGCCATTCCAACCCCCGGGCCGGGGGAGGCCCTCGTCAAGGTACTCACCACCGGTGTCTGCCACACCGACCTCCACGCAGCGGAGGGTGACTGGCCGGTCAAGCCGACTCCGCCGTTCATCCCCGGCCATGAGGGCGTGGGCGAAGTAGTAGCCCTCGGCGAGGGCGTCACGGACCTCGCCATCGGCGATCTTGTGGGCAACGCCTGGCTCTGGTCCGCCTGCGGCGACTGCCAGTACTGCCGCACGGGTTGGGAAACACTCTGTGAGGTGCAGAAGAACGCCGGCTACAGCGTGGACGGCTCCTTCGGCGAGTACATGCTGGTGGACAGCCGCTTCGCCGCCAGGATCCCGGCCGGCACGGACCCTGTCGAAGTGGCCCCCGTGCTCTGCGCCGGAGTCACCGTCTACAAGGGCCTGAAAATGACCGAGGCCAAGCCGGGCCAGTGGGTCACCATCTCCGGCATCGGGGGCCTGGGGCACATCGCCGTCCAGTACGCGGTTGCTATGGGCCTGCGCGTTGCGGCCGTGGACATCGCGGACGACAAGCTCGCCCTGGCCAAGGCCCACGGAGCCGAACTGACCGTCAACGCCCTGCACGAAGATCCAGCAGAAGTCATCCAGCGTGAAACCGGAGGTTGCCATGGAGTCCTCGTTACCGCAGTGCACCCGTCCGCTTTTGGACAGGCGATCGGCATGGCACGCCGCGGCGGGACGATTGTGTTCAACGGGCTGCCGCCGGGCGACTTTCCGGCGCCCATTTTCGAGATTGTGCTCAAGGGCCTGACCGTGCGCGGTTCGATCGTGGGAACCCGGCAGGACCTGGAGGAAGCACTTGACTTCTACGCCCAGGGCAAGATCCACCCCACGGTGTCCACCAGGGAACTCTTCGAGGTCAACGCTGTCCTTGACGAAATGAAGCACGCCAAGATCGACGGCCGCGTCGTCATCAAGTTCTGATGAAGGACGCGTTCTGATGCCGGAGGCGAAGCTCGACGCTGCAGTGACGCTGCCCGGGGAGGACTTTTCCCGGGTAGCGCTCACCGCCGCAGCTGTGGAGTTGCTGCGGAAACTGTGGCTGCAGCACGGGCCGCTGATGTTCCATCAGTCCGGCGGCTGCTGCGACGGCTCCTCGCCCATGTGCTATCCCGCCGGGGAGTTCATTACCGGCGACTCGGATGTGCTGCTGGGCCTGTTCGACTTATCCGGAGCCGGGACCGGCGGCGGCGTCACGTCCGACCCGCCCGGCGGCCCCGGGAAAGGGCAGCCGCTGGAGTTCTGGATGTCGCGGGAACAGTTCGGCTACTGGAGCCACACCCACCTGACAGTGGACGTGGTTCCGGGCCGGGGCAGCGGATTCTCGGTGGAATCACCGGAGGGCAAGCGCTTCCTCATCCGTTCCACGTTGATGGACTGGCCCGCCTAGGCAGTTCGATGCTTTAGCCTTGAGGCCCTCCAAAAGGAGGGCCTCAAGGTGTTTTCCGCAATTAACTTCGGCATACGGCGCGTCTCACGATACGGGACAACTGGAACCGTCCAGTGGATGGACAGTAAAGTTGATAAGTCTGTTTCCATCCCCTATCAGGATTGTGGATCTCCTTATGAACCTCCTCCGGACCAAAACAATCGAGCAGTCAATGGCCGACGCCGATGAACCCGGACGCAAGCTCAAGCGGTCACTGAGCACCTGGGATCTGATGATCATGGGTGTGGCTGTCGCCGTCGGCGCCGGCATCTTCTCGGTCGGAGCCAAGGCAGCGGCCAACTTCGCCGGACCCGCCGTGACCGTCTCCTTCGCCATCGCCGCCGTCACCTGCGCGCTGGCCATCATGTGCTACGCCGAGTTTGCCACCGCCATCCCTGTCGCCGGGTCGGCCTACGTCTTCACGTACGCCACCATGGGCGAACTGCTGGCCTGGATCATCGGCTGGAACCTGATCCTGGAGCTCTTCACTGCCGCCGCCGTGATCGCCAAGTACTGGGGCATCTACCTCAGCAAGGTCTTCGCCCTGATGGGCGCCGACGTCCCGGCAGCACTGTCCATTGGCGGCGTTGACCTCTATTGGGGAGCCTTCCTGATCGTTGCGGTCTTCACCGTCCTTCTGGTGCTGGGCACTAAGCTCTCTGCCCGGGTAGGCAACATCTTCACGCTGATCAAGATCGCCGTGGTGCTCTTTGTCATTGTGGTGGGCTTCACCTACGTAAAATTCGAGAACTACAGCCCCTTCGTCCCTGCAGCTGAACCCACGGGTGTCAGCGGCACCGCTGATGTACTCAAGCAGTCCTTCTTCGGCTTCCTCACCGGAGCCGCCCCTGCACAGTACGGCACACTGGGCATCTTCGCCGGCGCTGCCCTGGTGTTCTTCGCCTTCATCGGTTTCGACGTAGTGGCCACTTCGGCAGAGGAAGTCAAAAACCCGCAGAAGACCCTGCCACGCGGTATCTTCGGCGGCCTCGCCGTCGTCACACTCCTCTACATCCTGGTGTCCCTTGCACTGACCGGAATGGTGTCCTATACCGACCTCGCGGAAGCCAAGAACCCCACTCTGACCACTGCCTTCGAGGCGGTGGGCGACACCACTGCCGCCAAGGTCATCGCCTTCGGCTCGCTGATCGGCCTGACCACCGTGATCATGGTGCTCCTCATGGGCCTGTCCCGCGTAGTCCTGGCCATGAGCCGCGACGGCCTGCTGCCCCGGGCCCTGTCCAAGACCAGTGAAAAGCGTTCGACGCCGGCACGCCTCCAGGTGATCTGCGGTGCCGCCGTGGCACTCGTCGCCGGCCTTACTAACGTGGACCTCCTCGAAGAGATGATCAACATCGGGACGCTGTCCGCATTCGTGATGGTGAGCCTGGGCATCCTGGTGCTGCGGAAGAAGCGCCCGGACCTCAAGCCCTCCTTCCGTGTGCCGTTCGGCAAGGTCCTGCCGGTGGTTTCGGCCCTGCTGTGCCTTTACCTGATGACCAACCTGGCGGTGGAGACCTGGATCTTCTTCGCGATCTGGCTTGTGATCGGCATCGTCATCTACTTCTCGTACGGACAGCGGCACTCCCGCCTCAACGAGCGTTTCACCGAGGCCAAGGAAGCTGTCAACGGCCCCGCCGGACAAGCCGCCCCCAAGTCAGCCGACGATGAGGACGAGTTCAGCCGCGCCTAGCGGCCACCGTGGGCCGGAGGCAAGAGACCGGCCTGTCCCGCACTAGCTGCCCTGCCCCGCTCACGCGGTGCGGGGCAGCGCCGTCCGTGCGGGGCAGCGCCGCTGCATGGTGACCGGCCCTTGGCGCAAGGCACCCACGGCAGGGTTGCCAGGCCCTGTTACCTAAGATGGATTCATGGCCCGCCCCGCAAAACCCGAACGCAAGGCAGAGCTGCTCTCCGCGATCCTGGACTACCTGATGGACAAGACGCTTGCTGAACTGACCTTCCGCAGCCTGGCCGAAGGTTTGGGCATCAGCGCCTACGTGCTGGTGTACCACTTCGGCAGCCGGGAGCAGTTGGTCAACGAGATCATCGGGTCTATCGAGTCACGGCTGGACAGCATGCGCACCACGGACGTGCACGACATCGACCGGGACGCCTGGAGGAACTACCTGCTGGAGTCCTGGCAGTGGACCATGGCACAGCGGAACCGGCACCTGGCCAGGCTTGAGTTCGAGGCCACGGCACAGGACATTGTGGCTGCCGAACCGCGCGGGACCTCGCAGGAAAACTTCCGCATGCTGCACCACAAAACCAGGGACTGGCTCATGGTTCAGGGCATCCCGGAGGACTTTGCGGATACGGACGCCCGGCTGTTCACGTCCACCTTCTACGGCCGGCAGTTCGATTTTGTGGTGATGAACCAGCCCGAAGCCGCCACCCGCGCTTTTGAGCTGATGCTGACTGTCTTTTTCAACAACCTGGAGGCCCGCCTGGCTGCGGTGTCCCAGGGAGCCTGACTTTCCGGCGAACGTTTTAGGGGGCTGCGTGCCGGCCCACCCACTCCACGAGCGGCCGCAGCTGGTCCCACATCGCGGATATCCTCTCGGCCGCTTCCGGTCCATGCACCCAGTCCGGCTGGCCAAGCTCAACCCGCGCGGACAGGGACTTGTGCTTCAGCAACTCCGCCCTGGGGTGGTCCTTGTCGAAGCCGCGCGGCACGGTCTTGAGTTTTTCGCCTTCCACCACAAAGCCGGCGGCGGCCGCTGATTCAACGATCTGCCGGAGCGCTTCGCCGGTGCCCGAGGCATCGACGGAATTCCGGAACCGGACCAGCTGGGCCGGTGTGCTGGTGTGGCATCCGCCGCCCACCAACAGCCCGCCCGCGCTCACCTGCACGTAGTAACCGACGCCCTCCTGAGTGGCCGCAAAGGCGCCCTGGGCGGTCTTGTAGGGCGATTTGTCCTGGGAGAACCTGATATCCCGGTTGGGCCGGAAGACTTTGCCCGGGCCGAACCGCGGTTCCAGTTCGGCCAGCAGGGCCGTGACCGGATCCCTGACCAAGGTGTTGTAGCGGTCCTTGTGGTCCAGCCACCACTCCCGGTTGTTGTTGTCCTCAAGTTCAGCGTAGAACTCGAATGCCCCTGCGGGGATGCCTTGGAATGTGCTCATGCAGTGATCCTAAGGACCGTAGGGTGCCTCAGCCAGAGCCGGCATTCCCTATGTGGAAATCGCAGCAACGCAGAACACCCCGCCGCGGAAAATCCGCAGCGGGGTGTTCTCAGGTGCCGGGCCAACCAGTGGCATAAGCCAGCCGGTGGCACAGAACTGGACGGCGGGTTAGCCGATCTTGTTGGCTGCTTCGGCGTCGGAGTCGGCGGCAGCGGCTGTGCCGAGGTTGGCGCGGAGTTTGGCGCCGAGTTCGGCGTCGACGTTGGTCCAGTATTGGATGGCGCGTTCCTTGATGCCGGGGCTCTTCACGCCGCCCACGGCGCCGGTGATGGTGTCGAGGAAGCGGGCTTTGGCGGCGTCGTCGTAGACCTCGCGGTAGAGGGTGCCGGCCTGGCCGAAGTCGCTGTCCTCGGCGTGCAGGGTGTGCGCGGAGAGGGTCAGTTCGCCGTCGTTCTCCCAGCCGCCGGCGGGGTTCTGCGGCTCCACGGCAGCGGGACCGCCGACGGAGTTCGGGGCGTACACGGGCACGCTCGGGGCGTTGAACTGGTAGCGTCCGGCGCCGTCCTGGCTGTAGTTGTTGACCTGGTTTTTGGGCTGGTTCACCGGGATCTGGGCGTGGTTGGTGCCCACGCGGTAGCGGTGTGCGTCGGCGTAGGAGAAGATGCGGGCCTGGAGCATTTT